>JBEOKA010000278.1:0-18127 GCA_040275325.1 Myxococcaceae bacterium | reverse complement strand
TTGACCGTCACCGGGAACGACAGGTTCTTCGTCTGGCGAGCGCAGACCTTCTCGGTGCAGATGAAGAAGGTCATCTTCGCGTCGACCGAGGCCTTGCCGGCACCCGCGGGCGTGAAGCCGACCTCGAACTTCGGGTCGGGGAACTCGGTCGAGCCTTCGGCCTTCTTCACGAGCGAGTCGGCGAGCGTCACCTTCTCTTTGTCGAGCTTCGCCTCCTTGCTCGACAGCTCGATGCGCAGCGGAGCCTCGTCGGACACATGGGCTCCGTTCTTCGCCTTGATGAGGATGACGACCTTGCCCTTCTCGCCAGCCTTCAGCGCGGTCGAGGTTCCATCGGTGCGCACTTCGTACAGCGACGTCACGTCGGGATCGCCGGCGAAGGCCGCGCTCGCGATCAGGCTCAGCATCAGAATCAAGGCTCGCTTCATGGTGGGCTCCTCTTTGTCACGACTTCGACTTCGGTGCTCGTGCGGCGACCAGCTGCTCGCCCCGCTCGATGATCTCGGTGGCCAGATCGCGCTCGCAGGCGATCTCCAACTCCGGCAACGACGGGAGCGCGTTCACGTCGGCCACCCTCGCCCACTTGCCCTCGATGACGTCGACCGAGCACAGCTCGAGGCCGCACGCCTTCGCGGCGCGCTCCGCCAGGGAGCGAACTTCATCTGACGGCGTGGCCCGCTCGATGCGATCGAACTGACCGAGGTTGCGCGCAGCCCTGCCCGGCTGCGCGATGCGATGCACCGCGGCCGTCACCCGGCCTCCGACGACGAGCAGCTGCAGATCACGCTGCGCCTGCCGAATGGACTCCTGCATCACCACGTCATGCCCGAGCCCGAGCACCGCCTCGAGCGCGGCCTCGAGCGACTGCATCGACTCACAGAGCATCACGCGGCGCTGTTCACTCGCGGCCAGCAGCTTCACCACGACGGGCAGCCCACCCACTCGGGAGACGAGCGACTTGAGCGCCTTCGAGTCACGGGCGAGCACCGTACGGGGCACCGGCACTCCGCGGCTCGAGAGGCGCTGCAGGCATCGCAGCAGGTTTCGACTCACGCCGATCGCGTCGGCGCCGTTCATCACCACCGCGCCCTGCGCCTCGAGCTGATCGACCATCGGCAACGCGAACGGCGCGACGTTTCCC
Source organism: Myxococcaceae bacterium (assembly GCA_040275325.1). Lineage (GTDB taxonomy): Bacteria > Myxococcota > Myxococcia > Myxococcales > Myxococcaceae > Xiheimicrobium. Next base: position 16,986 of record JBEOKA010000278.1, on the reverse strand, counting down.
GCGAAGCGCGGAATCACCAGGTCGGGTGTGCGCATCAACTTGTACGCGCGCACCAGACGCCCCCGCCGCGCGCCCAGCTGAAGCTGCAACGAGGTGGGATCGACGCAGCGAACATGATGGCCACGCGCGCGCGCGGCTTCGATCAACCGGCTGGTCGACGCGATTCGGCTCGAGCGAGAGAGCACCACCACACGCATGCGTCACGTCCCTTACACGCTTGCGACGCAGAGACGCTCACCGAATTTGAGGGCTTCTGCACCGCCGCCACCCGTGGTTGTCAGCCGCGATGACACTGGAGCATCGACGAACCATCGGTATTCACTGAACTTCGGACGCATGTAGGCCTTGCGGCTCGAGGCAGCGCTCCTCGACACTGCGCCAACCTTCAAGGAGCGCGGAAATGAACCGTCTGCTGCCGCTGCTGATCGTCGCGATGAGCTGCCAGTCGTACCAGTTCGAGCCGGTGGAGCCGGTGACGATCACCATCGACGACCGCATCATCCCGCTCAACCCGGTGCTCAAGCCCAACGTGATGTTGACCGTCGATCGATCGGGTTCGATGGGGGCGAAGATCGATGCTGCGTGCCAGGGCGCCCTGTGCGCGACCCGAATGGGAGATCTGAAGCAGGCCGTGTCGACGTTCACCGCGCTGGCGGATGCGCAGGTGCGGCTGGGGCTCACGGCCTTCCCGCGCGATCCAACGACGCAGGCGGGGGCCGAGGCGTCGTGTCTGCCTGCGAGCTCGGTGACGGTGCCGCTTCCGGTGACCTCGCGATCGGATGACGCGCAAGCCGATCAGGCGAACCGAACGAACGCGATGCAGGTGAACGCCGCCGTTCAGGCGCTCAACCCGGCGGGAGGAACTCCGACAGGCGCGACGCTCGCCTTCCTTGGGGCGCACGCTGGGCTCGTCGCCAACGACTTCCGCAACGACTTCGTGTTGCTGCTCACCGACGGCCTGCCGAACTGCAACGCCGAGAACCCGAACGACTTCGTCCAGAACGCGGCGGTGTGCCGATGCCAGACGGGCGGAGGTGACTGCAGCGGGCTCGACGTGCGGCGGCGCGGGTGTCTCGACGCCGACGCGACGGTTCGCGAGGTCGAGCAGCTCGCGGCGAAGGGCATTCGCACCATCGTGGTGGGCTTCGGCGCCGACACCAGCCAACCCGACGCGCGAGAGGTGCTCGAGCGGCTCGCGAAGGCCGGAGGCGTTCCACGAGCGTGCAGCGCCGACGCGCAGTGTGGTGCGGGGAACAGCTGCGTGAACGCGGAGTGCAGCCGCTGGTCGTTCCAGGCGGGAAACCGCGCCGAGCTCGAGCAGGTGCTCTCGACCGTGCTGACGGGCCTCGCTCCCGCGATGTGTCTGCTCGACCTGCCGCAGAAGCCGCTGAACTCGGGAGCCGTCTCGCTGCTCGTCGGCGACAAGGTCGTCACCCGCGGTCCCGACACCTGGCAGCTCGTCTCGGGCGATCGACAGATTCAGCTCGCGCCCGCGTTCTGCGAGACGAATCAGGGCACCGTGCTTCGGCTCCGCGTCGCCGGATCTCCTTGAGCGGTGTGGCAAGCTGAGCGACTCTCGCCGTCCTTCGCAGCAACGTCTTTTCCCGAGGCACTTTCGATGACCCGATTCATCTTCCCCGCCCTGCTGTTCGCGACCGCCTGTCAGGTCTACGACTTCGAGCCGGTGACGCCGATCGCGATCACGCAGACGACGCAGACGAAGAACGTCGTCGCGAGGAACCTGAAGCCGAACCTGATGATCCTCGTCGACAACTCCGGATCGATGAATACGCCACTCGAGCCAGGCTCCCCTGCGTGTGGCGGGTGCTCTGGCGCGTCTTGTCCGGCGAATTGCCGCACGCGTATCAGCGAGCTTCGAACTGCGATGGGCCAGTTCCTCACCATCTCATCGACTGTCGCCCGCATGGGTCTCGCGTTCTTCCCGGCCTCAGACATGGTGTCGCAGCCTCAGCCGCAGGGATGTGCCCCGACACGCGAGATCTCGGTGCAGCTGCCCCCCGCATCTACCAACGACAACGACAGCACTCCGCTCACGATGAACGCAGCGCAGGTCAACATGCGTATTCAATCCACCGTTCCGGTTGGCGGCACCCCGACTGCCCCGTCTCTTTCCTTCCTGGGCTCGTATTCAGCGCTCTTGGACGACAAGGACAACCGACAGGACTTCGTGTTGCTTCTCACGGATGGTCTCCCGAACTGCAACCCTTCGAACCCCCTGGGCTGCAACTCGACGCCTGTTCCGCCAGCGAATCTTTGCACCCTCGGTGCGAACTGCGTCGGGCAGTATTGCCGTGCGGGCTACCTCGACAAGGACGGAGTGGTCACAGCTGTCAAGCAACTGCGCTCGCGCAACGTCAGTACCATCGTGGTTGGCTTCGGAGCGGACTTCGCGAGTGCGGAGGCCCTGGATGTTCTCAACTCGATGGCCGCCGAAGGCGGTTTCGGGCGAAAGTGTCCAATGGATACCAACGCCGAGTGTGGTGATCCGATGGGGGTCACCAATCGCTGCATCAATAAGATCTGCCAAAAGCAATTCTATGCAGCAGCGAACGCCCAGGATCTGTCTCGCGCACTTGCTGACATTCAAAATCTGATCGGAAACGAAGACCCCTGCCTCTTCAACCTTTCGGACCGCCCAACCGACGACCGATTCCTTGCAGTGATCATCAACGGCCAAACGACGACCAAAGGGCCCAACACATGGTCGCTCCTTCCGACTGGTTCCGTTCAGTTCGCGGGTCAGCTCTGTGACCGCGTGAAGAATTCCACCACCGCCGAACCCCTGAAGGTCGAGTTCCGCATCGTCAGCACGCTCTGATTGAGGCCGAGGATCCCGTCGGAGTTCTTGCTCGCAGCGGCCCCGCCACTCGAGTTCGTACCCGGCAGCGCTGCCACCTGTAGTCCTGAGACTGAAGATCGCACCTGGCAGCCTGCCACCCGTGATCCTCAGCTCGAAGCTGGGCCCCCCATCGCGACCCACGGCGATCTGCGCGCTCGAGCTTGAGCCTGCCTCGAGGTTGGTGAAGTCTGCGGGTCATGCCCGCTCGCTCCCTTCCCCAGGACCCGTCGTTCTCCAGCCTTCGTGAGGAGGTCTCCTTCTCGCTCATCCGCCTCGGCTTGCAGAAAGGCCTCAAGGGCCTTGGCAAGGCGCTCACGACAGCCAGTCAACGGCTGCCGGGCGTCGAGGAGCAGCAGTACGAGGTCTGGAACGCGCAGGTCTCGGCCGACGCGCAGATCACCTTCGCGGACGATGGGCTGGACGACTTCGTGGTGAAGCTGGCGAACGAGGCGAAGGCGGCTGGGATCTTCGAGCTGTTCTTCTCCGAAGCTCCGACGCGCCTGGCGAGGCCGGTGCTCGGAGATCAGCTGCAGGCGATGCGGCCGTGGGTCAAGCAGCTCGAGGCGCAGAGCGACAAGCGCTTCGCTGGAATGCCTGCAGAGTTGAAGACCCTGCTCGCGCAGGCAGACGCCGCCATCAAGTCACGAGAGGACTCGAGCGCCGCCGCGGTCTCGTTCCGCAAGGTGGGGGCCTATCGAAAGCTCGTCGATCAGATCGCTGCCGCGCGCGACGAACTCTGGGCCGAGCTCGACGAGGTGCGGCGCGACCAGGCGCTTCCCCGTGACTTCGCGGAGCGCTTCTTCAAGCGCGCGAGCGTGAAGGTCTCGGAAGCGGACCGCGCCGCGAAGGCCGAGTCGGTTGCGAAGGCACGCGCCGAGAAGCTCGCGCGTGAGGCTGCGATCAAAGAGGCCCGCACGAAGATGAAGGCCGCGCTCGCCGAGTACAAGGCGCTCGCGAAGAAGCGTTAGAACGACAACAGCCGCGCGTTCTGCGTGAGCTTCCAGATGTCTGGAAGCCCCGTCACCTCATCGAGCTGACGCGCGTGCAGCAGCTCGACCGCGTCGAGACCGCACAGCTTGACTGTGGTGTCACACGCGATCGCACGCGCGCCCAGTTGTCGCGCATCACCGAGCATGCTCGACGGCAACGGCGCTCCCAGGCCCTGCCCTCGCGTCGCCTCTGACGACTCGCGCTCGGTCAACGGTTTGCCAAAGGTGCCGCGTGAGAGCGCCCGAAGCGCGTCGAAGGCGAAGACGTAGATCACCTCGTCTCCCATCGCGGCCGCCGTCAGCCCGAGCGACATCGACTGCCACGCCGCCTCGTAGCCACCGTTCGAGATGAAGATGACCAGCCGTGACATGGCGAACGTCTACCACGACGAGACACACGAGGCTGCCAAGCCGCTACACTCGTGAACGACTCGTCAAAAGGCCCCGGCCGGGGGCCACGAAGGTCTTCCTCACGATGCGCACGCTCCGCTTTGTCGCTGCCCTCGCCGTGCTGATCGCGGCTCCTGCTCTCGCCACCGTCGTCATGGCCCTCACCATGGAAGAGATGACGGCGATGGCGCCCGTCGTCGTGCACGGCTCCGTGCGGCGCACCGAGACGAGCTGGGACGACGGCAAGCGGAAGATCTGGACCTGGGCCGAGATCGACGTGCGCGAGACGCTCAAGGGAGCTCCGCTGCGTACCGCGCTCGTGAAGCAGCCAGGCGGCGTCGTCGGAGGCATCGGCCAGAGCGTGTCGGGCGCCGCCACCTTCGAGGCCGGAGAAGAGGTCGTGCTCTTCCTCGAGCCGGCCGTCGACGAGAAGGGCGCGTTCGTGGTGCTGGCGCTGTCGGCGGGCAAGGTGAAGTTCGAAGGCTCCGTGGGACCGAAGGTGGCGCGACGAGATCTCTCGGGCCTGAGCTTCGCGACGAGCGGCAAGCGCGGCGTCGCCGGGCCCGTCGTCGAGCGCGAGCACCTGGGCGCTGCAGAGGCGTTCCTCACCCGCATTCGTGCGGCCGTGAAGGGCGGTGCGCGATGAGAGCGCTGGTGTTGCTCGCCACCACCGTCGCCGCCACCAGCCTCGCCACGCCGAGCGGCAACCGGTGGTTCCTCGACAACTGCTCGTCGAGCTGCATCCTTCAGAACGGGCAGGCGAACGGCAATCGGGTGTGCACGCGTGCCGCTGGAGCTCCCGCCACCACGCCGCTGCGCTGTCTGCCCGAGGTGCGCTTCGCGGCCTCCATCGACAACGGCGGAGGCATGACGATCCCCGGGCAGCAGGCGATCTCGTACACCTCGGTGCTGGCCACCATGCGCACCGCGTTCGATCGGTGGACGCTGACGAACACGACCTGCTCGCCGACGATCGCGTTCGCGTTTCAGACGCAGAACTTCACGACGCCCGCCGGGCCCGCTGCGGTGGCCGCGCTCGACGACAACAACAACGTCATCTGGCTGTCCGGCACCAACTGGCGCTACTCGAACGCGACGCTCGGCCTCACCACCAACACCTGGTACCCGAACGGCGAGCTGAGCGACTCCGACATGGAGATGAACGCCTCGACCGTCACCTGGGGCGCCGGCAACCCGATCTCCTCGGGCGACTACGACTACGAGAGCGTCGTCACCCACGAGGCCGGCCACTTCATCGGCATCGCGCACACGCCGAACTCGGTCGCGGTGATGTTCGCGAACATCGGCACCGGCGAGATCAAGCGCAACCTGCAGGGCCCCGACATCTCCGACGTCTGCACGATCTACCCACCCGGCACGGGCGCGCAGGGCTCGGTCTGCTCGGGACCGACCTGCACCAGCCCGCTCGTGTGTGAAGGCCCGACCGGCTCCTCGACGCGCGTGTGCACGCGTGACTGCACGAACCTCACCGATCCCTGCCCTGCCGGCTTCACCTGCCAGCCCTCGACCAACGGCAACGCGTGCCTGCCGCAGATCGGCGCGCCCGACATGTGCAAGTTCTGTACGTCGGGCCAGGACTGCTCGACGGGCCAATGTCTCACCGACGGCGCAGGAAAGAACTGGTGCTCGATGTCGTGCAACCCGAACGTCGCTGGGCAATGCGGCACGGGCTTCATGTGCACGACGACGGCGGCCGGCAGTTACTGCTTCCCCACCAACGCGTGCACCAACCAGTGCACCGCGGCGAACGTCGCGACCAACTGCGCTCCCGGCTACTCGTGCGTCTCGGGCACCTGCACACCGACTGGCAACACGGGTGATCGCTGCGAGGTCTCGGACTTCTGCAAGTCGTGCAATGCGTGCGCGACCGATGAGGTGAACAGCTCGATCGCCTTCTGTCGGGCGTGCTGCAACAACGGCGCGCCGTTCTGCGCGGGCTGCTCGACGACGACCTGCAGCCCGGTTGGTGGCGCGATGACGCAGTGTCTGCCCATCACCGGCAGAGCCGAGCAGCTCTGCTACCCGAGCGGGGGCTCAGCGACGTGTCAGCCGTGCAACTCGGCGATGCCCTGCGCCGGCGGAGCCCAGTGCCTTGGAGGCTTCTGCCGCGCGACCTGCAACCCGGCGAGTCCGGGATCGTGTCCTGCCTGCCAGTCGACGGGAAACGGTGGCATCTGCGCGTGCGCTCCGACCGAAATCAGCGACGCGAACCAGCCGTGCAGCGCGACGGGCACGATGCTCGCCATCTGCCGCAACGGCCTCTCGTGCATCAGCAACTTCTGCCGTCGTCGGTGCACGATGAACGATCCCAATTCGTGTCCGGTGGACGCGACCTGCCAGCAGGTCGGCCTGGAGCAGGTCTGCATTCCGGGAAACTCGGGGCAGCGCTGCGCGATGTGTGGCAACGGCGGTCAGTGCGAAGCGGGCCTCACCTGTTACGCGAACCGTTGCTACCCGCCGTGCACGATCACCTTGCCGAACCAGTGCGCCACCTGCGTGCAGGTCGAGCCCGATCCTCCGCAAGGCAGCGGCGCTGGCGTCTGCGCCTGCCCGGATCAGATCGTCGGCCCCGGAGCGAGCTGCCTGCTCCCGAACATCTCGAGCTGCCAGCCGGGCACGCGCTGCATCAGCGGGGTGTGTCAGGGCCGCTGCGATCCCGCGAACCCGAACACCTGTCCTTCGGGGCACGTCTGCGTACCCCTCGGAGCGGACTTCTACTGCGCGGTCGACAACAGCGGTCAGGGTGGCGGCGGCGCTGGCGGTGGAGGCACGACGAATGGTGGCGGCCGACCTGGAACGGGCGGTGGCATCGCGATCACCGGCGGCGGCTCGGCAGGCGGCACCGTGATGGTGAACAACATGGGCTGCACCTGCCAGGGGATCGATGGCGGGTTGTCGGTGCTGGCGCTGCTGGGCCTCGCGTTGCTGCGTCGTCGGGTGTGAGGCTGATCGCGCTGGCGCTGCTCGTCTCGACGGCTGCGTGGGCAGACGACTGGTGGGGCACGGACAAGGCGCTCCACCTGAGCGTGAGCGTTGGGCTCGGCGCTGCGGGGTACTCCGTCGGAGCGGTGATCACCGAGAACGAGTTCGGGCGGGTCGCGGCAGGTGCGCTCGGGGCCGTGGCGATCGGCGTGTTGAAAGAGTGCGCCGACGGGCTCGGGCTGGGTCAGCCCTCGATGAAGGACCTCACGTGGGATCTCATTGGGTCGATCACCGGCGCGCTCCTCGGGTGGGTCGTCGATCGGATCGTCGTCACACCGCTGCTCGAATCGTTCGCGCCCCGCTTCGCCGGCTGAAGCGCTGAGTCAGAGCGGATCTTCTTCGGCCGGCTTCGCGGGTGCTGGAGCCGACTCGAGCTTCGCGGGCGGAGTGTCCTGCTGCGCGGTCAGCGTTGCTGGCGAGAGATCGAACGCGATCTGATGCGCGATCGCCTGCAGCATCGACTTCAGCCGGTTCGCGAACAGGCCCGGTGACTTCGCCACGTCGAACGGGTCGAGGTGCTCGAGGCCGGCGTTCAGCTCATCGCTGAAGAACGCGCGGCGATACAGCGTGCCGCCCTTCACCTTGTAGAGCTGCGCGTAGCCGTACAGAAAGATGCCCGCCTTGCCGCCTTTGCTGCGCATGCCGTAGTCCTCGATGACGATCTCGAGGATCGAGTCGACTCCGAGCGGCTCGAGGCGCGTGACGTCGGGCGCGTTCGCCGGCACCTCGTCGACGAGGAACGACTCGAGCACCGTCGCCACCTGCGCGGGCGGCAGCATGCGAGTCCACGGGCGGGTGCGCGGAAGCTCCGAGACGACCTGCGCACGCAATGAGTCGGCGACCTGGTACCGGTTGATCGACCGCTCCTTGTCGGTGCCCTTCTCGAGCTTGAGCGTCAGCCGCCGGTCGGCCTCACGCGCGTCGAGCGTCTTGAGCCGCTTCGCATAGCTGGCTGCGTCATCGCGAAAGACGACCGACTTCGGCCCTGCGCCCTCTTCGATTCGGGCGATGAAGGCCGGCCGCTCCAGTGAATCGAGCGCCAAAGCCGACACCGGCGTGTGCGCACAGCCAACGGCGACGAGTCCCAGAACCCCGAGCGTGCAGCGCATGGCGCGAAGGTGTACCGCGAAGCTGCTGGACCGGCGAGTCCGTTTCCGCTAACTCCGCGCAGCCTTTCAACCTTTACGCCTGAACGAGGGGACTTCTCATGTTGAGCCGGCTGTCGAAGGCAACGGTGCTGGTGAGCGCGCTGACGCTCCTGGCCTGCCCCGAGAAGAAGACTGAAACACCCAAGCCGCCGCCCGAGCCACCGAAGGTGGTTGCTCCTGCGGTTCCACCTGCCACGCCGAAGCCGCCTGCGGAGCGCGCCGAGAAGGAGTGCGCTGCTCCGATCGATCCCGGCCCCACGGCTGACGTGAAGATCGGCGAGCGCGCTGCGAAGCTGTCGGGCGCCAAGCTGACGTTCACCGACAAGGACGCCGACGGCGAGCTCGTCATCGGCCTGCTCGGCCCCGTCAACGAGGACTCGGGCGAGAACATTCTCGCGCTCAAGCGCTACGTGAAGTTCTTCCAGGACGAGAAGGTCGACGCGGTCGTGGTTACTGGCGACATCGGCGACATCGCGGCCGGCATCACGCGCGTGCTGAAGGAAGTCTCGGCCGCCAAGGTTCCGGTGCTCGCGTTCTCGGGCAACCAGGAGTGCCGCGCCGAGTTCACCGACGGCGTGACGGCGGCCCAGAAGGACGCCACCAACATCGTCAACATGAACGCCGTGCGCGTGGTCGAGTTCCCCGAGTTCGCACTGGTCTCGCTGCCCGGCTACCACGACGCGAACTACATCAAGTGCAGCACGGGCTGCCGGTACTTCCAGACGACGATCGACGAGGTCGTTCGTGAGGCGAAGGAGGCGAAGGTTCCCGTCGCCCTCGTCTCGCACGGCCCGCCGCATGGCAGCGGCAACCAGGCGCTCGACTTCGCTGGCGCGGCCGGCAACGTCGGTGACGAGGCCATCGCGAAGGCGATCGCCGAGGCGAAGATCAACTTCGCGTTCGCTTCGAACATCAAAGAGGCCGGTGGGCGCGCGACGTCTGACGCGGCCGGCACCAACCTGGTCAAAGAGGGCACGCCGTCGAAGTCGCTCTTCGTGAACCCGGGCCCCGCCGACACCTTCGGCTGGGAGATGAACGACGGCACCAAGAGCGTCGGCATGGCCGCAGTGGTGAAGGTGAAGGGCACGGACGCGCAGTGGAAGGCGTTCCGCATGAAGCCCCTCACCGCCGCCGAGAAGGCCGAAGCGAAGAAGCTCGCGCCCCCTGCGCGCGCTCCCGCCGAGAACAAAGAAGGCACGAAGTAATCCTCTTCGGTTCGTGAGTGAAAACGCCGGCGCTCCCTCGTGGATCGCCGGCGTTTTTCGTTCGCCGGGTCAGTTTCACCCGCACTTGATTCTTCTCATCAGAGCGCTGGCGAGATGTTGCCCGGCTCATTCGCGCTGGTACCCTCACGCGACGGTAACTGCGCGTACGCCCAACCATCTTCGTCGGCGGCTCGGAGAGCTGCTCATCGAGGCGGGGGTGCTCGATGAGTCCCGGCTGAAGGCGGCGCTCGCGGAGCAGCGCAAGTGGGGCGGCCGGCTTGGGAGAACCGTCGTCGAGATGGGCTTCGTCGATGAGTCGGCGATGTGCCGGGTGCTGGCCCAGCAGCTGCGGCTGGCGACGATCGCGCTCGACCGTGATCCCCTGCCCGACCGCATCACCGAGCACCTGCGCCTCGATCTCGCCGAGCGCTACGGCGTCTTCCCTGTCGCGTACGACCCTCAAGCGCGCACCCTGTCGATCGCCACCTCGGATCCCACGAACGTCGAGGCGCTGCAGGAGCTCGAGTTCGCCACGAGCCTGAAGATCACGCCCGTCGTCGCGACGGCCTCGTCGATCGATCGTGCCGTGCGCCGCTACTACTTCGGCGAGAGCGTCTCTTCGACGAAGGCGGCGACGCCCGGAGAGCTGGGCATGACCGAGACGGCCTTCGAGCTCGATCAGCTGATGTCGGCGCCCGCTGCGTCACCCCGCCCCCCCAGCTCACGCCCTTCGCAACCGCCGCAGCCCCCTCCACCGCCTCCGCCAGATGCACGGCCCGAGGTCGATGCGCTGCGGAAGGAGATCGCGATTCTGCGCGAGCAGGTCGATGGCATGGAGGGGATCATCAGCAGCCAGGTGCGCGCGCTGCGCAGCCTGCTCGAGATCCTCATCGAGTCGGGGCTGATCACGCGCGACGAGTATCTCGAGCGCATTCATCGCCACGAGTAGCGACGCTCAGACCATCGAGGCGGTCGCGTCTGGGCGCACCTGCAGGGCGGCGTTCTGCTTGCGGCGCTCGTCCGTGAGCTCGGCGACCTGCTCGAGGATCTGCGGGTGGCTCATGATCAGCTGATCGAAGTCCTCGCGGGGCAGGCGAAGGAACGACGTTCTGCGGGTCGTCTTCACCGTCGCGCTGGTGGGCGAGCGCGTGAGCAGCGACATCTCGCCGAACACCTGCCCTTCCTTCAGCGTCGCGACCTGCCGGCCTCCGACCACGACCGAGACCTCTCCGGTGAGCACCACGTAGAGCCCGTCAGAGGGCTGCCCTTCACGAATGAGCACCTCGCCCGGCACGGCGTCGCGCGCGCGGAACCGCTGCACCAGATCGCGGCGCTCGGACCTGGTGAACGGCTTGAAGAGCGCGGCGCTGTTCATCAGGTTCGCGAGCAGGCGCTGGCGGCAGAACTTCTTGAGCGCGGTAGCGACCGTCGGGAACTGCGTCGACAGATCGGTGAGCACGATCGCCGGAATCTCGAGCAGCTGGGTGTCTTCAGAGGCGGCCTCGACGCTGGCGCTGCGGGGCGCGTCCGAGAGCAGCGCCATCTCACCGAAGAACGCGCCTTCGTCGAGCGTCGCGAGTTCGCGGGTCGCCTCGCCATCGGTGCGAAGCACACGCACCTTGCCCGAGCAGATGACGAAGAAGCTCGTGCCCTGGCTGCCCTGCTCGATGATGCGATCGCCCGGCTCGGCACGGCGCAGCGGGCACCGCTCGAAGAGGGCGATGAACGCGTCTTCAGGCAGATCGGAGAAGAGCGGAATCTTCGGCAGCGCACCGGGATCGGGCTTGAGCTCGTCGGGCGCCTCCATGACCTCTTCGACGTTGATCTGAACGGAGGGCGAGCTGCGGGGAACATCGACGCCCAGCGCAGCGGCGGCCTCGACGGCCTGGAGCAGCGAGTCACCCTCGAGCTCGAGCTCGGTGAAGCTCGCGACGGTGGGCGGCTGACGAACCGGTGCAGGAGGAGCAGGCGGCGGCACCGGCTTCGCGAAAGGCGCGGGCTTCGGAGCGTCGACGTCGAACTGCGCGAAGACCTCGAGGCTGCGCTCGAGCTCGGTTTGCGTGGCGGTGGGCTCGACGGCAGCAGCCGAAACCGTCGCGCTCGCGGGCGGTGACGTCGGCGTCGCAGAGGCTGGAGGCTGGAACGTGGGCGGAAGCCAGATTCGCGCGCCACTCGGTGAGCTCTGGGGCGTCGGCGGTGAGGCGGCAGGCGCGTCGGGACGACGCGGTTTGAGGCCAGGAGGTGCGTCGGACTTCGACGGGCTGCTGGTGAAGGGAGCGGGCTCGCGCTTCTTCGTGAGCACCACCACATCGTCTTCCGGAACAGGGTCGAGTGAGGCACTCAGAGCCGCCATGGTGGCGGGCGGAGCCGCGATAGCAGCACCCGGCGACGGCCCGACAGCGCCCGGCGACGGCCCGACAGCACCCGGCGACGACCCGACAGCAGCCGGCAACGGCCCGACAGCAGCCGGCGACGGCCCGACAGCAGCCGGCGACGGCCCGACAGCGCCCGGCGACGGCCCGACAGCAGCCGGCGACGACCCGACAGCAGCCGGCGACGACCCGACAGCACCCGGCGACGGCCCGACAGCACCCGGAGAGGCGACGACAGCCGGAGGCTCCTCGACGACCTGTTCCAGCTCGACGATCGGGTCGGCTGCAGGCGCCGCTTCCTGAACCTGCTCGAGCTCGATCGTCTCGACCTCTGCCGGGGCCTCAACCTCGAGTTCGTAGCTCGGCGGCGCAGGCGGTACGTCGAGTTCGTACGACTGAGGCGGCGGAGGCGGAGCGAGCCCGAGGTCGAGCTCGGCCGGCAGCTCCCCCGGCTTCGGGAGATTCGGAGCAGGCGGAGGATCGAGCTCGGTGCCGACGATCGGCACTTCGATCTCGCCCGACACCGGCTGCGAGCCCAGCTCGATCTCGATCCCATCGCTCGAGCTCAACGGCGCAGGCGGCGGCTTCGGCAAGTCTGCCGAGTCGACCTCGATCGACACCTCGATCGCGTCGGCACGGGTCGTCGGCGACGGTGGAGGAGGCGCAGCAGGAGCCGCGGGTCCGTCATCCTCGACGGTGATCTCGATCGCGTCGGCCCGGTTGGTCGGCGACGGCTCGATGGGCTTCGCGACGACAGGGTCAGCCTTCGCGCCGATGGTGCGGGCAGTCGAGGGCCGCGTGGCTCCGCTCTTGCGGGCGTACAGATCGGCCAGCATCTGCGAGATGCCCTTGTGGCCGGGGTCGAGCTCGAGCACGAGCTTCGAGGCGGCGATGGCGCGTGGAAGAAACCCGTCTTTCGCGAAGCCCTCGGCCGCGGCCTGGTAGGCGATGATCGCCTTGTCCTTCTTGCCGCACTTCGACCACGCGTCACCCATGCGCAGCCGGGCCTGCAGGTCCTTCGGGTCGGCCTTGCAGTACGCCTCGTAGGTCTCGGCCGACTTGGCGAACTTGCCCTTCGAGAACTGCTCGGTGGCCTTGTCCTTCAGTTCACGCGGGTCCATTACTTCGGGCCCTCCGCGGCAGGAGAGAGCTTCGAAACGGCGGTCGACGCCGCCTCACGCACCCGCAACGAGTAGTCGCCTTTGAGCGCGTCGAGGCTCTCGAGCTGAGCCTTCGCGGCTTCGCCCTGGAGCGCGAGCGCATCGGCCGCAGCCGCCCGCACCGGGGGCGAATCACTGAACAGCTCCCGGCCCAGCGCGGCGACGGACTCGGGCGACTTCACCTTGCCGATCGAGGCGATCAGCTCGCGCCGGCCGACGACGGTGTCTTGCTTGAGGAGCTCGGCGATCGCGCCTACCGACTGGGGCGCCTGCATCTCGGCCAGAATCGCCGCAGCCGTGGATCCATCGGCCCCACCCTCCTTCACCAGCGCGAGCAGAATCGGCGCGGCGCTCGGGGGCAGCTGCTGGGAGCGAAGCGGCTCGACCAGGCGCGAGCGATCTCCGACCAGCTGCGAGATCGCCTCGAGCACGGCCAGGCGCCCTTCGTCAGACGCCTCGGCCAGGCCCTGCGCCGCGGCAGCCTGCACCGAGCGCTCGGCATCCATCAGGGCGATCTTCACGACGGGCACCGTCTCGGGCCCCAGCATCGCGAGCCCCGCATACGCCGCGGCGCGCAGGGTCGGCGACTGCTCTTCCGTGAACGGTTCGATCTTCGCGCGCGCCCCATCGACCTTCAGACGACCGAGCGCCCGCAGAAGCGAGCCCATCAACTGGTACTGCTCCTCGGTACCGTCATCGACGATCTCTCGCGGAGCGCGGGCCTGAAGGGGGACCTTGCCGCGCTCCTTGAGTCGCTGGGCGTCGAGGGCCTGAACGCGCTTGAGCATCTCTGACGTGCGCGCGCGAGAGACGCGATTGAAGGCGTCGTGCTCGGGCGGATCTTCGTCAGGGTTGAAGCCAGGCGCGTACTTGAGCGCGAGATCGGCTGGAATCCAGTCGGCGCGCAGCGGCTCGATCGCCTTCAGCTCGGCCTCGAACGCCTTGAGCACCGCGCCCGCGCTCGCGGGGTCTTGCAGCTGGGCGAGCGTGTCGACGGCGAGACGGCGCGTGAGCGGGTCATTCGAGGTGAGGAGTGGAACAACCTTCGCCGCGTGCTCCTTGAACGCGGGCCCGAGGGCGATGAAGGCACGCAGGGCCGGGTTCGGCGAGCCCGTCTTCAGCTTCTCGAGCAGCGGCTCGGCGGGGCAGCCACCACGCAGGCGAAGCTCTCGGCCCGCGGCGTCGACCTCTGGCCCACCACCGCTCGCCACGACGTCACACAGCGCCTTGTTCGTCTCGGGGCCGGCGGGCAACGCGATGATCGCGCGGGTCGCCAGGGGACTCGCCGGGCTGCCCTCGAGCGCGACGGCAGTCAGCTTGGGCAGCGCGCTCGGGTCCTTCAGCCGCAAGAGCGCTTCGCACGCCGCCTCACGCAGCTCGGGAAAGTTCTCGTCGAGCAGAATGGTGAGCGCAGGCACTGCACGAACGTCGCGCGCCGACCCGAGCCCACGCGCAGCAGCCGCCGCCAGCACCACCTGCTTGTCCTTCAGCAGGGGCACGAGCCGATTCACGGCCTCGGGCCGGCCCGAACGACCGAGCTCTTCCGCCGCGCCGACCCGCTCGGGCAACGCGCCGTCCTGCAGGGCCTTCAGGTTCTGCTCCCAGATCGAGTTCGCCTCGGCGGCGACACAGCTCGCCATCGCGCCGGGAACGTTCGCGCTCTTGAGCCCCTCGACGATCACCAGCCGCGTGCTGCGACCACGCCGCGAGTACTGCAGCGTCAGGTAGCCACGGGCCTTGTCGTTGCGAATGACGGCGAGCGAACGCGCGGCAGCAGCCTGAACGTCTTCGTCGGGGTCGCCGAGGGCTTCACCGAGCAGATCGACCACGCGAGGGTCGGCGCTCTTGCCCAGGGCGCCCATCGCCTCGGCGCGCACCATGCCGACGGGATCTCGCGCGGCTTGCGTGAACAGCGGCAGATCGTCGGCATCGAACTTCTCGGCGAGCTTCTTCACCGCGATCGCGCGCTCGTCGGGGCGGGGGCTCTGCAGCTGCGCGAGCCACTTGTCGCGACCACCCGAACACGCGGCCAGCCACACCAGGAATGAGAGGCAGATGAACCGGGCCGACATGCCCATGGTTGTACTCCGCTGGTGGCGCACCAGGAGGGACATTCAGGAGCGTGTGGGAGTCTCGCGTTCACGTCGGTCAGCGCGTTGGCGTGGCCCACCTTCGGCGCGACGGGGCGGTTCGGCGGGAGCCTCGTCTTCAGGCTCGTCCTTGCCGATGCCGTGGCCGTGACGACGCGGCGGCAGCTTGAGCGCGGGGTCGGCGCTGCCCTTGCCTTCCGAGATCTGGTGAATGCGCTTCACCTCTTCGCTGGTCAGCTCGCGCAGGTGGCCGGGCTTGAGGCCGTCGACGGGAATGCCAGCGTGGCTCGGGCGGAACAGGCGCACGACCGGGTGGCCGATGGCTGCGCACAGCCGCTTGATGAGGTGCGGCCGGCCCTCGGTGACGACGATGCGCAGCCACGTGTTCTTGTCGGCCTTCTCGAAGCGCGAGACGTCGGTGGGCTTGGCGAAGCCGTCTTCGAGGCGCACGCCGCCGCGCAGCTTCTCGAGCGAGGCGTCGGTCGGGTCGCCCTTCACCTTCGCGAGGTAGACGCGGCGCACCTGGTGGCGCGGGTGCATCAGCTTGTTGGCGACGTCACCGTCATCGGTGAGCAGCAGCGCGCCTTCGGCGTCGTAGTCGAGGCGGCCCACGGGGAACACGCGCGACGGAACCCGTGCGAGGTAGTCGCTGATCGTCGGCCGGCCCTGGGGATCCTTGAGCGTGGTGACGACTCCGGGCGGCTTGTAGAGCAGGAACCAGGTCTTCTCGTTCGGAGCGACGGCCGGTTTGCCATCGACGACGACGAGATCCTTCGCGCCGTCGACCTTGGTGCCCAGCTCGCGAACGATGGAGCCGTTCACCTTCACGCGCCCTGCGGTGATGAGGGTCTCGGCGGCGCGACGTGAGGCGATGCCCGCGCGGGCGAGGTACTTCTGCAACCGTTCCTGCATGACTAGCTCCCCGCCGGTGGTGGCGTCGGGCCGCCGTCAGCGGGTGGAGGGGTTCCACCTTCAGGCGTCGGTTCTGGTGGTTTCGGCGGGTCGAGCACCTTCGACACGGCCTTGGTGGTGACGTCAGCGGTCTCGATGGCGCTCTCGAGCTGCTCGAGGGCGGCCTCAGAGGCCTTCTCCTGCTCGGCGACGCGCGCCTGGAACGTGGGATCGGCCAGCGACTCGACGGTGCCTGCGGCGGTCGGGCGTGGCGTCTCCTTCTCGACGATCTCCTGGTGCTCTTCGGTGAGCTCGTGGAACTCGCGCAGCGTGGGCAGCGCGTTGAGATCCTTCAGGGCGAAGAACTCGAGGAACTCGCGGGTGGTGCCGTAGAGAATCGGGCGGCCGACTTCTTCTTTCTTGCCGACGATCTTGATGAGCCGACGGTCGAGCAGCGCCTTGAGCACCGCGCCGGAGTCGACGCCGCGAATGTCTTCGATCTCGGGGCGTGTCACCGGCTGGCGGTAGGCGCAGATGGCCAGCGTCTCGAGGGCCGCGCGCGTGAGGCGCTGTGGCTTCACCTTGAGGAAGCGCTTCACGAAATCACTCGACTCGGGAGCCGTGCGCAGCTGCCAGCCACCGGCGACCTCGTGCAGCACGATGCCGGCGAGGCCTTCACGGCGTTCACCCTGCAGCGCCTCGAGGCCCTTCTGCAGCTTCTCGCGGTCGATGCCGGTGGCGTCGAAGAGCTGATCGATCGTCTGTGGCTCGGGAGCGACGAAGAGCACGCTCTCGAGCACGTGCCGAACCTGGGCCTCGCTCAGCTTGCGGGCGCGCGCGACGACCTTCTCGAACGGCGTCTCGAGATCGGGAGCGTC
>JBEOKA010000277.1:0-15381 GCA_040275325.1 Myxococcaceae bacterium | reverse complement strand
CCCGCCCTCGTGCGCGCGCCGTCGATGCCCCCCATCGCGGCGCCTCCGCTTCCGCCGACCCGCTTCATCTTCTTCATGGGTGGTGGCGGCATGGGCAAGTCATCGTGCGCCGCCGCTGCGGCCGTCACGCTGACCGAGAAGGAAGGGCCGGTGCTGCTGCTCTCGACCGATCCGTCGCACTCCTTGTCCGACGTGCTCGTCAGCCGCCTCACCGACACCGAGACCCAGGTGAAGGGCACCAAGGGCCTCTACGCGCGCGAGATCGACTTCGTCACCTGGTACGCGAACTTCAAGAAGAAGCTCAAGGAGCTCGCCGAGCCCATCTTCGGGCCCGAGGCCAAGGGCGAGGCCTTCGCGCAGGATCGTGAGGTCTTCCGCAACCTGTTCGATCTCGCGCCCGCCGGCATGGACGAGCTGGCCGCGATGACGGCGCTCACCGACGCGCTCGTTCAGGAGCGGTTCAAGCGCATCGTGATCGACCCGGCTCCCGCGGGGAACTCGCTGCGCGTGCTCGAAGTTCCGGCCATCGCGAAGGCGTGGTTCCAGGCCATTCTCGCCATCGCCACCAAGTACAAGAACAAGGGCGGCCAGGCGCTGATGACGTGGTGTGAAGGGCAGATCAAACACGTCGAGCGCTTCGAGAAGGCGCTGCTCAACCCGGCTGAGTGTCGCTTCGTCGTCGTCACCCGCGGCGAAGAGCTGGGCATTCCGCAGGCCGAGCGTCAGGTCGAGTACCTCAAGGCGAAGAAGCTGCCGTTCGAGCGCGTGCTCGTGAACCGCGTGCTGCCGAAGACGACCTGCGCGGTCACCGAAGAGCGCCGCAAGAACCAGCTCGAGGTCGCCAAGGTGATCGAGAAGAAGATGGGCTTCCCCGTCACGCTCGCGCCCGAGCTCGGCCGTCACCCCGCGAGCTTGCGCGCACTCAAGGAGTTCAGGACCTCCTGGTACGCGATGACGCCCACCGCGAAGATCAAAGCCGCTTAAGCGAGGCGCACTCGTGGCCACCAGGTTCATTGCCATCGCCGGAAACATCGGCGCGGGGAAGACCGAGCTGACGGCCTTCCTCTGCCGGAAGTATGGGCTCAAGCCGTTCTACGAACCGAACGATCAGAACCCGTACCTCGAAGACTTCTACAAGGACATGAAGACCTGGGCGCTGCGCTCCCAGATCTTCTTCCTCACGCACAAGTTCCGCCTGCACCGTGAGCTCGAGCGTGAAGACGGCACCGCGCTGCAGGACCGCACGATCTACGAAGACGCCGAGATCTTCGCGCGCAACCTCGCGCGCCAGAAGCTGATCGACAAGCGCGACTGGCAGACCTACTGGGAGCTCTACGAGACGATCGCGGCCGCGCTGAAGCCACCCGATCTCATGATCTACCTGCGCTGCCCCGTGAAGACGCTCAAGCAGCGCATCAAGCTGCGCGGCCGCAAGATGGAGCAGGACATTCCCACGGCCTACCTGAAGCGCCTCAACGACCTCTACGAGGACTGGTTCAAGCGCTACACGATGTCGCCCGTGCTCGTGCTGCCCACCGACACGCTCGACTACGTCACCGACCTCGTCGATCGCGCCGACCTCTTCAAACAGATCGAGAAGCACCTGTGACCGACGCTGCGCCCGCGATGAAAGACGTCTACGTGCTCGCGACCCTCGAGGCCGAGCCCGTGGCCGAAGAGACCGTGCGCGAGGCGTTCGCCGGCGATGAGGTCGAGCTGGTGTTCGGAGAAGAGGGCAACCTGTTCTCGGTGCGCGCCGAAGAGTCGCGCGTCGACGTCTCGTTCGAGACCCGTGACAGCCCGCTGGGGTGGACTCCAGAGCTGCTCGTCGGCTCTCCCGAGCTGCGCCGTACGCTCGAGACCGCCCGCGGCTTCTACCGAATTCGCTACGTGCCTGGAAAACCGCAGCAGACGGTCGCGGTCTTCGAGGCCCTGTGGACGGTGCGCGGCCTGATGGAGCTGGTCGACTCGGTGTGCGTCGACGTGACCGCGTTCCGACTCCACTCGCCGCAAGACGTCGAAGAGATCACCGAGCTCGACTTCGACATTCGTGATCACGTCACCATTCACGCGATGCCCATGGCCGAGGGCTCGACCGCGATGTGGGTGCACACCCATGGGCTGACCAAGTTCGGCACCCAGGACGTCGAGGTCTTCAACATTCAGGAAGACGATCTGCCCGCGGCCGAGACGTTCCTGCAGGAGCTCTGCACCGATCTCGCCTTCGGCCAGGGCCCGGCGATGCGCGCGGTGGTGTCGACCAGCGTCGGCCGGCAGTTCACCATCGTGCCGAGCGAAGAGGCCCGCACCAACCTGCCCAACGTGAACCCCGAGCTGTTCGAGGGGCACGAGGCGCAGCTGGTCGCCATCGTCACGCCCGAGGGCAAACACGCGCTCGGCGAGATGCTCGAGCAATACCGCGATCGGTTCGAAGACGAGACCGAAGAAGAGGCCGCGAAGCTCAAAGCCCAGGCCGAGAAGCTGCTGCCCGTCTTCAAGGCGCGCTTCCTTCGCAAGGGGCTGATGGAGCCGATGGGCTTCGTCGTGCGCGCACCGTTCGAGGTGCACCCCGACGGCGAAGACGAAGCGGCCGATGACGAGCAGCTCTGGGCCGAGGTGATCACCTGGGAAGAAGGCAAGGT
Source organism: Myxococcaceae bacterium (assembly GCA_040275325.1). Classification (GTDB taxonomy): domain Bacteria; phylum Myxococcota; class Myxococcia; order Myxococcales; family Myxococcaceae; genus Xiheimicrobium. Next base: position 12,739 of record JBEOKA010000277.1, on the reverse strand, counting down.
GATCGGCCGGCTGGTCGACGGCGGCGAGTCGACGACCGAGTGGCGCAAGGGTGCGCACGTCGAGATCGACGAGTCGCAGATCAACGCGCTCGCCGTGACGCGTGACGGACGAACGCTGGAGCCGCAGGAGTTGCAGCAGCTGCTTCAGGCAGAGCTCCCGGCGTGACGGGAGTCGGGGAGGAACGAACGTGGCTGCACTGCTGCTGTTGACGGGCCCCCAGGCTGGTCGGCGACACGAGGTGACCGGCGAGGTCATCATCGGGCGCAGCCCGTCGTGCACCATCAGCCTCGAAGACGCCAAGGTGTCGCGTCGGCATGTTCGCCTGGCGCTCGAGGGCGGGGAAGCGCGCGTCAGCGATCTCGGCAGCCGCAACGGCACCATCGTCAACGGCGAGAAGCTCGAGGCCGAGATCGTGCTGCTGCCGGGTGATCGGCTGCAGGTCGGTGACTCCACGATTCTGTTCGAGCCGACTGCGCGCGCGTCGCTCGCCGATCGTTCGGGGCTGGGAAACGTCTCGGGCTCTCCCGTCGAGGAGCTGCTGCCCGCCGCGGGACCGATCGCGGGCCTGTACCATTCGGGCGTGGCGCTCCTCTCGGCCACCAGCGAGGCGATGGTGCTTCGTCGCGCTGCCGAAGAGCTCGCGCGTGGCGTGAACAGTGACAAGGCCGCCGCGCTGCTGGGCGGTACGGAAGGGCTGCTGACCGCCGCCGTCGTCGGGGCCGAGAAGGTCGAAGTGCCCCGGTCGCTGGTTCGTGGAGCGCTCGAGCGCAAAGAGGCGAGCCTGGCGGGTGGGGTGCTGGTCGCTCCGCTGATCGCCTCGGGTGGCGCGCCATTCGGCATTCTCTACGCCGAGCGCCCGGAGCCGTTTGGTGTCGAAGAGCAGCGCACGATCACCGCGCTGGGTCGCCTCGCGGGTGAGGCCTGCACCGCCATGCGCGCGCGCCAGGAAGACCCCGGCCATCAGGTGTTCCTCATCGGCTCCTCGCGCCAGTTCCGAAAGACGGTGGAGCAGGCGCGTCGTGCGGCGTCTGCGCCCGACACCGCGGTCGTCTGGGGTGAGTTCGGCACCGGCCGGCTGCAGATGGCGAACTACATCCACTCCCGATCGCCGCGCGCGCTCGGGCCGTTCGTCGTCGTCGACTGCCGCAAGCACCCGACGCTGGTGGAAGAGACGCTGTTCGGTCGCACCAGCGCTCCCGGGGTTCCGCCGGCGAGCTCGGCACTGCTCGAGGCTGATGGTGGAACGCTCGTGCTCCGCGCGATCGAGGCGCTGCCCCGGCATGCGTCGGAGCGGCTCGCCCGGTTGCTCTCGCGGCGCGTGGCGCCGTCTCGGCAGGGCGGTGAAGAGCCCGTCGACGTGCGCGTGATGGTGACGTGCGATGCGCCGCTTCAGACGCTGCTCTCGCGCGGAGAGATCGACGCCGAGCTCGCGAAGGTGCTGGGCGGAACCGAGCTCGAGACCTTGCCGCTGCGTGAGCGCCGCCCAGACGTGCTGCAACTGTTCGAGCACTTCGCGGTTCGCGCGGCCCAGGCTCGTCGAAAGGAGCCTCCGCAGCTGACGCCCGACGCTCGTCGCGTGCTCGTCGACTACGACTGGCCGCTGAACGTGGAAGAGCTTCGCGGCGTCACCGAGCGGCTCGCGCTGCTGTACGCGGGTAGTGAAGTGACGGCGCTGGTGCTGCCTCCCGAGGTGCAGACGGGCGCGACCCAGGGCCCGCTGACGCTGGCGGCGCGGGTGCAACGGCTCGAGCGTGACGCGATCGCCGAGGCCCTGCGCACCGCGCGTGGGAAGAAGATCAAGGCGGCGGCGTTGCTCGGTATCTCGCGCCCGACGCTGGACAAGAAGATCGAGGACTACCAGTTGGTCGTCGAGAAGCGCCGCGGCTGAGCGCGGCTCCGTTTCAGGTTCGTGACGCGACTGAAGGTCGCAGTGTCCTCGCGTTCGACCAGGCACCACGTCTCGACCCAGCGCCTCGAGTTGCATCGAGATCATGGCGTCCGCGACCACCAGGGCAGTGGTCAATCGCTCGTGTTTCGCGCGCTGAGCCCGACTTCAACCACCGCCTCGGTGCTCAATTCAGTGTTCGCGCTCCGTTGGGTGTCGCGACGCACGCCGTACAGGCAGCCCTGTTCTGCATTCGCCCGCGCCGTTCGCGCATCGCGACCATCCAGGCCATTCGAGCCTTGGGCTGGCGAGTGGGGGGCGCGACCACACGGTTCGGTCTTGCGAACATTCGGCTCGTGCAAGCGCCCCAAGAAAACACCGTCGAGAAGCGGGGCGGCTGATGGCATGAGGCCCTCATGAAGCTCGTGTTCTCGGCTGAGGTGAAGCGCGCGAAGAAGAAGAACGGCCCGTTGGTGGCGCTCGAGACGTCAGTGCTCGCGCAGGGGCTTCCGTATCCGCGCAACGTCGAAGCCGCCCGCCGTTGTGAGGCCGCCGTTCGTGAAACCGGAGCGACGCCTGCCGCGATGGCGGTGATCGACGGCGTGCTCCACGTCGGCATCGACGAGGCGCAGACCGAGTTGCTCGCGACCGGAAAGGGCCTGCTGAAGCTCGGCTCGAGAGATCTCGCGATCGCGGTCGCTCAGAAGCGCACGGGTGGAACGACGGTGAGCGCGACGTGTGAGATGGCGGCGCGCGCGGGCATCGGCGTGTTCGCGACGGGTGGGCTCGGCGGTGTTCACCGAGGCGTCGCGGAGGATCTCGACATCTCGCAGGATCTGCCTGCCATCGCTCGCTGGCCCGTCGCCGTCGTCTGCGCGGGCGCGAAGTCGGTGCTCGATCTGCCCAAGACGCTCGAGCTGCTCGAGACGCTCGGTGTTCCCGTGATCGGCGTCGGTACGAACGAGCTGCCTGGCTTCTATTCCCGCGAGACGGGCTTGACGCTCGAGCACAGCGTTCCGAACGCGCGCACCGCCGCCGAGATCGTGAAGGCCCGGCAAGCGCTGAAGCAGGGCGGGCTGATCTTCGCCGTGCCCCCGCCCAAGAAGACGGCGCTGCCCCGCGCAGAGATCGAGAAGCACCTGAAGGCTGCGCTCGCCATCGGAAAGCAGAAGGGCATCTCGGGCAAGGCGGCCACTCCGTGTCTGCTGGGCGAGATGGTTCGCCGCACGAAGGGCCGCACGCTCGAGGCCAACCTGGCGCTGCTCGAGAACAACGCGCGGTTCGCCGGGCAGCTGGCCGTCGCGGCGCGGTGATCGTCAGAGGTCTCGAAGGCGAACCACCGCGTCGACACACACGCTGAGTGGACCAGCCTCCGTCGTCACGGGCTTCAGCGACCTGGGGCAGTCCCTCACCGCCGAGACCGCCTCGAGCTTGGTCGTTCCGAAGCCGCTCAAGCCGCAGCTGAGCACCGTGCCATCGCTCCCGACGCACAGGCGCATCGTCACACCGCTCGTGACGCCAGCGTCTGTGAGTTCTTCAGGAGTGCCCAGCACTTCGAGGCCTGGGAGTTGGCCGAAGAGGTGCGCGTTCGCCTTCGCGATGTTCCATCGGGTGATCGCCACCAGCCGCTCGTCGCGCGGAGTCGTATTCCCATGCGGGCCGCGATCGTCGTGTTCGAAGCGGAACTCCCAGGCGAAGCCGTTCACCTCGAACAGTCGGCTCGTCTTGGTGGGGCCGGAGCCGCCGGACCGCCAGCGCGTCGCTCCCAGCGCTTGAAGAACACAGCGCTTCAGCAGCGACCGATCGGCACCTGTGATGCGGTCGACACCAGAGACCTTCGCGCAGGCCGCATCGTCGAAGGTGACTCCGTTCAGCATCACGACCTCGCTGAGCTTGCCCTTCGTGAACTCCGCGGTGGGGTCGAAGGGCGGCGCCGCGCTCAGCGCCACCATCACCACACTGATCATTGAAGCTGCTCGATGTCTGCGGTGGCCGGGTTGAGCTTCAACAGGAACACCTCGTTGTTCTGGCCGAGGCCCCAGATGCGATCGGCTGACGGGTCCGCGACGACGGCGAAGCTGTTGCCGTAGCGCTGTGCGTTCAGTTTCCACGCGCTCCAGCGGTTGTTGACGACGTCGTAGACGGGCACGCGCTTCACGTTCGCGGTCACATCGGCCGGAGTCTGGAAGTCGATGGCGAACATCACCAGACCAACAGAAGGCAGAAACGCAGCCTCGCGCAGGAACCCTCCGAGCGTCGCCGACAGCTGCGTCTTGCCCGCTGGGTTGAGCAGCCGGAGCGTGTTCGCGCCGATCGCGTACTCGTAGACCTCACCCTTCGCGTTGCCCTGCGTCGCGAAGAGGAGCAGCCGATCGCCCATCGGCACGTAGACGGCGGTCTGACTGTCGGGGCTCATCGCGGGAAGCGCCGCTCCGCCCATCGCCGTCGGGTTCAGCTTCACCCACGGGCCCGCGCGGCTCTCGAGCTTCCACAGGCCCATCGGCGTCCACGCGATCAGCCCCGTCGGCGTCTCGGTGAGCGTGTTCACGTATTGATTGCCGCCGAGCTCCTGCTTCACCCGCGCGCCTTCGAACTCCATGACGCTTCGGCTCGGGTCGTAGAAGTACGTGTACGGGTTCTTGTAGATGACCATTCGCCGCAGCGCGCTCGAGTACGCGTACATCTTGTACGTGTGCACGGCCATCCACGGGCGGCCCTTCGGGCTCCAGTGCCCCGGCATCTGATCGTTGGTGAACGTGCGTTCGAAGACGAGCTCGGGCCGGTAGCCAATCGAGAAGCGGTTGTCGGCGATCGAGTAGTGCAGCACGTCGGTGCCCGACCACGCCGAGTGTCCGCCAGACCAGCGCAGCAGCTGTCGCGAGTCGGAGTCGAACGCCGCGGTGCCCCAGTCGTGATTCGAGCGTGGGCGATTGGGGGCGGTCACCTCGAGCCAGGCGTTGTCAGGCGCGGTGGCGATGCGTTGAGCGATCACCGAGAGCTCTCCCGCATCAGGAAGCCCCGCGTCGAGGAACCAGGCGGGATCGTAGCGGCCCGTGCGGGTCGTCACCGTGCCCGCGTCGACACCGTACTGAAGCGTACCTGCGACATCGGGCGCCGAGACGTCGATCTTCAGCGCCCACGTGCGGCCCTGCGCCTGATCGTCGGGGTAGCCGCCCTTGTGGTGCAGCACGGCGATGTCGTCGGCTCCGACGGCTGCGGCGAAGGTGAACCCGGCGTTCGTCACCGAGGGCGCGAACGTCGGCGTCGCCATGTCTGAGAAGTGTTTGACGAGCGCCCAGGTGCGGTTCGCGAAGTCGAAGCGCCACAGTTGCATCGGCAGGCGCTGGTAGGGGTCGGCCACGTAGTCGGTGGTCGAGCTGCTGGTCCACCCGCCGAGCAGCACGGTGGCCTTCGATTGCGGCAGGTAGAGCAGGCGGTGGCCCCCGCGAGGGGAGGGCGAGATGGGCGGCGTGTGTTGGGTCCATCGCTCGGTGGCGAAGTCGAACGTCCACGTGTCGGCGAGCAGGCGATCGAGTTCGTCACCGCCGAAGAGCAGCGCTTCGTTTCGCTCGGGATCGGTGACGAGGTTCGAGTAGCTGCGCGGTGGTGGCTCGGCGCCGGTGAGTTGACGCCACGTCGTCGTCGCGGGCTCGTAGATCCACGTGCCGGGCGTGCCTGCGTCGGACTCCACGTTCGCGCCGCCGAAGAGCAGCACCTTGCTGCCCGTCGAGTCGGCCGTCATCGAGCCCCACATGAGGCGTGGGCGCATCGAGCCACCGGCGGGGTCGATCGCAGGCGAATGAAAGGCCCACGAACGCCCGACCGCCTCGTACGAGAACGTGCGGTTCCACAGATAGAAGAGCAGGCGGTTCTGCCCCGCGAGCCACGCCGATTGGCCGAAGGTGGTCGTGCCGCCGTAGACCTCGAAGCTCGGACGCGGGAAGCCAGACGTGTCGGCCACCTCGAACGACTCCGAGCGGAAGCCGGGCGCGGTGGAGTTGCCGACCTCGGGCCCCCACGTCGTCTCCTTGCCGGGTGGAAACGCGTTTCGCCAGGCGGGGTCGCCGAGCTTGATCACCTGCACGTCGTACGGCTGCGCGGCGTGCGTGCGTGCACCACCAACGAGCACGTACTCCGACGTCGTGGGGAGATAGATGAGCGCGGCCTGCGTGCGTGTGCCGACGTCTCCGGTCGTGAGCGGCGCGAAGACGTTGGGCCGCAGATTGACGGGACAGGTTCCGCCGTCGGCCGCGAGACAACGACCCAGACAGGGTTCGAAGCCTGCAGCGCACGAGAAGCCGCACGCGCCATTCGTACACGTGGCGGTGGCGTTCGCGGGCGCTGAGCAGGGCGTGCACGAACTTCCGCAGCTCGCCACGGCGTCATCGGCGACACAGGCGCCCGAGCAGTCGTGCGTTCCGGCCGCGCACGACGAGGCGCCGCCATCGAGCTCCGGTGCTCCAGCGTCGATGGCGGGACCCGTCGCCGTTCCGACACACGCACAGAGCGCCAGCAGGGGAAGAAGAGCGCGCATGCCGGCAGCGTAGGCCGGAGCTACAGCAATCCGCGCGCCTTGATGTCGAGGTACGCGTTGACGGCTGCGGGCCCGAATTCCTTCGCGGGCGTGCGCACCACGCGGGCCCCTGCATCGCGCAGCCTCGCCACGGTCGTCTTCGCGTCGGTCTCGAGCTGCGCGGCCACTCTTCGGCGATGCGCGTCGAGCTCAGTCACCGGCAGCATCGTCGCGGTCGCGTGCACCGCCTCATCAGACATCGAGGCGATCAGCGGCAGGTGTCTCGGCACGAGCCTTCGCGCGCGCTTGAGGAGCGCCTGCGCTGCGTCGGGATCGAGCAGGTCGGTCATCATCAGAACGAGCGTTCGTTTGACGCCCTTCGAGAACGCGAGATCGATCGCGCCGCCGTAGTCGCTCTCCTCCAGGCTCGCGTCGACGCGGTAGAGCGCCTGGGCGATCGCGCGAAGCTGGTCCGCCCCTTTGCGCGGTGGCAGCCACGTCTTCACCTCGGTCGCGAACGCGATCACGCCGACGAGATCGCCCTGATCGAGTGAGACCTTCGCCACACGCAGTGCCGCGTCGACCGCGTGATCGATCTTCCGTCGACCGTGCACCTCGCCCGCCATGTGGCGCCCGCAGTCGATCATCAGCAGCACGACCTGATTCCGCTCGGGCTGGTGAACGCGAACGATCGTTCGGCTGCGGCGCGCCGAGGCCTTCCAGTCGATGGAGCGGCGATCGTCACCCACTCGGTACTCGCGCAGCGACTCGAACTCGCGGCCCTCGCTCCGCAGGGGCACCCGTCGGCGCGCGTCGTCTTCGTTGGCACGTGCAAGGGCGAGCGCGTCTTTCGTCAGCGCGGTCAGGTCGGGGAACACCTTCACCGTCTGCGCGCACGAGATCGAGCCCTGCCGAGCGCAGAGCCCCCATGGGCCCTCGAGGCGCAGAAAGACGTCTCCGAACGCGAGATCGCCACGGGCCGTCGCCTCGAGCCGGTACTCGATGATCGTCGAACCTTGGAAGTCGAGCGGCGCGATGTGGCCATCTGCGATCACGGTCGCCGGGAGCTGATCTCGCACCGTCCCTCGCACCAGTCCGCTCGCTCCTGCGCGCTGTTCGATCAGCAGCTTCACGCGCGTCGGGCGATGTGACGAGAGCACCGGCTCGACGTCGCGGGCGATGTGGAGATCCTCGATGCGCCACGCGCGGAAGAAATCGACGGCGATGGCGATGAGCAGCGCGACGTCGAGCACGATGCACGCGAGCGCGACCGATGGAGCGAGCACGGCAAGCCCTGCCGGCAGCAACCCCACCGCGGCGACGACGAACGCGCGCTGCGTGGGCACTGGCCGGCCGATCATCTCGGTACTTCCACCCGCTCCAGAAGCTGCCGCACGACGTCTTCGCTGGTGATGCCCTCGACCTCGGCCTCGGCGCGGACGATGAGCCGGTGGTTCAAGACCGACGGCGCCACGGCCTTCACTTCATCGGGCGTGACGAACTCGCGGCGCTCCAGGGCAGCGCGGGCGCGGGCGGCGGCGAGCAGGCTCTGGGCAGAGCGGGGTGAGGCGCCGAGGCGCAGGCGGCGATCGTCACGCGAGGCCCGCACGATGCGCACCACGTACTCGAGAATGCTCGCCTCGCAGGTGATGTTGAACGCGCGCGTCTGCAGCTCGGTCAGCTCTTCGGTCGAGAGTACGCGCGGCACCGACGGCGTCGCGCCCCGGCGCTCGTGGTACTTCGAGAGCATCGTCTGCTCGGCCTGCTGATCGGGGTAGCCGACCTTCACGCGCATCATGAAGCGATCGAGCTGCGCTTCGGGCAGCGGGTACGTGCCCTCGAGCTCGAGCGGGTTCTGCGTCGCGACCACGAAGAAGGCGTTCGGCAGCGCGTGCGTGGTGCCATCGATGGTGACCTGCCGCTCCTCCATCGCCTCGAGCAGCGCGGCCTGCGTCTTGGGCGGCGTGCGGTTGATCTCGTCGGCGACCAGCACCTCGGTGAAGACCGGGCCCTTCACGAGCTGAAACGAGCCGTCTTGCGGTCGGAACACGCTGGTTCCCAGCACGTCGGTCGGCATCAGATCGGGCGTGAACTGAATGCGCGTGAACGTGAGCCCCAGCGCCTGCGCCATGGTTCGCGCGGTCAACGTCTTCGCGACGCCGGGCACGCCCTCGAGCAGCACGTGGCCGCGCGCGAGGAAGGTCGTCATCAGATCGGCGAGCACCTTCGGTTGGCCGACGACGATCTGCGACAGCGCCGCCTCGAGGCGCGTCAACGCATCGCTCATGATCAGCTCTTCCCCTTCAGCCCCAGCACGGTGCCGAACCCCGTCAACGCTCCGGCGAGCACCGCGAGAATGACGCCGAACGAGGGCTTCGAGACCCAGACCTCCTGGTTTCCCTCGACGGCGCGCGCGAGCGTCGGGTTCCACGACTGGGTGATCGACACCACCGCCCACAGCACGCCCATCGACAGCGTGCCCAGCTGTGCGGCCCACAGCAGCAGCTCGTTCACCTTGAGCGTCTTGTTCACGCGCAGGGTCAAGACCACGAGCGTCAGGCACGCCATCGTGAACGTGACGAGCCCGGGGCCAGCGAGGCCCAGCACGTCACCCTCCGAGACGGTCTCTTTCCAGGGGAAGAAGCACGACAGAATCGTCGCGACCGCGCCGAAGAACGACAGCTTGTCGCCGGCCGAGAGGGAGTCGACGAACTGGCGCAGCCCTCCGATGAAGTCGTCGGCGTCGATGGCCTTGTCGGGCTGAAACCCGGGAGGGGGCGGGCGATTGGCCATCTCGTCCTGTTTCCAGTCTTCGGGGTCGACGCGGCTGCGCCAATCACCTGCAGCGCTCGACGGGCCCGTCGTCTCTCCGGTGTCGTCGGCGGAGGCCACGCGTGGCGCGGGCTTCTTCTTCACCGCTACCTTCTTCACGACAGAGACAGACTTCTTCGCGACGGGCTTCACGCCGCTGCGCGTGGCTGGGCGTTTCGGCGCGGCCGGTTTCGATGGGCGAGGGGAGTCGTCGAACGCCGAGGGATCGACCACCGCGTCGCAGTGGGGGCAGATGGCGACGCCGTCATCGATCTCTTCGCTGCACGAAGGGCACTGCATGGGCCGCAACATACCGGGCCCTTGGGTTCACCGTTGTGAAGAAATTCCTCACTCGACTTCACCCACCGGTGTTTCTAGGTACACCGCCATGCAGCGAACGCTCCTTTTGTGCAGCCTCGTCGTCCTGACCCTTGCTTGCCAGACGCAGAAGTCTGCGAAGAAGACCAACACCGGGAAGCAGAACCAGACCCAGCCCGTCGAAGCGGCGCCCAAGCTGCCGCCCGAGTTCATCGAGGTCGCGTCGCTCGAAGATCGCCGCTCGTTCGGTGAAGGCAACAAGCTGCTGACGTGGGCGCTGACCGCGAATGATCCCGCGCTGCGTGGCCGCTCGTTGCTCGCGCTCGGTCGCATTCAAGACGTCGCCGCCGCCGACACGCTCATCAAGGGCCTGACCGATCCCGACCCGGGCGCGCGCTCCGAGGCGGCGTTCGCGATCGGCCTGCTCGGCCAGTCGTGGAGCCCCATCGCCGACGACGTGAAGAACAAGCTCACCGACGCGCTCAAGACGACCGAGGGCGAAGAGCAGGATCCCGCCATCAAGCTCGTCATTCTCGAGGCGCTGGGCCGGCTCGCGTCACCCGCGGCGGTCAACCTGCTCGTCGAGCGGCTGTCGGTGCCCGGTGACGTTCAGGCCCGCGCAGCGCTCTCCATCGGCATCGCGGCCCGCACGCCGGGCGTCACGCTGCCGCCCAAGACGTTCAACGCGCTCGCTGGGCTCATCAAGAAAGAGATGCCGCCCGTCGCCCGCTACGGCGCCGCGTACGCGCTCGCGCAGTCGAAGAACCCCTCGGCCCGCACGTGGTTGCTCATGTGCGCGGGAGACGACGCCTCCGAGATTCGCGCGATCTGCGCCAAGGGCCTGGGCGATGTCGGCCAGGACGTCGACGCGGTGACGCTCAAGAAGCTGCTCGACGACCCTGACTACCGCGTGGCGGTCGAGGCGACGAAGGCGCTGGCGAAGCTGACGAACCGCTGCAAGGGCTCGGCGTGCGCCGCGCTGGGCGCGCTGGCCGATCTCTCGCTGCGCGTCGAGCGCCTGCTCCGTGGCGACTCAGCGGGTGGTGGTCAGCCGCTGCTGATGCTCGCGCAGACGGGGTTGCCGATGTCGGGCCGGCCGCTGCTCCAGTCGCTGCGTCAGGAGCTGCTCAACGGCGTGCGCCAGGTGCAGGACGCGCGCATTCGCCAGGACATCGCGAACGTCGAGTGCCGCATCGCCGCCGCGCTCGACAAGCAGACGGGCTCTCCGCAAGAGGTGCTGAACTGCGGTGGCAACCTGATCAGCGAGCCGCAGCGCCTCTCGATGGTTCTCAAGGAGCTGGCGACGGTGTCGGCTGCCGATCCCAACAAGCGCGCCGCCGAGATCGGTTCCTTCGTGTTCCACAACGACGCTCGCGTGAAGGTCGCGGCGCTCGAGGTGCTCGGTGAGACGAAGTCGCAGACCTCGATCGACAAGGTTCGTACGCAGCTGCTCAACGCAGACCCGGTCGTCGCGGCTTACGCGGCCTCGGCTGCGGCGAAGCTGGGCGACAAGGGCTCGATCGCCACGATTCGCGGGCTCGCCATGAAGGCGATGACCCAGGTCGACATCGCGCCCACCGTCGCTGAGGCGCTCGCGAACCTCGACGCGAAGGAGGCGATCCCCGATCTCGAGCAGTGGCTCACCTCGACCAACTCCACCATTCGCACCTCGGCGGCTTCCGCGCTGTCTCGGCTCAAGGGCACGCCCGTGGTGGCCGCCCGCGTGGAGCGCCCCGACGACAAGGTGCGCCCGCCCAGCCTGCCGAAGGAAGCGCACCTGCTGATCAAGACCGAGAAGGGCGAGTTCGACGTGAAGCTCTTCACCCAGGAGTCGCCGCTCACCGCGCTCAACATGTACACCCTGGCGCGGAAGAACTTCTTCAAGGGCCTCACCTTCCACCGCGTGGTGCCTGACTTCGTCGCGCAGGGCGGCGACCCCCGTGGCGATGGCGAAGGCGGCCCCGGCTACACGGTTCGCTGTGAAGTGAACCACCGCGTCTACGCGCGCGGCGTCGTCGGCATGGCGCTCTCGGGCAAGGACACGGGCGGCTCGCAGTTCTTCGTGACCGCCGCTCCGCAGCCCCACCTCGACGGCAAGTACACGGCGTTCGGTGAGGTCGTGAAGGGCCAGGAGGTCGTCGACGCGCTCCTCGAAGGCGACAAGATCGTCGAGATTCGCGCCACGCCGTAACGCAACACTCGCAGGGCCGGGCGCGGTATGCTGCAACGCGCCATGGCCTCTGAGACTCCGCAGCAGCCCGACATGGATCCGTTGGACGACGACGCCACCGACGAGCAGCGGCGGGGCGGCGTCACCGACTTCGTTCGCCGGTTCGCGGCCGCCAGTCTCGGCGCCGTGGTGATGAGCGAAGAGGGCATTCGCAAGGTCGCAGGCCAGCTCAAGCTGCCCAAAGAGGTGCTCGGGCTCGTGCTGGCGCAGGCCGACAAGACGAAGGAGGACATCGGCCGCGTCGTGACTGAAGAGGTTCGCAAGTTCCTCCAGAGCGATCGCATGCGCGACGAGTTCCTCAAGATGATCGCCGGCATGACGATCGAGGTGCGCGCCGAGGTGAAGCTGGTGCCCGATCGCGTGAAGGATCAGTCGCCGTCGCTGCTCCCGAAGATCACCGTCAACGAGCTGAAGACGAAGTACGAGGTTCCGAAGAAGGAAAAGAAGAAGCGTGACGACGGTGATGAGTCCGAGTGAGGGCAGGGCTTCACAGCTTCGCCGCCAGTTGCCGCTCGTCATCGCGCTGATCGTCGGCACCATCGTTTGGAAGGGTGGCTTCGGCTTCTTCGCCACCTCGCGCGACGTCACCTGGCGCATCAACGTTCCGTACGGCGACGTGCGCAGAGTCGAGCTGCAGGTGTGGCGTGACGAGACGCTCTTGCGGCGTGAGGAGCGCTCGTTTCCCTCCGGCGTCTCGGAAGAGCTCAAGCAGCAGATCGTGTTGCGCAGCGGGCCCCACCGGGCGATCGCGATGGTGTGGCTGAAAGAGGCTGCAGACCCCCGGCTGTTCCAGAAGTCCTTCGATCCCGGCGGGGCTGAGGCGCTGGTGATCGAGCCGACTCCGTGACGCAACCGCAGGGTTCGGGCGCCGATAACCTGTCATGCGGTTGTTCGTTCGGCTCCAGCTCACGCTTCGTTCGACGTTCGAGATCGTCGAGCAGGTGATGCTGTGGCTGGTGCCGTCGCCTCCGCCCGCGCTGA
>JBEOKA010000276.1:0-5377 GCA_040275325.1 Myxococcaceae bacterium | reverse complement strand
CATGATGGCGATCGCGGCGTCGCGCATGCGCTGGTACTCCTTGTCGGTGAGCGTCTGCGCCGGAGCGATGGTGATGCTGTCGCCCGTGTGCACGCCCATCGGGTCGAAGTTCTCGATGCTGCAGATGATGACGACGTTGTCCTTCTGGTCGCGCACCACCTCGAGCTCGTATTCCTTCCACCCGAGCACCGACTGGTCGATCTGCACCTGCTTCACGGGGCTCGCCGCGAGCCCCGATTGGATGATCGTCTCGAACTGCTTCTCGTCGTACGCGATGCCGCCGCCGGTGCCGCCGAGCGTGAAGGCTGGGCGAATGATGGCGGGGTAGCCGGTCTCTTTCACGATGGCCCAGGCTTCTTCCATCGTGTGCGCGATGCCGGCTTTGGGCACCTCGAGGCCGATGCGCTCCATGGCGTCTTTGAAGAGCTGGCGATCTTCGGCCTTGTTGATGCTGCCGAGCTGCGCGCCGATGAGGCGCACGCCGTACTTCTCGAGCACGCCCGCTTCGGCGAGCGCCTTGGCGAGGTTGAGCGCGGTCTGCCCGCCCATGGTGGGCAAGAGGGAGTCGGGGCGCTCCTGCTCGATGATGCGCGTCGCGGCCTCGACGGTGATGGGCTCGACGTAGGTCCGGTGCGCGAACTCCGGGTCCGTCATGATGGTGGCGGGGTTCGAGTTGAGGAGGACGACTTCGATGCCCTCTTCCTTGAGCGCCTTCACGGCTTGCGTGCCGGAGTAGTCGAACTCGCAGGCCTGGCCGATGACGATGGGACCCGAACCGATGAGCAGCACCTTCTTGATCTCAGGGCGACGCGGCATGGGGGTCGCCTAGCTGAAGTCGGTCGAGATCGGGAGCGGCAGTTTTCGGTCACGGGCAGGCAACGGCTGCCGCTCCGATCGATCGGCCGACCTACTTCGGGGCTGGCGCGGGTCGCTTCAAGGCGGGGCCATCATCGAGGGCGTCGAACTGCGCGCGAACGTCGGGGTCCAGGGCGAACGCCAGCACGCCCTTCGCCGAGATGTGGCGAATGGCGGAGTCGATACGCTTCGCAGCCGCGTTGCGCTCGGCGGTGCTGAGCGGCGCAGCAGCGAGGGTCTTCTCCTGCTCCTTGTCGGCGGTCTCGGCAGCGGCGAGGAGCGTCTCGAGCGTGTTGATGTCTGCGTCGATGCCGACAGACCGCAAGTGAATCGAGGTGCGAAGCGAGGGTCTTCCCACGCACTGCGACGGAGGCTCCACGCGGTGCGAGAGCCGCTTTGCGCGGTGCGAGACCCGTTCCACGCAGTGCGAGAGCCGCTCCACGCAGTGCGAGAGCCGTTCCATGCGGTGCGAGGGTTGCTCGACGCAATGCGAGAGCCATTCCACGTGGTGCGAGGCTGCGTCCCGGCATTGCGAGGTAGGCAACTGGCGCTGCGACGCTGTGCGGGTTTGCGCGTGCACCTGCACCGGGCCGCTGCCAGAACGCGAGCCATGAGGGATCACCGAGAGCTTCGGGAAATCGGCAGACGATTCCATCGCCGTGAGATCGAGCATCTCGAGGCAATCGAGATCGTGAAGGTGCCCAGCGTCGTCGAGGAGACCTCAGAGGGCTTTCTGGTGACGATGATCAACGGCGCGGGCGAGCCAGTCGAGCAGGTGCGGCTCGACCACGAGGAACGGGTGGTTGCGAGAACGCCAATCGCAGCCGTAACCGGCTCGGCAACACCCTGATGAGACTCAGCAATCTCGGTTGAGTCCGGGAGATGTCAGCCCGACCCGGTATATCCGGCTCGTGGCTGCTTCCATTCCGTTCGACGAAGCCTCATCAGTACCGATCGCACACCTCGAGGTCGAGGGGCTGCGAGCGCACCCGCTCCGTGAGCACCTGGAGCAGGTTGGTCGTCTCGCGGGAGCGTTCGCGAGCAGCTTTTCCTCAGAGGGAGTTGCGCGAGTGGCGGGTCGACTCCACGACCTCGGAAAGTTCTCTGCGACTTTCCAGACCATGATCCGGCGCGAGAACGGATTCAAAGCTCACATCGAAGGCGACGCGTCGGGACCCCGCGACCACTCGACTGCTGGCGCCATTCTTTCGAGGCAGCTCGACCACCTCGATGGCGATGTGCGCATGGCGTTGATGTTCGCGATTGCCGGGCACCACGCAGGACTCGCAGATTTCGAACAACTGCGACGACGACTGGCTCAACCTGAGCTGTTGGAGTCTGCGATCCGCGGTGGCTATTCGCGCACCGAGGCGGCGGCCGAACACGCCGAACGGCCTCAGTGGCTTCCGGCTCCCAGGTCCGACGATGAGAAGCGGGCCCTCGAGTTCTGGATCCGCATGGTGTTCTCGTGCCTCTGTGATGCTGACTTCCTCGATACCGAGCGGTTCTTCGACGAAGGCCGCTCACAACTCCGCGAGTCGTGGCCGTCGATCGAGGAGTTGGCCGCCCGCCTGGGTCGTCATGTCGATGAGCTCGAGGCCAGGGCGTCCGCGAGTGTCGTCAACACCGTTCGACGAGAGATACGCGCTGCTGCGCTTCAGGCCTCCTCGTCGCCCCGCGGCATTTTCACGCTGACCGTCCCGACTGGGGGCGGCAAGACCCTCACCGCCATGGAGTTCGCACTTCAGCATGCGAAGACTCATGGCCTCGCGCGCGTCATCGTCGCGGTACCGCTCACGGCAATCCTCGAGCAGAACGCCGAGGTGTACAGACGGGCCCTGGGTGACGATGCGGTGCTGGAGCATCACTCCGCCGTCGACGTCGATGACCCACGACGTGAGACCCCTCGAACTCGTGTTGCAGCAGAGAACTGGGACGTTCCGATCGTGGTCACGACGACCGTGCAGCTCTTCGAGAGCATCTTCGCGAATCGAACGTCGCGAGCACGCAAGCTGCACAACGTGGCAGGCAGCGTCATCGTTCTCGATGAGGCGCAGGCGCTCCCAGTGCCATTGCTTCACACGATTCTCGATGGGCTCCGAACCCTCGTTCGCGATTACGGCGTCACGGTGGTCTTCAGTACTGCAACGCAGCCGGCCTTTGCGCGTCGCGCCCACTTCCCGCAGGGCCTCGATGAGATGCGCGAGATCGTTCCTGCTTCGTTGCGGTGCTTCGATCGCCTCAAGCGCGTTCGCGTCGAGTGGCCAGATTGGGCTCCGGTGGAATACGCGCAGCTCGCCGAGCAGGTTGGTGAGCATGAAGACGTGCTCGTGATTGTTCACCGGCGCAGCGACGCACGAGAATTGGCGCTGCTCCTCGACGAGCGAACGGGCGCCTCCAGTCTCCATCTCTCTGCGCTCATGTGCCCTGCCCATCGCACGCGAGTGCTGCGCGAGCTCAAAGAACGCCGCTCCAGACATCAGCCTCTTCGAGTCGTCTCGACCCAGCTCATCGAGGCCGGAGTCGATGTGGACTTCCCCGTGGTCTACCGAGCTTTTGGCGGCCTGGACTCCATCGCGCAGGCCGCTGGTCGTTGCAACCGTGAGGGCCTTCGCGACGAGGGCGTCCTGCGAGTCTTCGTGGCACCAACGTCACCGCCGAAGGGCTTGCCTCGAAGCGCACTCGGCGTCACCAGGAGCATGGTGCGGGAGGGCCCCCTGTCGATCGACGACCCGCGGTCATTCCAGCGATTCTTCGAGCAGCTGTACCCAGTTCAAGACCTCGACGCGAAAGAACTGCAGGCGACTCGCGCCAATTTCAACTACCGTACCGTCGCGGGGGCATTCCGGATGGTCGAAAATGATTGGAGCGCGCCGGTCGTCGTTCCGTGGGGCGATTTCGCAACCCTTCGCGCACAACTCAACTCACAGGGCGCAAACCGGCGGCTGTATCGAGCCCTCCAACCGTTGACCGTGAACGTTGCGCGCAAGTCGCTCGACCGGTGGCTGGGCACAGGAGTCGCCACCGAAGTCGAGGGCGTCGCCTTCATCGAACCCGGCGCGCTGCAGTACGACGAGCGGTTCGGGCTTCGGGTCGACCTGGAGGGTGTGCAGACAGCAGAGAGTCTTGTCATCGACGAATGAGAGGAGTCACAACATGACGAGCAGCAGAGTCTTCGAGGTGCGTGCGAAGGGCGAGATTGCCTGCTTCACGCGACCAGAGATGAAGGTCGAAAGAATGAGCTACGATGTGATGACGCCCTCGGCGGCGCGTGGCCTGCTCGAGGCCATTCTGTGGAAACCTGCCATTCGGTGGGTGATCGACGAGATTCGAGTGGGCGCGCCGATTCAATGGCTGTCATTCAGACGGAACGAGGTCAACTCACAGGCCTCCAACACCGGTCGCCCATACTTCGCTGACGAGGACAGGGCACAACGAAACACGGTGGCGCTGCGAGACGTGGACTACCTGGTTCGTGCGCACTTCGTGATGACCGACCGTGCTGGTGAGGGCGAGAACGTCATCAAGTTTGAAGAGATGTTTCATCGACGCCTTCAGAAAGGGCAGCACTTTCACCAGCCGTACCTGGGCTGCCGCGAGTTCGCCGCCGAGGTCAGCCCCAACTCAGACAGCTTCAAACTCATCGATCCCTCCGTCAGCCGCCCACTCGGCTTGATGTTCTACGACTTCGACTTCCGCGCGAAGGAACCGAAGCCGCTGTTCTTCAACGCGAGACTTGAAGGGGGCGCACTCAAGGTTCCGTCATTCGAGGTCGTGCTGGCAGAGAATGGGGCCACGTCATGATGCTCACTGCGCTGTACGAATATGCGAAGCGTGAGGGACTGCTGGAGGACACGGACTACGAGCCTCGCCGGATCGACCTTGTCATCAAGCTGAAGCGCGACGGCTCGTACCTTGGCCTCGTGCCAACGCCTGAGAAAGGGCTTGTACTTCGGGTACCCCGTCTCGAAACCCGAACGGTAGCCATCGCTCCCGGCTTTCTCGTCGACAACGCAAAGTACGTACTCGGTCTCGCTGGCGCAGATGCAAAGGACAAAGACCGCGAGCGAGCCGCGCGCTGCAACGCGGCGTTTCAGGAACTCATCACGTCGGCTTTGGCTTCAGAGAAGAGTGACGAGACCGCGGCTGTTGCCTCCTTCGAGCGGGCCCTCGAATCCAATCTCAAACATATTCTGGAGGACCGCCCGCAAGAGCAATGGACAGGCAGTGAGAACCTCGCTTTCGATGTTGACGGTTCTTGGGCTCACGAGAGTCAAGGAGCGCGAAACGCCTGGGCTGCCATGCGCGCGCAATCGAGTTCATCGCTGGCAGCAGTTCGATGCCTCGTAACAGGCGGAGTCAGGCCACCTGAACTCAAGCATCCGCCGATCAAGCGAATGCCAGGGACGCAGCAAGCCCAGACGATGCTCGTCTCGTTCAACGCACCAGCCTTCACCTCCATGCACTTCGAGCAAGCCCAGAACGCCCCCGTCTCTCGCGAGGGAGCAGAGGGCTACGTGAC
>JBEOKA010000275.1:0-2833 GCA_040275325.1 Myxococcaceae bacterium | reverse complement strand
CGTTGCGAATGTTCGAGATCTGGCTGCCGAGGTGGAAGTGGAGCAGCTCGAAGCTCTCGAGCAGCCCGGCCTCTTTCATGAAGCCGATGGCCTGCATCAGCTCGGCGGCCGAGAGGCCGAACTTCGAACGATCACCCCCCGAGGCCTCCCACTTGCCGGCGCCGCGGGTCGACAGGCGCACGCGCATGCCCAGGCGGGGGGCGATGCCGGTCTTGCGCGAGACTTCGGCGATGAGCGGAAGCTCGGACGGCTTCTCGACGACCATCACGACCTTGCGGCCGAGCTTCGAGGCGTAGAGCGCGGTCTCGACGTACTCCTCGTCTTTGTAGCCGTTGCAGACGATGAGGGCGTCCGGGTCTTCGACGAGCGCCATCACCGCGAGCAGCTCGGGCTTGGAGCCGGCCTCGAGCCCGTACCCGTACGGCTTGCCCGCGTCGACGATCTGCTCGACGACGAAGCGGTGCTGGTTCACCTTGATCGGGTACACGCCTCGATACTGAGACTTGTAGTTGTGCTCGGTGATCGCCTTGCGGAAGGCCTCGTTGAGGTGAACCACGCGGTGGCGAAGCACGTCGGTGAAACGAATCAGCAGCGGCAGGCTGATGCCGCGGCGGCGCACCTCGTCGACGAGATCCTTCAGGTCGAAGTTCGGCGAGTCGGGGCCGCCCGGGTGAACGCAGACGTTGCCCTTGTCGTTGATGCCGAAGTACCCCGCGCCCCAGTTGCGAATCGCGTAGGTGTCGAGGGAGTCGCCAATCGTCCAGCGCTGCTGCGGGGTCGTGTTCGCCATCGTGGCGGCGGACTATAGGGATCTCGCTCGGCGATCCACCACCCTTGGTGAATCGTTGTGGGCGTCAGTGCGAGAGCTCGCCGACCCGCTCGAGCCGCCGCGCCGAGGTCGGGTCCTGAATGAGATCGACCACCTCGTTGCTGCCGATGAGCCCGCGAATGTCTCCCGTTTCGAGCGCCTTCTGCATCGCGGCGGTGTTGAGCACCTTGCTGAAGCGCGGGTCTTTCGAGAGGGCGGTGAAGTCGGGGTCTTCTTTGAGCCGCTGCTGCGCTTTGGGGTCTTTGGCGAGCTGCGCGACGCGCATGAGATCGTGGGCGCCCGAGAACTGCCGCTGCTCGAGCAGGTTGTACTCCCGCACGAAGCCCATCAGCTGCGAGTCCTTCGGCGTGAAGGCCAGCTTCTTGCCCATGATGCTGACGTTCTGCTCGAGGAAGCTCATGGCGCAGAGGGCGACGTAGACGACCGCCAGCACCTTGCCTCCGCCGAGGATGAAGCCGAGCCCGCGATCGAGCGTGCGGCTGTTCGGGTCGCGGCCCGCGAGCACCCGGCGGATGACGAGCGTGGCCACCACCTGCACCGCGATCAGCACGATCACGAACGCAGCGAGCGTGGCGAGCACCACACCGACGAAGGCCGAGGTGGCCAGGCGCTTCGCGAAGACGGGGCCGTAGAACTGACCGACGGGGCCAGCCGCAGCCCAGGCGACGACGCCCGCGATCAGCGCTGCGATCTGCCGCGCCGCACCCGAGAAGAAGCCCCAGATGGCGAAGACGAAGGCGAGGCCGAGGATGACGAGGTCGAGCGTCACTTGATCTTGAAGGAGTCGCCGGACCGGCGCTGTTCGTCGAGCTTGCCCTGCACGAGCGCGAGCTTCTCTTTGAACTTCGCGTTGCCTGATTCGTACATGAGCGCGCTCTTCAGGTTGCGTTCGGCGTTCGACCACTGGCTGCGCTCGATCTCCTGAAGCGCGGTCTTGAACAGCTGGCGGCCCTTCGGCGTCGTGCCGAACTCCTCTTCGACGACCTTCTTCGCTTCAGCCTTGAGCTCGGCCTCGGACGCCTCGGTGTAGCGCAGCTTCGTGGCGCGCTCGGGGCCAGTGATGTCGACGAGGTACTTCTTGCGCTTCGCGTCGTCGCGCAGCACGTAATAGGCCTCGGTCAGTCGCCGATAGATGGCGCCGATGTTGGCCTTCGGCTCCGCGTCTTCGAGGTGGAAGATGCGATCGGGGTGGTAGACGCGGCTGTCGCGATAGAACGAGCGCTTGATCTCGGCAGCCGACGCCGTCTGCGGCAGCTGGAGCAACTGGAAGTAGTCCTGCGTGTCGAGCGCGTCGGCGAGCAAGGCCAGCTG
This sequence comes from Myxococcaceae bacterium, assembly GCA_040275325.1. Lineage (GTDB taxonomy): Bacteria > Myxococcota > Myxococcia > Myxococcales > Myxococcaceae > Xiheimicrobium. Next base: position 693 of record JBEOKA010000275.1, on the reverse strand, counting down.
CTGCGCCTGCTGTGGCGAGATGGTGTCGACGGCGCCGGTGGCTGGCAGAGGGCTGACGCGCGCGGCGACGGCGACGGGCGCGGCCACTGGCACCGCAGCGGCCGGCGGCGCGATGGGCCTGGGCGCACCGGGAAACGCTGGCGCCGCTGCGCCCGGAAACAGAGGAGCGATGGCCTGCGCCGGCGGGCGGGCGGTCGCTGCGGGCGGAGCAGGAACTGGAGCGGGCGTCGCAATGGCTGAGACAGGGCGAGCGCCGGGCGCGCCAGGTGGAACGACGGCACGAGCGCCGGGTTGTGCCGGAACCGCAGGGGCTGCCGGTGGGACAGGGGGAGGACGCGCGGCCACAGGTGCTCCCGGCGGAGCGGGCACTTGAGGCGCTCCTGGTGGAGCGGGTACCGGACGCGCGGCGATTCCTGGTGCTCCCGGCGGAGCAGGCACTGCGCGGGCTGCCGCAGGTGCTCCGGGTGGAGCGGGAACGGCACGCGCGGCGACTGGTGCTCCCGGCGGAGCAGGAACGGGGGCGGGAGCTCCAGGTGGCGCAGGCACGGGGCGCGCGACTGGTGCTCCCGGAGGCGCGGGAACCGGTCGGGCCTGCACTGGAACGGGCATCGCGTGGGCGGGCGTGAGGCGTGGCGTCCCCGCAGCGGCCGGCACAGGCCGGGTCGCAGGCGCGATCGCAGGCGCGATGGCGGG
>JBEOKA010000274.1:0-4276 GCA_040275325.1 Myxococcaceae bacterium | reverse complement strand
TCAGGTCGCCATCGAGAAGCAGCCCGAACGGAAGGTCATGTCGACGAAGCTGACGGAGGCGCGCGCGAAACGGCCGATGGATTCGAAGGTGCTGCTCGGCATCAATCAGGGAACGATCGAGGCCACGCTCGCGAAAGATCTGCTCGAGCACGACTGGCTGCTTGCCGGTGCGTGGAGCTACGGCGAGAAGTCGTTCAGCCCCGGCTACCTCGAGGCCGAGCCCACCCAGTTCAACTTCGAGCGCGTGTTGCCTGATGGTCGCGCGCTCGACTTCCTGTTCATCGGAAATCAAGTGCAGCACACGAACTTCGACGCCGCACCCACGCGCAGCGTTGGCCTGAAGCGCGTCGGAAAAGAAACGTACCTGGCCATCACCTCGTCAGGCATCACCGAGCTGCATCGCGTGGTGCAGTACTCGAACGGCGTGCTGCTGCTCGATGTCAGCGCCGATGGGAAAGCGCGCTCGAAGCGCATCGACTATCGCCAGGTGCGCGTGGCGATGCCGCGCCAGTTCGAGTCGACGGGGAAGTGAGTCACCTGAAGTACTGCGCGAGGCCGAGCCACGAGAGGAAGCCGCCAAAGACGAAGAGCAGCACGGGCCTCCACCAGGTGCCGAACCAGTGGACCACCAGCACCTGTTCGGGGTGCTCCGTGCGCCAGGCAACGCTGACCCTCGCATTCTCGGGCCAGGAGCGGTGCGTCTCACCCTCGGCCTGACGCTCGACCTCGCCGATGTTGAAGCGCACGCGCACCCACTCCTGATGGCCGCGCACGAGGCGCCTGCGAAAGCTCGACACCACCGTTCCTTCTGCGCGCACGCCACCGACGAGGAACCGCAGGTTGGTGAACGTGAAGCGCCCTGCGAAGCCGAGCAGCACGAGTCCCACGAGCCCGACCAGCGTGAACATCGCGCGCAGAACCAGCACGGCCCTATCTCCGCTGGGTCAACGCGGCGGTCAGTGCGGGCAGCGTCGGCTCCAGTGGGGTTGCGATGGCCGGCTTCTGGAGCAACTTCGCCAGCGCCTCGGGTGGTTCGACGGGCTGACCGATGAGCGGCTCGACGACCGTCTCGAACTTCGCCGGGTGCGCGGTCGCCGCGATCAGCAGCGGCTTCCTGTGGCCCTTTGCGCGCAGCCGATCTCGCACGGCCACGCCACACGCGGTGTGTGGACAGACGGCGGTTCTCGTCGCGCGCCACACGGTGCCGATGGTGCGGCGAATCGTCTCGTCATCCACCGAGTCGGCGCTCACATCGTGACGAAGCGCAGTCAGTTCGGGCCACCAATGCCGAAGCCGCTCGAGGTTGCTCGGAGCTCCAACATCCATCGCGTTGGCGAGGGTCGCGACGCTGGGCTTCGGCGTGTACGTGCCGGTCGAGAAGAAGTCGGGCAGCACACGGTTCGCGTTCGAGGCGAGCGTGACGTGGCCGATGGGAAGGCCGAGGCGCTTCACCATCAGACAGGCGAGCGCGTTGCCGAGGTTGCCCGTGGGAACGATCACGTCGATGGGCTCGAGCCCGCGCTGCTTCAGCACCAGCGAGGCGTGTGCGTAGTACGCCATCTGCGGCAGCAGGCGCCCGAGCGAGATGCTGTTCGCTGAGGACAGGCCGTGCGTCGCGACGAGGGCTTTGTCGGCGAACGCCTCTTTCACCAGGCGTTGGCAGTCATCGAACGAGCCGCGCACCTTGAACGTGCGCACGTTGTCGCCGAACGCGCCGAGTTGGTGGGCCTGTCGCGCCGAGACACGACCGTCGGGATAGAGGATGACGACGCGAAAGCCGGGCCGACGATGAAAGGCCGCAGCGACGGCTGCTCCGGTGTCTCCCGAGGTCGCGACCAGAATCGTCGTCGGAGGCAGGCCGATGCGTGAGAGCGCTTCGGCAAGAAAGCGCGCTCCGAAATCCTTGAAGGCGGCCGTTGGCCCGTGGAACAGCTCGAGCAGAAACGAGTCGTCGTCGATGGGCAGAATCGGCGCGTCGAAGGTGAACGCTGCGTGACAAAGCGCTGCGGCGTCGAGCGTCTCTCCGTGGAAGAGCGGAGTCAGCAGGCTCGTCGCGGTGTCGGCGAGCGTCGTGCCCAGCATGACGTTCGGGCGCGCATCGATCGGAAACACGTACAGTCCGCCGTCGGGCGCAAGCCCCTCGGCCAGCGCCTTCGCCAACGACACCGGCCCCGCGCCGCGTGTGCTCGTGCACTGCATCGTCAGATCACCTTCGCTGCGGGGCCATCGACCTTCGAGATCAGCACGTCGGCGTCGAGCTTCTCGGTCTTGAAGGCCTCCTTCATCGCGGCGCCGGCCTTCGTTGCCTTCGCCTTCGAGTCGAACCAGGCGAACACGCTCGGCCCGCCTCCCGAGATGGACGAACCCAGCGCACCACCGTCGAGCGCCGCTTTCTTCACCCGCTTGAACCCGGGGATCAGCTTCGCGCGCCTCGGCTCGACCAACACGTCACGAAACCCGCGGCGAATGAGCTCGAAGTTCTTCGTCCAACACCCCGCGAGCAACAGCGCGAGGCCCTCGCTCTGAACCACGAAGTCGTGCAGCTCGTACGCGCCCTTCAACGCCGCGCGCGCCTTGCGGGTCTCGAGCACGAAGTGGGGGTGCACCAGCGTGCAATACAAATCCTTCGGCACTGGCACCTTGACGGGCGCACCGTTCGCCGGAGCGATCACCAGCCCCCCGAGCAGCATCGGGGCGACGTTGTCTCCATGCCGCGAGCCACTCGCCGCAGCCTCACCGTCCATCGCGAGATCGTAGAGCGTCTCCATCGACACGGGCTCGTCCAACACTGCGTTCGCCGCCACGAGCGCTGCGACCGCCGACGCTGCAGAGCCACCCATGCCGCTGCCCAGGGGAATGCCCTTGTCGAGCTCGACCTCGAAGCCAACGCCCGGACGCAGCTTTGCCAGCCCCAACAGCGCACGGCCTGCAGTGTTCGACTTCGCGTCTTTGGGAAGCTCGGTGACGAGGCCACGAATCGCCGTGATGCGCACGCGCCCGTCGGTCGTTCGTCGAACCGTGGCCGTGTCGCCGTACCCCAAGAGCGAGTGGCCGAGCATGTCGAAGCCCACCGCCACGTTGCCAATCGACGCGGGCGCGAACGCTTTCGCTTCCTTCGACTTCACAGCCTGGCCCCGAGCGAGGCGGCGATGCGCAGCACGTCGGCGAAGATTCCCGCGGCCGTGACTTCAGGGCCTGCACCGGGTCCCTGCACGACGAGCGGGTTGTTGCGGTACCGCGCGGTCGTGAACTGCACGACGTTATCGGTGAGCTTGATGTGCGCGAATGCGTGCGTGGTGGGCAGCTCCATGAGCCCGACCTGCGCCGAGCCCGAGCCTTCGAGCTTCGCCACGTAACGCAGCACGTTGCCGTTCTTCTTCGCTGCCGCGAGCCGCGCCTGCATCGGAGCGTCGAGCTCGGACAGCCGCGTGAGGAACTCGGCCGGCGTCACGCCCTGGAGCGAGGAGGGCACCAGCGACTCGACCTTCACGGTGTCGAGCGTCGTCTTCCAGCCGCTCTCACGCGCGAGGATCACGAGCTTTCGCGCGACGTCAGTGCCCGAGAGATCGTCTCGCGGGTCGGGCTCGGTGTACCCGAGCTGCCTCGCCTGGCCGACGAGGGCCGAGAACGGCGTCGTGCCGTCGTACGTGTTGAAGAGCCACGCGAGCGTTCCAGAGAAGATGCCCTCGATGGCCAGCACCTGATCGCCCGTGTCGAGCAGGTCTCGCAGGGTGGTGATGACGGGCAGGCCAGCGCCGACGGTCGACTCCGCGCGGAAACGGCCTCGCGTCGACGCCTTCTTGATCGCCTCGTAGCGCGCGAGCGGCCCCGAGCCGGCGTGCTTGTTCGGCGTCGCCAGGTGAATGCCCTTCGAGAGCCAGTCGGCGTAGCGGCTCGCCACGGCGTCGCTTGCGCTGCAGTCGACGATGAGCGCGTGCGGCAGGTGCTCGGCCTGAACGTGGCTGGTGAAGCGATCGAGATCGGCTGGCTGATCGAGCGCCGCGCCTTCACCGAGGTGCGTCTCGGAGAGCGCCATCGCCTTGCTGGTCGAGATCGCGCGCACTCGAAGATCGAGCCCGTTGTTCGCGAGCAGCCGCTCCCGCGCGGCCGAGAGCTGCTTCAAGAACGTCTTGCCGACGTTGCCCGGGCCGATGACGCCGACCGAGATGGTGAGCGCCGAGAGATAGAAGCCCGCGTGCACCGTCTTGAGCGCGCGCGTCGCGTCGGCCGCGGCGATGGCGACCGAGATGTTCCGCTCCGAGCTGCCCTGCGCGAT
>JBEOKA010000273.1:0-8153 GCA_040275325.1 Myxococcaceae bacterium | reverse complement strand
GCAATCGCAGGCGCGATCGACGGCGGCCGCACCGGCGCGACGGGTGGAATTCCCGGAGGCTTCCCGTTGGGATCGTCAGGCGGTGCCATCGTCGTTCAGCTCACGCGGGCGACGGCAGATCGCGGTGGTTGGCGAGCTGCATGCCCTCGTTCTCCTTCATCGACTTCTGAATGTCGTTCTCGCTCAGGCCCGACGACAGGCTGATGGTGGTCGACGTGCGCTGGCCGGTCTCCTGATCGGTGGCCGCGACGTTCACGATGCCGTTGGAGTCGATCTCGAACGTCACGTCGATCTTCACGTCGCCTCGGTAGCCGATGCGGAAGCCAGCGAACTCGAACTCGCCCAGCAGCTCGCACTCTTCGGCGCGGTTCGACTCGCCCTGGTACACGCGGATCTTCACCTTGTCCTGGCCGTCGCGGCTGGTGGTGAAGGTTTTCGACTTCTCGATCGGAATCGGGGTGTTCTTCTCGATGATCTTCTCGGTGTACCCGCCGACGGTGCCGATGCGCAGCGAGAGCGGGGTGACGTCGACGAGGAAGGTCTCGGTGCGCTGATCGACGAGCGCGTGGGCCTGCAGCGCGGCGCCCATCGACACGACCTGGTCGGGGTCGACGCCCTGCATCGGCTCCTTCGAGAAGTAGTGCTTCACCGAGTTCGCGATGATCGGCAGCCGCGTGGGGCCACCGACGAGGATCACGGCGTCGACGTCTGCGGCCGTCATGCGCGCGCTCTGGAGCGCCTCGTCACACACCTTGAAGGTGCGCTGCACGAGATCCATCACCATGCGGTTGAAGCTGTCCTGCGTGAGGGTCTGGGTGAGGTCGATGACGTTGCCGTTCACGTCCTGGCAGATGCCGGGGCAGTGCACGGTGGCGACGTTCGCAGCGCCGACGTCGATCTTCGCCTTCTCAGCTGCCTCTTTGAGCATCTGCAGGCAGTACTTGTTCTGGCGCAGGTCGAGCTTGTGGCGCGCGAGGAAGTCATCGGCGAGCCAGTTCATGATGCGATCGTCGAAGTCGTCACCGCCGAGGTACGTGTCGCCGGCCGTCGAGAGCACCTCGAACACGTCTTTACCGATCTCGAGGATCGACACGTCGAAGGTGCCGCCGCCCAGGTCGTACACGACGACGCGCTGGTTCATGTCGCGGCCGAAGCCGCAGGCGAGCGCGGCGGCGGTCGGCTCGTTGAGAATGCGCAGCACCTCGAGGCCGGCGATTCGGCCCGCGTCCTTCGTGGCCTGGCGCTGGTTGTCGTTGAAGTACGCCGGCACCGTGACGACGGCCTTGGTGACGGGTTGGCCGAGGTAGCTCTCGGCGATGGCCTTCATCTCCTTCAGCACCAGCGCCGAGATCTCGGGCAGCGAGAACGTTCGGCCGCGCACCGTGATGCGCACCGAGTTGTTCGGGCCCTCGACGATCTTGTACGGCATCACCGATTGCGCCTTCTTCACCTCGTCGGAGAAGAAGAAGCGGCCGATGAGGCGCTTCGCCGAGTACACGGTGTTCTCGGCGTTGGTGATGATGTTCTTCTTCGCGGCGTTGCCCACCAGCACCGAGCCGTCGTCGAGGAACGACACGACCGATGCATGCGTGAGCTCTCCCCATTCATTGGGGATCACGGTGGGTTGACCGTTGATGACGGCCGAGACGCACGAGTACGACGTGCCGAGATCGATGCCGACGGCAAGTTCCGACATGGCCGGAACACTACTCAAGAGCCGCCCCATGCGTGAATTTGTTGAACCCTCGACTCATCGGGCAGGTGTGGGCGGATTGCGCCTGCCAGATTGTCAGTTCCAGACGTGCGGCCGAGAATAGGAATGGTCATGACGCGCTTGTTCGCCATCTCGACGTCCGACGCTTCGCTCATGTGCTGTGAGCTCGAGCGCGCGCGTCACCTGCTGGCGTTGGATGATGAGGGGCTCGTGCTGGGCCTCGGCGCCTACGACGACTCGCAGCTCATTCAGCGGCAGTACGGCGTCGGGGTGACACGCTCCGACATGTGGGAGCTGCCGAGCTCTGAGACGGCGCTCTTTACGGCCGGACCTCCGCCTGTGGGCCGCCCGATCGAAGAGAGCGCCCAGCCGTTTCGCATGCGCCAGTGGTTGTTCTCGATGGCGGGCACGCTGAACAATCCGCACACCCGCGAGCGGCTCGCCGAGCAGCTTCCCGACTTTCTGCAGCGCTCCTTGCGGGGCCCGACGGTCGAGGAGGCGGTGTTCGCGACGTTCCTCTCGGAGCTGCGCACGCTGGGGCGCACCGAGGACCCCGATCTCGAGGCGCCAATCGCGGCGCAGCTGCTCGCGCGAACGGCCCAGCACGTGGAGGAGGCGGCAGGGCAGGCGCACAAGGCGTCGATCGCCCTGATCGCGACGAACGGCAGAGTTCTGCTGGCTGCGACGCGGGGCGGTCACCCGCTCAGCTACCGGCTGCTCGAGGGTGAAGGGGCGTGCTCGCGGTGTGGGCTGACCGGAGACGAGAAGGCCGCGACGCCGCTCGTGCGCGATCACCGTCGGCGCCGCTCCATCGTCTTTGCGACCGACCCGCTCAAGCCCGACGCGTGGCTGCCCGTTCCCGAGGCGAAGTCCGTGGCGGTCGGGCGGGCGCTGCAGCTGCAGATCGTCTGAACGCCTTCAGCGGTTGAAGAAGCTCGCGTCGAGCACCTGCACGAGCAGGTTCGCCGCGGCGTGAAAGAGCGCAGCGCCCACGACCGAGCCAGAGCGCTCCCTCATCCACGCGAAGAGCAGGGCGGGGAAGAACACGGCCAGCCGCCACACCTCGAAGATCGCCAGGTGCCCCAGCGCGAAGAGCACCGCCGTGAGCCAGAAGGCTGGACCGAGGCGGGCTCCGAAGAACAGCCGGCCGCGGGGCCACGCGTCGCGAAGCCGGGTCTGCAGGTAGCCGCGGTAGAAGAACTCCTCGGGCAGCGCGACGACGAAGGTCTGATCGATCACCCACTCGAGAAAACGATCGGGCAGGCGTGGCGCGAAGCGGGGCGTGCCCATGTACGGCGTGAGCAGCTGCACGAGCTGGCCGGGCAGGTGCGGCAGCAGCGAGATGAAGCCGACGTAGGCGGCAATGAAGAGGGGGAAGACGACGGCGCTCACCGCGAGGAACTGCAGCACGTCGGTCTTCAGCGTTCGCGTCGAGAGGCCGAAGTCACGGTAGTCCTCTCCGCGCACGCTCATGGCGAGCACCGGCAGGTAGAGGAAGCCGACGGTGGCCACGAGCTTCGCGGCGGGGCGATAGACGAGCCACGCGATCAGAATGCCGCTGAAGCCGAGGGCCCAGATGACGAGCGCCTCACGAACGGCCGAGCGCGTGAGCCAGCGCTTCGTCAGCTCGACAGTCGCTTCCACATGCCCTCGGCCGTCTGGAAGGAGAGGGTGACCTGCCCCGCTTTGATCACCGAGCCGTTGCGCAGCGGCATGCGCTCACCCACCTTCAGCGTCAGCCCCTCGACGGTGGTGCCGTTCGTGGAGCCGAGATCCTCGATCGTCCACCGGCCGTCGCTCAGACGGGCGAGCGTGAGGTGGTGGCCCGAGAGCGTTCCATCATTGAGCGAGATGTCGGCTTCGGGCGCGCGGCCCACCGAGATCGAGATCTGCATCGGCAGCGCGATGGTGAGCGCTTCGCCGCCCTTCGGCGCGTGATTCGCCGCGTCCTTGACGGTCTCGAGCACGAGGGTCTGTGCGCGGGGCGCCTTCCAGTTGCCGGCCTCCCAGACGAGCCAGTCGCCGGGGTGCTGCTTCGCCAGCGCATCACGCCCACCCGAGGCGAGCTTCTTGAGCGCCGAGAGCAGCCAGCTCTTCATGTGGGCATGCCCTCACGCAGCCGCTTGAGCAGCTGAATGCGGCGCTGGTGGTAGGTGAGGTTGAGCGGGTCGAGCTGCAGCGCGGCCTCGACGGCGTCGAGCGCTTCTCGCAGCTGGTTCTTCGACTCGTAGGCCTTCGATGCGAGCAGCTTCACGTGCGCGCCACCCGAGGCGTTCGGGTTTGCGGCGAGGTGATTCGAGCGCAGCCGCTCGAGATCGAGCACGGTGAGCCCGGCCTGCAGGCAGCGCATGACGCCGCGGAAGTTGCCGCGGTTGGCGTCGAACTCGGCGCGGTGCAACGGGTTGCCCAGCACGTCAGCCGCCGACTTCACTCGGGCGATCGACGCGTCGAGCTGCGAGCGCTGCTTGGCCGAGATGCTGCGAGCGCCGACGCGCTCGAGCTCGTGAATGGCTTCGCGGGCGCGGGTGCGAATCTCGGCCGACTCGGCATCGGTGGCCACGCCGACGAGGACGTAGTGATCGCCGTTGATGCGCTGACGGAACTTCTCGAGCACCTTCTCGGCCTCGGGGTCGTCACTGGCCGAGAGCTGCGCGGCCGGCATCTGACTGACGGGCAGGCCCTGAATGAGCCGCGTGACCGTCTCGCGAACGGCCGGCGTGAGATCGACGAACTGCACGCCGAAGCCGCCCGACATGCCCCACGCGCGTGCCTGCTCGCTGGCGACGTGGCGAACGACTTCACCCAGCAGCATGCCGCGGCCTTCGCTGAGGGTGATCTTCACCTTCGAGAACAGCGCGGGCAGCGCGGCCTCGCTCGCGAGGAACATGCCGCCACGGGAGATATCGGTGCACTGCAGCGTGCCCAGCGACTTGCCGTCGAGCGTCGAGACCTCGGCCGAGAACCGGGCGACGAAGCGGGGCTGCATCGCAGCCGCGGGAGGAGGCGCTCCCGGCGAGGGCATGGGGGGCGGCGGTGGCTGCTGTGGCATCGGCGGCAGCGGCGCGGGCTTCGGGGCGGCGACTCGCGTGGCCGCGCTCTCGACCCACTGGAGCACGTCTTCGAGCGCCTTCCCGAACGCAGCGGCGGTCTGAAAGCGCTCGGCGGGGTCCTTCGCCATCGCCTTCATGATCACTTCGCTCAGGGGCACCGGCACGCTCGGCACCACCTCGTGCGGCGGCTTCGGCATCTGCGTGCGGTGCGCGACGAGCAGATCGGTGAGGCCGCGCTGGGGGAAGGGCAGGCGCGCGGTGGCCATGAGCCAGGCGATGCAGCCGAGGCCGTAGATGTCGGCGCGGCCGTCGACGGGCTGGCTGTTGGCCTGCTCGGGCGACATGAACTCGGGCGTGCCGACGATGAGGCCCGCGGCGGTGTGCTGATCGGCGCGCTCGGTGTCGAGCAGCTTCGCGAGGCCGAAGTCGAGCACCTTGACGAAGTTCTCCTGCTTGCCCCGCCGCATGATGAAGATGTTCTCGGGCTTGAGATCGCGGTGAACGATGCCCGCCGTGTGCGCGGCCTGCAGCGCGTCGCAGACCTGCAGCAGGATCGGCACGGCGACGTTGGTGGGGACCGGCGCGGTGAGCAGGTAGTTGAGCGGCCTGCCCTCCAGGTACTCCATCACGAGGTAGTACCGATGCGGCGGCACCACGTTCATGTCGAAGATGTTGACGATGTTCTCGTGGCCGATGAGGTTGACCGCGCGCGCCTCGGCGTAGAAGCGGGCGACGAGGTTCTCGTCGGTGGCCAGTCGCTCCATCAGCACCTTGATCGCGACGCGGCTGCCGATGACGGCGTGCTCTCCGAGATAGACCGTCCCCATGCCGCCGCGGCCGATGACTTTCGTGATGCGGAAGGAACCGATCGTCTGACCGACCAGGTTCTCGGTGGCGGCGGCCATGTGTCGGTTTCGACTGTACCCTTCGGTCTTTGAGCGTTGGGCTTTTTTCAGTTCCGACGGATCGCCTTGAGGAAGCCCTTCACGTCGCGGGTGTTGACGACGTCACCGACTCGCGCCCAGCCTTTTCGGGCCGACGCGAGCGCGAAAGGCAGGTGCACCGAGAGCTCGTTCGTCGAGTGCGCGTCGGTGCTGATCGACAGCTTGAGCCCGCGCTCGAGCGCCTTGCGCACGTGCTCTGGCGACAGGTCCATTCGTTCGGGGCAGCCGTTGACCTCGATGGTGATGCCCTTCTTCGCGGCCTTGTCGAGGATCTCCTCCATGCGCATCGGCGCGGGCTCGCGCTTGTTGATGAGCCGGCCCGTGGGGTGCCCCCAGATGTGCAGGTGTGGGTTGTCGAAGGCCTTGAGCACGCGCTTCGTCATCTGATCTTCGTCCTGGCTGTAGCGCTGGTGAATGGAGCCGATCACCACGTCGAGCTGCTCGAGCACCGAGTCGGGGTAGTCGAGGCTGCCGTCTTCGAGAATGTCGCTCTCGATGCCCTTGAGCAGGCGAATGCCCTTCACGAGGTCGTTGACGCGATCGATCTCGTCCCACTGCTGCTTGAGCTTCTCGATGCTGAGGCCGCCGGCGTAGCCCGAGGTCTGCGAGTGCTCGGTGACGGTGTAGTAGCTGTAGCCGAGCGCCTTCGCCGCGCGCGCCATCTCTTCGAGCGAGTTGATGCCGTCGCTCCAGGTGGTGTGCGCGTGCACGTTGCCGGCGAGATCGGCGCGGGTGATCAGATCTTCCGGCAGTTCGTGGGCGAGGGCGGCTTCGATCTCGCCCCAGTCTTCACGCAGCTCGGGCGGCACGAACTGCATGCCGAGCAGCTTGTAGAGATCGGCCTCGTCACGAATGGGCAGCTTGGCTTCGGCGCTCTCGTGCTTCGCGACGCCGGCCTTCGCGGCGGCGTTCTCGCCCTCCTTCATGCGGAAGACGCCCCACTCACTGATGGTGAGGCCCTTCTCGAGGGCAAGCCCGCGCAGCTTGATGTGGTGGCCCTTGCTGCCGGTGAAGTGGTGGAGCGCCGACGCGAAGTCTTCATCGGGCAGCACGCGCAGATCGACCTGGAGATCGGTGTCCTTGAGGCGAACGGAGGACTTCGACTCGCCCGCACCGATCAGCTCGGCCACGAGGGGGAACTTGTGGAAGTGCGCGAAGACGGCCTGTGCGTCGGGAGCCGAGGCGATGATGTCGACGTCGGCGACGGTCTCCTTCTGGCGCCGCACCGAGCCGCCGAGGCTGGCGCGCTTCACGCCGGGCGCCTGCTTGATCCACTCGAGCAGCGAATCGGCTTGAGGGAGCACGTCACCGAGGCGTTTACGACCGCCCGTCGAGGCCGCGCGCTTGGCCACCTGCAGGCCGTTGATGAGCTTCTCTTCAGTCTTCTGGCCGAAGCCCTTGAGCGTGCGAACGCGCTGCTCCTGACAGGCCTTCTCGAGCTCATCGATGCTGCCGACGCCGAGCTGTTCGAACAGCGCGCGCGCCTTCTTGGGGCCGAGATCGGGCACCGTCATCAGCTCGAGGATCTTCGGGGGAAACTTCGCGCGGATCTCCTCCAGCGCCGTCATCTTCCCCGTGGTGGCGAGCTCTTCGATCTTCTTCGCGATGCTCTCTCCGATGCCGGGCAGCGAGGTGAGCGCCTTCTTCTCGATGATGGCTCCGAGATCGTCGGTGAGGCCGGCGATGCGCTCGGCCGCGATGTCGTAGGCGCGCACCTTGAAAGCGTTCTCGCCGTTGAGCTGCAGATAGGCGCCGAGATCACGAAGGGCCTTCACCACCGCTGTCTTGTCCACGTTCGACATGCGCCACACCATAACAACGCGGAGCAGGCGAACCGCGTGGAACGTGGGTAAGAGGCGCGCGCCATGAGCGACTCACGAATCACGCTGGGGCCGGCCGACCTGCAGGAAGGGGAGCTGCGCGGCTACGCCGTCGGCAAGCGCAACGTGCTGGTGGCCTGCGTGAACGGGCGGCTCAAGGCGCTCGACGACTGGTGCAACCACGGCGGGTGTCTGTTGTCTGGCGGGCGCGTCGAGAAGAACCTGGTCGTCTGCCCGTGCCATGAGGTCGGCTTCGATCTCGACACCGGGAAGAACGAGACGTCTCCCGGCATCTGTGACGATCAACCCGCGTTCAAGACCGAGGTCGAAGACGGTCAGGTCGTGGTCATCGGCTTCACTCCGAACCCCTGAAAGAAGACTCCGCCATGGCGCACGAAGGTCACGATCACGATCATCACCACCACCATCATCACGATCCGGTGCACGAGCATCGGCACGCCGCGGCGACGGTGAGCGCGTGGGTGATCACCTGCAGCGACACCCGCAACGGCGCGACCGATGAGGGCGGCCCGTTGATTCGGCACGCGCTCGAGCACGAGGGTCACTCGGTGGTCGGGAGCTCGCTCGTTCGCGACACGGCGGAGGAGATTCGGCATGCGCTGGA
>JBEOKA010000272.1:0-8706 GCA_040275325.1 Myxococcaceae bacterium | reverse complement strand
GAGATCTGCAACGTCGGCAACACGCAGGCGTGGCGCACCGAAGCGACGCGCGTGGGGCAGGCCGTGTTCGGCGCGCGAGGCACGTGGTTCCTCACGTCACGGCCGGCGCCTGCTACGGCGGCCAGCATCACCGTCAGCATCAACGGCGTGACCATTCCCGAGCAGTCGGGCCCGAACCTGCGCAACTGGTCGTACGACGGCGTGCGGAACGCGGTGGTGTTCGAGGCGCGCTCGTTGCCGGCGCCGGGGCAGACAGTGGGCTTCGACTACGCGGTCGCGTGCATGCCGTGAGCGTTCACCGCTGCCGCGGCTTCAGCGTGCGGCCCGGCTCGGCAGGCAGCTTCTGCGCACGCTGCGCCGCCTCGAGCAGCTTCGAGTTCGCCTGCGCCTCCGAGGGCGTCAGCTCGGCCAATTCGAGCGCGCGCTGCTCGGCCAGCCATTCACTCGCGCCGTCATCGACGATGGCCGACGCGACGCACGCTCCCAGGAAGAAGACCACCGACCCGATGAGCACCGTCGCCGCGATGGTGCGGTCTCGCGTCTTGTTGTCTGCCGCGAACTGCTGCGCACGCTCCGCAGCGGTCTGCAGCCCCGCGACCGATGGATCGCTCACCGTCGTCGCGCCCTGCGTGGGCTGCAACTGCGAGCCGAGCAGCACCACACCACCGACACCCGCGGCAATGCCCGCGATGGAGCCACCCACCTCCCGAAAGCGCGCGCCCAGCTTCGCCTGACGCTCGGCCTTCGCGATGGCCTCCTGACTCGTGGCGAGGCCGAGCGGTGGCGGGCGCGTCGTCACGCACGCCACGTTCACCACACCGAGCAGGGCCACCCACCGGAGCATCGGGACACATCTCATCACGCGCTCGCCGCGCGTTGATTGCGCACCGCGACAGCCCTGACGGGTACACTCGCGCCCGTGAGTCGCCCGCGCGCCCGGCCCCGGTTCTCGTTCGAAGTGTCGCTGCCCGCCGATGCCGTGAGCGGGAAGGTGAAGGCCGCCGTCGCCGCGGGCAACGAGAAGGTCGCCGGCTCGGCCACGGCGACGTTGTGGTTGTTCGCGTCGCCACCCGCGCGGTGCAGGTACGCGATGTCTTCGAGCACGGCCGTGTGCGCGAGCCCTTCGATGGCGAGCAGCTTCTGCCGGAACGCGTGGAGCGGCCGCAGCACCTCGGGCAGCTCGCTCTGCTGCAACGGCGTCAGGCTCCGTTCCGACACAGTGGTCGTCGAGCCGTTGGGAATGGCCAGCTTCCAGCTCGCGGGCACGTGCCCATGCGGCGTGACGAAGAAGACGATGCGCTTCGGCGCCGTCACCGTCTGAGAGAGCGCGAACCGCGGCGCCACCAGCGCACCCAGGCCCAGCGCACGCAACACCTGCCGGCGATTCATGGCGCCTCCGCAGGCAACGAGAGGAACGTCGGCGACGAAACGACGTCGAGCAGCAGCCCCTTCACGTCACCCTCGCTCGCCACGAAGCGCGCCGTCACCGCCTCCATCCACGGGCGCTCCGCCTCGACCGGCGCGCGGCCCAGCGCGTGACGAAGCCACATCTGCGTAGCGCAGCCCTGCACGTCTTTGCTCTGCGCGAGGCGGGCCGAGAGCTCGAGCGCTCCATCGAGCGGGCCTTCGACGTCACCCACCGACGCCGTCATCGTCGCGTCGATGGGCAGTCCATCCTCCATGGCGCGGAACTTCCCCGCCGCGTCGTAGTGCTCGAAGCCAAAGCCCAGCGCGTTGAGCGAGAAGTGACAGCCGGCGCAGGTGGGAGGCGCGGTGCGCTCGACGTAGAGCTGTCTCGTCGTGCGCATGCCCGTCGTCGGTTTCGCAGGCGGCGTGGTGTCGATGCCCGCGGGCGGCGGCGTCGGCTGACGGCACAGCAACTTCAGCCCCAGCGCGTTGCCACGAATCGGCGGTGAGGTGGCGCCGCGGTGCG
Source organism: Myxococcaceae bacterium (assembly GCA_040275325.1). Classification (GTDB taxonomy): domain Bacteria; phylum Myxococcota; class Myxococcia; order Myxococcales; family Myxococcaceae; genus Xiheimicrobium. The sequence continues at coordinate 6,773 of JBEOKA010000272.1, read as the reverse complement.
AGGTGCTCGCGAGGAAGGCCACGCGCGTCAGCACCCCGGCGCGCTGCGCTCCATCGAGCACCGTCTCCTGGCCGGGCTGAAACGTCGTCACGCCGTAGAGCCGCGCCGACTCGGCGTCGAGCCACGCGCGGCGACTCGTGAGCAGCGCCGCGAGCGTGCCCTCCTCGGCCATCACGTGCTCGACGAAGGCCTGCGTCTCGGCGAGCGCTGCCTGCTGGGACGCCTCGGTCCACGCGGCGTCGACCTCGGGCGTGCGCACCGTGTGTTCGTCGAGCATCAACCGCTCGAGCCCCAGCCACTGCCGATGGAAGTTCCACATCGCGCGGCGGGCCTTCACGTCGTTCAACATGCGCGTGGCCTGGGCGCGCACCTGCTCACGGGTCGAGAGCCTCCCCGCTGCGGCCTCGTTCAGCAGCGCCTCATCGGGAGCGCTCTCCCACAGCAGGAACGACAGCCGCGACGCGAGCGTGTAGCCGTCAGCCGAGGTCTCGGGGCGATAGAGCACCGCGGGCGACTGGAGCAGCCGCTCCAGCACCAGCTGCATCGCACCTTCGAAGTCGACCGCGGCGGTCCAGCGCGTGACGTCGTCTCGCAGCCGCGCCGCTTCTTCGCCAGACAGCGGACGTCGATAGAGGCGTCGCGCGAGCCCGTTGATCAACGCCTCGGTGCACACGCGCTGCTCCGCGTCCGAGCGCCACTGCTCGCAGCCGAGCACCCGCGCCAGCCGCGCTCGGTCGGCCACCACGTACGTCGCCAGCTGCTCCGCGCTGCGCTGGGCGCGAGAGATGAGCAGGTCTGACGGCGTCTGCGCTTCGGCCGCGCCTTCGAACCCTCCGATGATGGCGTCGTCTGGCAGCGCCTCACGCCCCGGCACCACGAAGCCGAACACGTCAGCCGACACGTTCTCGTATTGGCGACGCGTGAGCCGCCTGAGCGGTGAAGGGCCTGCGCTCGCGTTCGCCACCAGGGTCGGTGCGGGGAACGGAGCGAGCGCCTCCACCTCTCTCGAACGACACGCGCCGAGGGAAAGCGCCACACCCATCAGCCACGCGACACGCACCGGGTGGTTGTAGTCAACCGTTCCGATTCGCAGCAATCACGCGCGCGGGAAAACGCGTTGCGCACGGTGACGTTTGGGTATCTCGTCGCCTCGTGACGGACGACCCACGAAAGAAGAAGCCCGCAGCCCCTGCCCGCCCCGCTCCACCCGCTCCTGCCCGGCCCGCGCCTGCACGCCCCGCTCCGGCGCGAGAGCAGTTCATCGGCCACGAGTCGATGACGATGATGGGTGACGAGACGTTCGCCGACTTCCAGAAGCGCATGGAGGAGTCGGAAGGAGAAGCCGAGGAATCGACCGCCGCGGTGCCGGCGCACGTTCCAGGCAAGAAGCCGCCTCCGCCACCTGCGAGGCCAGCGCCGAAGGCCGCGCCCGTCGCGCCCGAGGCCGATGACTCCCTGCCCGACGAGTACGACGGCAGCGCGCCCGCGGCCGACCCGGTGAAAGAGACCGAGGCGCTCTACGGCGTGAAGCTGCCCGTCGAGTACACGCGCTTTCTCAAGGAGCGCCAGTTCGAGCAGTACGACAACCAGTTCTGCCCGCTCGTGCAGGACGGCCGCGACACGTTCCACGTTCGCTTCCTCGTCGGCGCCTCCATCTACGGCGTGCCCGACTTCGGCGTCGGCGACGACTTCAGCTTCGGCAACATCGACGACCTGCGCGACGAGCAGCCCAGCGTCATTCCCTTCGCAGCGTGGGACGCGACGGGCGAAGGTGAAATCGACAGCGGCGCGCTCGTCATCGACGTGAAGAAGGCCGCGGGCGGAAAGTGCCCCGTCTTCCAGGCCGACGACGGCGAGCTGACGAAGGTGGCCGGCAGCATCGCCGAGCTGCTCGCGAGCCTCACGCCCGACGCGCCCGAGGGCAGTGACGACGACGAGAGCGAGGACGACGACTCGGGTGACGACGACGGAGACCGCCGCGGCCAGCACGCGCGCCCCGGCTTCCGCCCGAAAGACCGCGACGGCGTGGAGTGGGACTACGTCACCCACGAGGGCATGGGCTTCAACGACGACGACGATGAAGACGCGATGACGTTCGAGAAGAACGGCAAGACGTACTTCAAGCCCGACTGGGGCGGCTGGAAGCACGACGACTACGTCGGCTACTGGATGAAGCACTTCGACCTCGAGCAGTCGCAGGAAGGCGGCGAAGAGAACTTCCAGGCGACGCTGAAGAAGTACGGCCTGCGCAACCGCAACCACTGGAAGCGCGCGACGCAGACGTTCCTGCAGCACCACGGCAAGGACCCCGAGTTCACCAACGCCGCGCTCATCGCCCGCCAGGAGGGCACCCGCGCGAAGATGCGTGACGCGCTCAAGCCGGGAATGCTCGACCCCGTCGAGGGCGTCTCGCTGCAGGTGTGGGCCAGCATCAACGCGAAGCTCGTCTCGGGCGGCGACCTGAAGAAGCTGCTCGCGCCGCACAAGATCGACGAAGCGAAGTGGGGCCGCGCGAGCGACACGTGGAACGCGCGCATGAGCGACCAGTCGAACCCCGACGCGGCGATGGCCATCGCGACCGAGTACGGCAAGGCCTTCGCGGGCGGTGCCGGTGGTGCGTACGGCGCGTCGGCGCAGGAGGCCTCGGCGTCGATGGGCATCAACGACAAGGTGGCCGGCAAGAAGGTGAAGGGCGCTGAGCCGGTGTCGTTCGAGCGCTGGGTCGAGATTCAGTCGGCGCAGGGCGCGTGGGCGACGCAGGGCAAAGACGTCAACGCGATGCTGAAGAAGGTGTTCGGGCTGACCGCGGTCGACTGGTCGAACATGTCGGCGCACTGGTCGCAGAAGCTGTCGACCGACTACCAGCTGGCCGGCAAGTACGGAGAGCTCAACGCGAAGTACACGGCGAAGTACTCCGCTGGCGAGTCGGACCCTGACGGTGACCTCGAGGTCTGATGTCTGCCTTTCTCGTCGCGTGGGGTGACGTGGTGTCGGGCGCGCATGGGCTCGTCGACCAGGCGCTCGAGGTCGATCCGCTTGGGGGCTCGTCGGTCGCGTGGAGCGCGTCGCTGAAGCAGCTGAAGGTGACACCCATCGCCGAAGATGACCGGTTGCCCACGTGTCAGAAGAACAAGCAGACGAAGGGGGCTCCGGTGCCCGAGGTGCACGCGGCGCTGAGTGCGTTCGTGACTTCGAAGCGCGCGCTCGTGCTCGCGACGTTGACGCCCGAGCAGCGCACGGTCGCGGAGGCGGGGCTCGTCACGCTCCTCGAACACGCGAAGGCCCACTACGCGCAGAAGGCGTCGGAGCCGGTGAAGCGGGGCCTGTTCAAGCACGCGAAGGTGACGGCCTCGAAGCACCAGTACGGCACGACGTCGGGCCCCGAGGTGTACGTGATGGAGTGCCCGGCCTGCCGGGGGCCACGGCAGACCGAAGCACTGAGCTGCGTGTTCTGCTGTGCCGATCTCTGATCAGCCTCACGGCCAATCGCTTCACTTCGCAAAGACGCGTCTCAGCTCATCACGGCCGTCGACCAACGAGGGTGGAGCGTCCTGGAGCACGCTCCACTGCGCTGCGGCGAGCACGAAGGCCTTCCCGTCACTGATCTTGCTCAGGGCGTGGGCCCATGAAGGGTCGTTCTTCACCTGAACGTCTTCGCCAGGCTGGCCCGTCTGAGTGAGGTGGAGCAGCCAGGTCTCGATGCACCACGTCGGAACGCATACCGCGACCGCTTCATCGGGTTGGCGGGGAGCAGCACCGAGTTCGCTCTCCAACTCGGCCTTTCGTGCCTTCACTCCCTTCTGATCTCCATCGATGTGGACGACCAGGCCGAGGTTCGCCTGAAAGCGCTTGGAGCGACGTTGCTGAACCAGCCTCGCGTACTGGCGCAGCACCCACGCAGATGCATTGCCTTCTCCCGCTGGTGCTGCGAGCACTTCCAGCACGTGAACGTGGTGGCGCTCACAGAGTCGACGGAGGAACCGCTCCGCCGTCCGGTCTTCGCAGAGGATGCGGACGCGAAAGCTCATGCCGCGTTGTCGGAGACAGAGGCGTCGTCGGCGAACTTCAGAGCATCGTAGGCAGTCACGCCACTCGAGAGATCAGGAAGCAACGGCGCGATACGGCTGTGCCCTGCGTCCTTGTCTCTCCACATTCGCCACGTCGAATCGGTCGCCAGGTAGTTGATGGACTCTGGGTGGTGCGACACGACGACGAGTTGCTGCTTGAGGTCTGCAGCCGCGTCGCCGACTGCCCGAAGCCAGGGCTGAATCTCGACCGGCGTCACGTAGTTCTCTGCTTCATCCAGAACGATGAGTTGGGCTCGTGGAAAACCGAGACGCAACACCCCATAGAGAGCGATGAGAAGGCGCTGACCATCAGAGAGCTTCGCCCAGCCAAGTTCGTGCGTCTTGCCCCCGAACGAGAACCGGGCTCGCAGGTCCTTCACCTCGGGTGAGAGAGGCTCGAGCCGGAGCGTCGAGAAGCCGGCAAGCACGCGCTGGAGATCGAGACGAAGGGCATCGGCCGCGTCCGGGTCTTCGCCCAGTCGAGACCGATACCAGCTGGCGAAGTTCGAGAGGTCGCGCTCGAGGCGGGGTGACTCTGCTGTGGTCGCGCTGCCAAGCCGCCGCGGATCTGGCTTCAGGGCCCAGATCGAGTGAACCCACTCGCGGAAGCGAACGATTCGTTTGTTGTCCGGTCGAGGTTCAATCGCCGAGATGAAGGAGCGCCGACGATCGAACGGAACCGTCGCGCGCGGAGTGCTACTTGGCTGGTCATCACCGAAGAGCTCAACCTTGCCGCCGTCAGCTCGATACAACAGGGCTTCGTTGGCCTTGAGCTGCTCGCGAACTGAGGTTCTTCCCGCATCGATTCGAACGTCGAGGCGATAGTGAAACAGGTCGGCCCCAACCTCAGCCTCCAACTCATAGGACTGGAGTGGATCTTCGAGCCACGCCGTTCGCGCGGAGGTCGAGGTCGTCTCATCGACTGTCTTTCCATCGATCAGAAGATCCTGAAGGAGCCAGAGGGCCTCGACCAACGCGCTCTTCCCGGCGCCGTTCTCTCCAACCAGGACACTCACTCGAGGGGGACTCCACTCGAAGTTGACGAAAGAGCGGAATCCGTGGACGTAGACACGCTTCAACATGATCCGTGACCCTAGCAGGCCTCCGGCGCTCTGCGCCGACGACGGGCAGCGACACCGATGAGCAGCGCAGCAGCGACGAGATGGAAGACGTTCCTCGAGAAGGTCAGCGCCCGTGTCGGCGAGCTCGAGGTCGAAGCCCGTGACGGCCTCGCCGGGCTCGTGGAGACCGAGGTGCTCGACCCGGCGCCACTCTCAGGCGCGCTCTCGGAGCTGAAGGCCCGCTTCCACGGCCTCACCAAGAAGGTCGACGACGCGTGGAGCGGCGCCATCGAGCCCATGCTCGAGGACTCCACCGAAGCCGAGTGGGACACGCTGTGGCGTGAAGGCGAGGCGCTGCGCCGGCGAATTGATCAGACCTTCACGCACCTCGAGCGTGAGGCGCTGGCCACGCAGGCGAAGGCGCTCCACGCGCTGGTGAAAGAAGAGTCCGAGAAGGCCGTCGCGTGCAGCCACTGCGGCGCGCCGCTGTCGAAGCGCATTCGCCCGAAGGCCGTGAACGTGACGTGCACGCACTGCCAATCGGTCACGACGGTGCGCCCCGGCCTCGCGACCGCGATGTTCTTCGGAGGAGGCGCCCTGCACGCGCTCGGTGTGTTCGCTTCGCAAGAGGCCTTCGACGCGCTCGAGGCAGCGGAGCGGAAGTACACGCGCTACGCCCACCAGCTCGAAGAAGACCTCGAGGCCTACCGCGCCGCGCTCGAGACCGCGTGGACCGCGTGGGCCACCGAGAAGGCGCGCTGGGTGCCCGGCACGAAGCCCGAGGCCATCGCGCAGGAGGCGTCCATCAAGGTCTCGCAGGTGATGAAGGCACACGAGCGTGAAAGCGTTCGGCGTGCGGTGCGTTCCCAGGCCATGGCGGTGGCGAAGACGGGCAACGTGGCGAAGCTGGTGGCCTTCCTCGGCAAGGAGGGCGCGAACGCGTACTTCTCGCCCGACGACTTCCTCGAGTGCGCGGCCGAGCACGGCGAGAAGCAGGCGCTCGAGACGGGCCTCAAGGCCGCGTTCAAGGTCGAGGCTCCAGACACCAGCGAACGCGAGTGGATTGACGAGAAGCGCGATGATGTCGTGCGCACGATTCGCAGGAGGGCGAGATGAAACGGCTCAAGCGTTGGCCCCGCGGTCCGACGGCGGTGCTGGTGCTGTACGCGGCGGTCGCGCTGAACCCGTCGCTGCTCTTCGCGCACGAGCTTCGCGTCGAGAACGTCACGCTGCATTCTCGCGAGCCGCTGCCACCCGAGGCGCAGGCAATTCTGCAACAGGCGCGAGCGCGAGCTGCTCAGTCGCCGTACTTCGACGCGAACGACACCTACGACCTGTACCTCTGCGACACGCCCGCGCTCTTCACGTTCTTCGTTCCCTGGGCGCGCAACGTCGGAGCCGTCGCCCTCATCGGCGCCACCGGCAACATCTTCGTGCGCCCCGCCAACGTTGCGAACGACCGCCTCATCGGGCCACACGGAAAGGAAGTGCCCGGCGTGCGAACGCTCACGTACTACTTCGCGCACGAGCTCACCCACACGGCGATGGCGCGCAGGCTGGGCCGGCTCGAGTACTTCCAACGCCCGTCCTGGGAGCTCGAGGGCTACGCCGACCTCATCGGCAAAGCGGGCGCGTTCGACTTCGA
>JBEOKA010000271.1:0-3310 GCA_040275325.1 Myxococcaceae bacterium | reverse complement strand
ACCCGACCGACTTCAACACGATGGTCCGGCTCAAGGAGTACGTGCTCGGCGGGCCCGACTCGCGGCAGGAACTTCACGCCGCGCTGTCGCTCGAGAGCCTGCAGCAGCGGCACGCGCGGATGCTCCGCGAGCTGAACGAGGCCACGCCGGAGCTCACGGGCGTCGTCGAAACTGAGCGGCCCTCGGAGCCCGCTCAATTCTCGGCCGGGCGCTCAATTGCCGATCCCCCGCCGCTCACTTTCGAGGACGCCGCTCAGAAACCGATGGCCGACGGAAAGGCCACCGTGGCGGCCAGCGTTGGCCCACGTGGCGCGAACGGAGACGCACCGTGAGGTGCGCGCACGACCATGCAGAGGAGCACGTCGCCGCGGAAGCACACGGCGCAACGGGAACCGCATCGGAGTTCCGCGGAGATGCGCGAGGTGTGACCTCACAGTGCTCGAGGAGCTCGAGCTCGTCAGACCTGGTGAGGTTCGCCACCGCCGCGGCCAATCGAACGGCCGGAAAGAGAGAAAAGTGGCCGTTCGCGCGCGCCCCGCTTCAAGGATTCGCGAGGTTGCTGGCTCGATTCGGGGCCTCGGTTCCGGTCGCGAACGGCCGCTTTCCCTGCAGCCGGTCTCTTCCTCGCCCCTGGTCCACGCGCCGCGGCCGAACACTTCCCCAGGACGCCCCAGGGAGGGGGGCGGGTCTGATTTTCGTCGCCCGGTCGCCCTCTCTGACGGGTTCCCGGGGCCGATTTCGAGTGGGTCAATTCCGGGAAATTGAGCAGGCCGGGATTCAGGAACGGCTCGCCGCAGAAATTGAGCAGCACCGCCTGTTCGGTTTCGAGCTGCGAGTGGCTCTTCTGTCAGCAGATGAGCGACTGGACCGAGCGAAGCAGCTCCTCGTCGGAGGGGTGCGTGTAGATGGCGGTCGACAGCGCGGACTTGTGGCGGGCGAAGCGCTGCGTCAGTCGGATGTCCCGGCTCGCCCGGTACACATTCGTGCACGCGCAGTGACGAAGCGTGTGAAAGCTGAAGTGCCGGTCGAAGCCGCAGCGCTTCTGCCAGACGCTGAAGGAGCGGCGGAGTTGCCGAGTGGAGAGCCGACGGCCCAACCGGCTGACGAAGATCGGCGTGTCGGGCGTCAGGGCCTCGCCGGCGTGCCTGCGACTGGCGATCAGCTTCTCGAGCTTGGCGCGCACGAGGTCGGGGAGCATCACCTCCTGCGGCGCCGGGTCCTCGCTGGCCCGCTTGAAGACCCGGAGCCGCAGCCGTCGCCTGGCGTGGCCGGCCTCGTCGAACACGTCGCCGATGTTGAGCGCGACGATCTCGTGCTCCCGCAGGCCGGCGCCGAGCGCGACGCTGTAGATGACGTGGTCGCGGAAGCCGTCGAGCCGCTGGCCGGTGACCTTCAGCAGCAGGCGTTGCTCGTTCTCGGTCAGCGTGCGCGCGGGGCGGGAGATGGAGTCGGCGTAGGTCGTCATGTCGAGCCATACACGCTTCGTTCTCGCCCGCAGGCAAGCGGAGGAACGCGATGACCCTCGGCATCGTGAAGCGCACCGAGGAGGAGTTCGCCGACTGGCTCGGCACCGAGTGGGGCTTCATCTCGGGCCTCGGTTCCTTCGACGACGAGCCGGTCGCGCTCGAGCAATACCAGTTCGCCTTCCTGAAGAACCGCTCCCGGTTCCGCTGGGTGACGAAGAGCCGACAGGTCGGATTCTCGTTCCTCTTTGCGCTCGAAGCCCTCGCCAGGTGCCACCTCCGCGAGAAGCACACCGCGGTGTTCGTCAGCTACAACCTCGACGACGCGAAGGAGAAGATCCTCGTCGCGCGCCAGGTGCACGAGGAGCTGCCGCTCGCGTACCAGAAGCGGCTGGTGGTCGACTCGAAGACCGAGCTCGCGTTCGAGTCGAACGGCTCGACCAAGCGCCTGTCGCGCATCCTCTCGCATCCGTCGAAGGCGCCGCGCGGCAAGAAGGGCGACGTCTACCTCGACGAGCTCGCGCACTACGTGAACGACCGCGAGGTGTACCGGGGCTCGACGGCGCTCATCCTCCGCAGCAACGGGCAGCTCACCGGGTGCAGCACGCCGCTCGGTCGGCGCGGCATCTTCTGGGAGATCGCCAACGAGGAGCTGCGCAAGTACCCGCACCACACGCGGCAGTACGTGCCGTGGTGGCTCTGCCGGTTCTTCTGCGCGGACACGAAGCGCGCGGCGGTCGAGGCGCCGAACATGCCGACCGAGGAGCGCGTGTCCGTCTTCGGCCGGCCGACGCTCATCGAGCAACTCGACTCGCTCCCGCTCGACGACTTCCAGCAGGAGTTCGAGGGGCGCTTCGTCGACGAGACGTACAGCTTCTTCTCCTACGAGCTGATCCTGCCGTGCACGACTGACGACCTGGTGATGGTCGACGACCCGACCTCGATGCGCGCTCCCGAGGGACGACTGGTCGCCGGCTTCGACGTGGGCCGCACAAGGGATCGCTCCGAGCTCGCGGTGTTCGAGGAGATCGAGGGGCGCTTCACCTGCCGCATGTTGAAGAGCTTCGAGGGCTCTCCCTTCGCGGAGCAGGAGGCTGAGCTCCGACGCCTTTTGGGCACGCTGCCGGTTGCGCGCCTCTCCATCGACCGCAGCGGCATCGGCATGAACCTCGCCGAGAACCTCGCTCGCGACTTCCCTCAAGTGGTCGGCGAGACCTTCACCAACGACACGAAGGAGCGGTGGGCGACCGACTTCAAGATTCTGCTTCAGCGCCGAGATGTGACGATGCCTCGTGACCGCGATCTGGTCGCGCAGATCCATGCCATCAAGCGGCGCGTGCTGCCGTCAGGGAAGGTCAGCTTCGATGCGGAGCGGAACGCCCGTGGGCACGCCGACAAGTTCTGGGCGGTCGCGCTCGCCTGCCAACGCGAAAGGCCAGAAAACAAGTCGAGCAGGGGCGCGATCGGCGTCAGGATTCTGGGCTGAGTCACTCTCAGACACGAATTGGTAACGACAGTGTCACTTGCACAAACGCGACAAAGTCCATCCAGCCTTCAAATTTCCACCATGGTGAACGGCATTGACGAGAACACCATGCCCACTCTACAAATCGGACGGGGCGGGTACCAACGGATACAACCTTCTTCGGCCACCAAGCCCACTGAATTACCAACCACATTAACGGAGTTCGCCTTGGCTACTCGCTACCTGACGACCATCCTACTCTCGCTCTGCTTCGCAATAGCCATGGCACCGCGACTCACTCACGCCCAGCAACCCGTTCAGGAGCACTACCCCTGAGATCACTTGAGCTGGGCCTCTACGTGACGATACCAGCCAGCGACCT
>JBEOKA010000270.1:0-4372 GCA_040275325.1 Myxococcaceae bacterium | reverse complement strand
TCGTCTGCACGGCCTTCAACGCCGACTTCGACGGTGACCAGATGGCCGTGCACGTTCCGCTCTCCATCGAGGCTCAGATGGAAGCGCGCGTGCTGATGATGTCGACGAACAACATTCTCAGCCCCGCCAGCGGCAAGCCGATCATCGTCCCCACGCAGGACATGGTTCTGGGCATCTATTACATGACCCGTCCGCGCGAGTTCGCGCACGGCGAGGGCATGGTGTTCGCGTCGCCCGCCGAGGCCCGCGCGGCCTACGACCAGGGCGCCGTCGCGCTGCAGGCGAAGATCAAGTGCCGCATCAACGGCAAGCGCTACGACACCACGGTTGGCCGCACGCTGCTGTGGGACATCGTGCCCAAGAAGATGTCGTTCGACGACGTGAACAAGGTGCTCGACAAGAAGCAGCTCGGGAACCTGATCGACTCCTGCTACCGCCTCACGGGCGAGAAGGAGACGGTGCTGCTCGCCGATCGCATTCGTTCGTTCGGCTACACCAACGCGACCCGCGCCGGCATCTCCATCGCCCTCAAGGACATGGTGATTCCCCCCGCGAAGCACACGCTGATCGACAGCGCGTCGAAGGAAGTCGCCGAGGTCGAGAACCAGTACCTCGAAGGCCTCATCACGGTCGGCGAGCGCTACAACAAGGTCATCGACATCTGGGCGCAGACCACTGAGAAGATCACCATCGAGATGATGAAGATGATCTCTGAAGAAGAGATCAGCGGCACGAACAAGGACGGCAAGCGCGAGGCGCGCAAGCAGAAGTCCTTCAACGCCGTGTACATCATGGCCGACTCCGGCGCCCGCGGCTCGACGCAGCAGATTCGTCAGCTCGCCGGCATGCGTGGCCTCATGGCCAAGCCGTCAGGCGAAATCATCGAGCAGCCCATCACGGCCAACTTCCGTGAAGGCCTCACGGTGCACCAGTACTTCATCTCGACGCACGGCGCTCGCAAGGGTCTGGCCGACACGGCGCTCAAGACGGCCAACTCGGGCTACCTCACCCGTCGTCTCGTCGACGTCGCGCAGGACGCGATCATCACCGAGTACGATTGCGGCACGCTCGACGGCATTCAGATGATCGCCCTCGTCGAAGGTGGTGAAGAGATCGAGCCCCTCGCCGAGCGCATTCTCGGCCGCGTGGCCCTCGATGACATTCACGACCCGGTGAACGGCGAAGTGCTCGTTCGCGCCAACGAAGAGATCGACGAAGCGCGCACGGCGAAGGTCGTCAACGCCGGTCTCGACCGCGTGAAGATTCGCACGGCGCTGACCTGCCAGACCAAGCGCGGCGTCTGCGTCGAGTGCTACGGCCGTGACCTGGCCCGCGGCCGCAAGGTCTCGGTCGGTGAGGCGGTCGGCGTCATCGCCGCCCAGTCCATCGGTGAGCCCGGTACGCAGTTGACGATGCGCACGTTCCACGTCGGTGGCGCGGCCATGAACCGGTCGCAGCAGTCCGAACTGACGGCGCGCTTCGCCGGTACGGTGAAGTTCTCGAGCCTGTCGCCCGTGAAGCGCGATGGCGGCGAGTGGGCCGTCATCAACCGCAACGGCGAGCTGATCATCGTCGACGACTCGGGCCGTGAGCGCGAGCGTCACAAGATCGTCTACGGCGCCCGCCTCTTCGTGAAGGAAGGCCAGAAGGTCGAGGCCAACGCGAAGCTGGCTGAGTGGGAGCCGTTCGCCATGCCGCTCCTCTCGGAGGTCGGCGGTGTCGTGAAGTTCGAAGACATCATCGAAGGCGTCACGATGAACGAGTCGACGGACGAGGTCACCGGCCTCAGCCGCCGCACGATCATCGAGTCGAAGGACCCCGAGGCCCGCCCGCGCATCACGGTTCGTGACGCCAAGGGCGAGGTGAAGACGCTGTCGAGCGGCCAGCCCGCCAGCTACTTCCTGCCGCAGGGCGCGGCGCTCGCGGTCGACGACGGCGCCGAGATCACGCCGGGCGAAGTGGTGGCCCGCGTTCCCCGCGAGACCACGAAGACGAAGGACATCACGGGCGGTCTGCCGCGAGTCGCCGAGCTCTTCGAAGCCCGCAAGCCGAAGGATCACGCGGTCATCGCCGAGATCGACGGTGTCGTGTCGTTCGGCAAGGACACCAAGGGCAAGCGCAAGCTGATCATCACGCCCGAGGTGAACGGCGAGCTTCGCAGCGATCTCGCGAAGGAGTACCTGATCGCGAAGTCGAAGCACATCACGGTGCACTCGGGTGACCGTGTGCGCGCTGGTGAGCCCCTCATGGACGGCGCGGCGAACCCGCACGACATCCTCAAGGTGCTCGGCGAGAAGGAACTCGCCCGCTTCCTCGTGGACGAAATCCAGGAGGTCTACCGACTCCAGGGCGTGAAGATCAACGACAAGCACATCGAGGTGATCGTGCGGCAGATGCTCCGCCGCGTGCGCGTCACCGACGTGGGCGACACCGAGTTCCTCGTCGACGAGCAGGTCGAGAAGTGGGTGTTCGAGGAAGAGAACGAGAAGGCGCTCAACAACGGCCGTCGTCCTGCCGTCGGTGAGCCGCTGCTCCTTGGCATCACCAAGGCCTCGCTCTCGACCGAGTCGTTCATCTCGGCCTCGTCGTTCCAGGAGACCACCAAGGTGCTCACCGAAGCCGCCATCTCGGGCAAGGTGGACTACCTGCGCGGCCTCAAGGAGAACGTCATCATGGGTCGCCTGGTGCCTGCCGGCACGGGTCTGCCGAACTACAAGCACCTCGACATTCAGGTCGACAGCCCCGCGGACGAGATCCAGAACATGGAAGACTCGCTCTCGGCCACGCACAGCGACCCTGCGGTGATCTCGTCGTCGGGCGCGTCGACCCGCAGCGAGACGGGCGCCGCCTGAGCGTCGTGAACTGAAGTGACTTCGGGGGCGCTCTCTTCACGGAGAGTGCCCTCGAGTCGTTTTGGGACCTGAACGCTTCGTCGATGTGCCCGCGCCTGATGTGCCGAACTCCGCCGCGTGGGCGCTCGAAGGGCCTGCGCTGCCGCCTGTCGGCGCGCGCGAGCTTGGGCGTGTCTCCAAGAGCGCCTGTTGGTCCTGGGAGGGGCACAGATCAGGTGACGTGCGGAATCAGTCGGGTGAGCTGTTCGAGCCGTGTCCCGACGACAGCCGGAGCCGCTCCCTGGCAACGCACCTCATGCACCACGCCTTTCCTGGCGAAGACGAACGTGCACTCCAGGCCGTCCTTGCCGACGGGCTGCGGAGGCTCCCAGGTCCACGGCTGCCACGCTTCGATGCCGGCTCTGAGTTCGGCGGCTTCGGATGCGCCCAGACGTCGCCGGGCGTCCCAGGACGACTTGCGGGTGCGACGGCGTTCGATGGTCGCCGCGTCATTGTCGAAGGTGATCACGATCCGCTCCCGCCCTCCGTGTGGCCGGTAGAACGCCTCGGCGACCACGATGAACGCCTCGGGGCGATCGGTCAGCCGCTCACGCGCGAGCTGGGTGGGCTCCGGCTCCTCGGTGAAACCCAGCAGCCGGAGCAGGAACGCCATCAGCCACGTCTATCGCACGGCAGCGCTCGTGGTAGAGGCCGCGCGATCATGGCTGCTCCCATCAACTCGCCCATTCGTTTCGAGCTGCTCGGTACTTCGTCGTCGGGCGCGAGGGCAGGGCGACTGCACACTCGGCGCGGCGTGCTCGAGACGCCCGCATTCATGCCGGTCGCCACCCACGCCCACGTGCGCTTCCTCACGATGGACGACGTCGCCGAGACGGGCGCGCGCTTCTGCCTCGCGAACACGTACCACCTGCTGCTGAGGCCGGGCGCCGAGCTGTTCGAGAAGGCGGGCGGCATTCACCCCTTCATGCAGTGGCCACACGGCGTGCTGACCGACTCAGGTGGTTTTCAGATCTTCAGCCTGCCCGGAGAGCGCGAGATCACCGAAGAGGGCGCGCGGTTTCGCAGCCCGTACGACAACCACCGGCACCTGATCTCGCCCGAGACATCGATCGCGATGCAGAACGCGATCAACAGCGACATCATGATGGTGCTCGACGTGTGTCCGCCGTCGACGTCGAACGAGGCCGTCACGCGCGACGCGATGGAGCGCACCCACCGCTGGGCCCTGCGCAGCCTGGCCGCCCGCGACTCGAAGCCGACGGGTCAGGCGCTCTTCGCGATCGTCCAGGGCGGCGTGTTTCCCGACATGCGCTCCGAGAGCGCCCAGTTCTTGACCCAGCACCCGTTCGACGGCTTCGCGATCGGCGGGCTCGCGGTCGGTGAGTCGCGCGAGCTGCTGTACTCGATGACGGGTCACACGGCGCCGCAGCTGCCGACCGATCGCCCGCGCTACCTCATGGGCGTGGGCACGCCGATCGATCTCGTCGAGTGCGTGCACCGCGGCATCGACATGTTCGACT
>JBEOKA010000269.1:0-25412 GCA_040275325.1 Myxococcaceae bacterium | reverse complement strand
AGGCCGGCCACGACGTGGTGCTGGTGGTGTCGGCGATGTCGGGCGAGACGAACCGCCTGCTCAAGCTCGTGGGCGAGATCACCCAGCGGCCCAGCGAGCGCGAGCAGGACGTGGTGGTGGCGACGGGTGAACAGGTCTCGGTCGGTCTGGTGTCGATCGCGATTCAGACGCTCGGCGGCAAGGCCACCAGCTTTCTGGGCCATCAGTGCCGCATCGTCACCGACAGCACCTTCTCGAAGGCGCGCATTCAGAACATCGACGGCTCGCGCATTCTCGAGGTCGTCAAGCAGGGCCACATCGCGGTGGTGGCCGGCTTTCAGGGCGTCGACGAGCACGGCAGCATCACCACGCTCGGGCGCGGAGGCTCTGACACCACCGCCGTCGCCATCGCGGCCGCGCTCAACGCCGACGCGTGCGAGATCTACACCGACGTCGACGGCGTCTACACGACCGACCCGAACATCGCGCCCGCGGCCCGCAAGCTCGATCGCATCAGCTACGAAGAGATGCTCGAGCTCGCCAGCCTCGGCGCCAAGGTGCTGCAGATTCGCAGCGTCGAGTTCGCCATGAAGTACCGGGTGCCCCTGTGGGTGAAGTCGTCCTTCTCGGACGATCCCGGCACGCTCGTTTGTGAGGAGGACGCATCGATGGAGGATCTGGTCGTCAGTGGCATCGCGCTCGATCGCAATGAGGCGCGCATCTCGATTCGCAACGTGCCCGATCGCCCGGGCATCGCGGCGCAGATCTTCGGCGCCCTCGACGAGAAGGCCATCGTCGTCGACCTGATCGTCCAGAACCCGCCGCTCGACGGGAAGTCCGATCTGACGTTCACCGTCGGCAAGGCCGATCTCACCAAGGCGCACGACGTGGTGAAGAAAGTCGCGAAGGCGCTCGACACCGGTGACATCTCGACCGATCAAGACATCGCCAAGGTGTCGATCGTCGGCGTCGGCATGCGCAACCACTCGGGCGTCGCGGCGCGCATGTTCCGCACGCTGTCGACCGAGGGCATCAACATCATGGCGATCTCGACCAGCGAGATTCGCGTCTCGTGCGTGATTCCGTCGAAGTACGCCGAGCTCGCCGTGCGCGCGCTGCACACCGAGTTCGGCCTCGACACGCCCGCGAAGAAGTCGAAGAAGGCGAAGTGATCGACCGATGACGCGCGATGGGTGGCTCGTCGTCGCGACCGTCATTCTGCTCGCGGTGGGGCTCGGCTCGTATTGGCGGTGGCCGAGTCAGTCAGCCGCGCTCGATTGTCCCCCCGAGCGGGTACGCCTCGATGACGCGGGCGTCGCTCGCTGCAGCGACACGGCCGTCACCCTGCCGGCCGGCCAGGCGCTGACGGTTGGCCAGAAGGTGCCGTTCTCGAAGCTCACCGCGGCCGACCTCGCCATTCTGCCGGGCATCGGGCCCCAGCTCGCCGAGTTGATCATCTCGACCCGTGACGCGAAGCACGGCTTCTGCAACTGGGACGAAGTCGACGCGATCGACGGCGTCGGTGAAGCGCGCCTGCAGACCCTTCGCCAACTGGCCGAGATTCCCTTCTGTGACGCGGGGCTGTGATAGAACCGCGCGGTGCTGATCTCGTGCGAGAAGTGCTCGACGACCTACGTGCTCGATGAGACGTTGATCCCGGCCGCGGGGGCCGCCGTTCAGTGCACCCGTTGCAGCCACGTCTTCACCGCGTTCCCACCCAGGCCCGACGCGCAGGCTACCGTCCTCGAAGAAGAGCCGACGACGACCAAACGTCGAACGCCCGCCGCGGCCGGAATTCCCCAGGGCGGGCGGCCTGCCAACCAGACCATGGTGTTCGGCACGGGCGCGGTGCCTCCTCCTGCCGCGCCGCAGGCCCCTGCGGGCCGGCCCGGCAACCAGACCATGATGTTCGGTGGAGGTGGCCCGGTGGCCCCGCCGCCTCAACCGCCCCCGCCCCAGCAGCGCCCCGCGAACCAGACGATGGTGTTCGGGACGCCGGCGGGTCAGCAGCAGGCCGCGCATCAGCCCGCGCCGTCGCACGCGAACCCCAACCAGACCCTCGTGTTCGGCGCTTCGCCCGTCGCGCCGCCGGCCGCCCAGAACATGGCCTTCGGCACCGCGGCAGGGCAGCAGGCAGCCGCGCGAGAGCCCGCACCGCACGCCAACGTTCCGGCCAACCAGACGCTCGTCTTCGGCAACTCGCCGGTCGCGCCGCCTTCCGCAAACGCGAACCAGACGCTCGTCTTCGGCACGGCCGCAGGGCAGCTGGCCACGCAACCCGCCGCGCCGCCGTCGAGCGCGCCCGCCAACCAGACCCTCGTCTTCGGAGCGACTCCCGTCGCGCCGCCTTCCGCGCGCAGCACGCAGATGTTTGGAGCGCAGCAGCCAGCACCCGCAGCGCCGCCGCCCGCTCAGCGTCCCGCAGCCACCACCGTCATGTTCGGTGCAGGGCAGGTGCCTCCGCCCACCGCCGCACCGGCCGCATCGAGCAAGGCACCCAACACGACGATGATGTTCGGCAAGCCGCCCGAAGCCGTGGCCGCCGCCGCGACCCGCACGATGGCGTTCGGCACGCCGGTCGTCACCGCTCCGAAGAAGCCCCTGCCTCAGGTGACGCAGGGCACCGTCGAGCTCACCGGAGACGCCGAGCCCGAGCAGCGCAGTGAGAGCACGGTGCGCGTCGATCTCGAGCGCATGATGCGCGAGCACGGCGAGGGGGCCGAAAGCGAAGAGGGCCAGGAGTCGGTCGAGCAGCGCCACGATCGCACGCAGCGCTACGCCATGGCCGACTCGGCCACGAACCCCGGCGAGTCCGCCGAGAGCGTGCAGGATCGTCACAACCGCACGGCGCTCTTCGCGATGTCGACGCTGCAGGAGACGACGAAGCCCGACGCCAAGGCGCCAGCCGCCACCGCCCCCGATCTGCACGGCGTGGCCGAGCCCACCGTCGGGTTCGATCAGCCGCTCGACTCGGCCCAGACGATCCCCCCGGACTCCACGATTCCCCATGGCTCGCTCAACTTCGGTTTGCACGACCCGCCCGGCGTCTCGACGCTGATGGAGCCAGGCGGCGACGACATGAAGGCGACGATGCGGCACGACGGGCCCATCGCCTCGACGATGCCCAACCTGCCGCCGATCAGCCATGAAGCCACCGACGCCGCCCACCGCGCGCCGCTGCGGCTCGACATCATCTCGTCTCCTGCGCTGCCGATGGTGCCCGCAGAGGGCGCAGTTCAGTCGAGCGACGCTCAGGCCGACGCCGGGGTCGAGGCCCTCGCCGCGCAGGGCCGCCGCCGCAACATCATCGCCGTCGTCATCGTGCTGCTGCTGGTGCTGGCAGTCGCGCTCGGCGTCTTCTGGCAGTTCTTCGGCAAGCAGCTGCTCACCAAGGATCTCGACCCGAACCTCGTGCAGGCGTCCGAGCAGGCCCTCACCCAGTTTCGAAAAGAGGACGAGGCGCTGAGGGGGCCAGAGCTCGAGCGGCTCGCCGCGATCGTCAAAGAGAGCCCGACCTTCGTCGACGGTCATGCCGCGTTGGCGCTGGGCCTTGGCCTGAAGCTCGACGACGTGTTCGGCGAGCGCGCGTTCGTCACCTACAAGTACGAGGCCTTCAAGAAGCTGAGCGCGGGAAAAGAAGACGCGCGACGGTTCGCTGAGCGCACCAATGAGATGGCCGCCCGCTCGACGGTGTTGGACCCGATCGGCGCCGCGACCCAGACCAGGCTCGACACCACCATCAGCGCGATGGAGGAGGCGATTCGCGCTGGCGCACCCGCAGGTCAGAGCGCCCGCGCCCGTGCCTTTCATCAGGCGCTTCGGCTCGGAAGGGCGCCTGCCCTCGACGACGACTCCGACTACTGGCGACGTCTGGCCGCTGCCGTGGCCGTGCTCTACGCGAAGGAGCCCAGCCCTGATGCGCTCAAAGGCGCCCTGAGCGAGGCGCAGAAGTTGGCGGCTGAAGACGACAAGATGGCGCGGCCACACTTCGTCGCTGCGCGGCTCCATCTGGCGCTGGGCCAGGAAGCGGCTGCGGTGTCATCGCTCGACAAGGCAATTCAGATCGCGCCGAAGTTCACTGCGGCTGTCGATAGCCGCAAGCTGCTCGACCTCAAGTAGTTCAGCGCGCGGCGACCCGCTCGTTGGGCAGCAGCGTTCCAAACGAGACGAAGAGCTCACCCGTCAACCGCTGCGGCGAGCCCGAACCGGGAAGTCGAAGCCCGTCGTTGAGCACCTTGCCCTGCGTGTCCTTCGCGGTGCTCGGGTTCGCCAGGTTCATTCGGTAGCGAACCACGCCACGGGCGACCCGGTGAATGACGATGACGGTGCCGTCGCCCTCGACGTCGTCGACGAGGCCGATGTGGGTGAGCCCGTCATTCACCGCGCCGTCGCGGTTCAGATCGTACGTCTCCCGAAAGAACACGAGATCGCCCGCGACCGGTCGGCCACCCTCGTAGAGCCGGCCGTGCTGCGCCGTGAAGCGCCAGATGGCGGTGACGCCGTTGTCTTGAGGCTGGCCGGCCGACATGAGATCGACGCCGAGCTGCGAGTAGACGCCACGCACCAGGCCCGTGCAGTCGTCTCCGAAGCGTTTGCCGTTCACCTCGACGCGTTTGCTGCCCACCAGCGCGCGGGCGGTGTCGACGACCTTCGTGCGTGATCCCGGCGCCACCTCGAGCGGCGACACCTCGGCCGACGCTTCGGGCACCGCGATGGCCGAAGGGGCCATGGCGAAGGGGCGGTAGGCGTCATCGATGCGCGCAGCGCCCATCGGCCGGCCAGTCGCGCAGCCCAGCGCGATGAGGCTGCTCAGGAGCGGGACGAGGACGCGCATGAGCCCCATGGTGGCTGAAGTCGGGGCCGCGTCAAAAAGCGCTTCCTGCCTGATCAAGCGTCGTTGCTGCGCGACGCACCGGTTCCGGGCTACGAGCGGGCGGCTCATGTTCGAACGTCTGGTGCCGGCCCGCGCGCTCGCGATCATTCTGCTGCTGGGAAGTGCCGGCTGCCGTGACGCCGCGTTCAAGACGGCCTCGAAGCGCGACACCATCACCGACTGGAAGGCGTTCATCGCGCAGAACCCCGCCGATGAGAACCTCGAGGCCGCCCAGGCGCGCCTCGCCGAGCTCGAGTTCGAAGAGGCGAAGAAGGCGCACACGCTGATCGCGTACAAGCGGTTCCTCGAGCGGCACCCCGAGTCGGGGCAAGCCCGCGCGGCCGCGGCGCTGCTCGAGACGCTGCGCTTCAACGCGGCGAAAGAGAAGGGCACCGCCCAGGCGCTGCGGCAGTTCGTGCGTGAGCACCCCGACGGCGCCCACCGTGACGAAGCCGATGGCCTGCTCAAGGCGCTCGAGCTGCGTGAGGTGGCCACGCTCGACGAGCCCGCCACCTTGTCCCGCATCGCCGCGCAGAACCCCGACGATCCCCGCGCGGCCGAGGTCTCGGCCCGCCTCGACGAGGTGGCGTGGGGGCGCGCGACCAGCCCCGCCGGTTGGCTCTCGTACCTCGCTGAGTTCCCCGCGGGCGCGCACCGTGACGAGGCTCGCACGAAGCTGCTGTCGGCTCAGCTCGAGGGCTTGCTGGTGTCGGGCCTGGTCGACGAGGCCGAGGCTCTGGCGACGAAGAGCCCACTCTCGAAGAGTCTCGCTGACTGGCCCCAGCGGCTCGCGAAGGCGAAGGCGATGAACGCGCTCGAAGCGACGAAGGACGAGAAGGTTCGCCGCGCGCTGCCCTCGTGGACCCGGCGCAGCTTCGGCGACGTGGTGAAGTCGCTGCAGGCTCCCGACCCGATGGATCGCTGGCAGGCGGCTGAGGAGCTCGGCCAGTTCGTCTCGGTGAAGACCATCGACCCGCTGCTCGAGCAGGTTCGCCTCGCGCGAAATGCCCTCGTTCGACAGGCGGCGTTCGACAGCCTTCAGCGCGTCACCCGAATGCTGCCGCGCACGGTGGCCGAGTACGAGGTGGCCACGCGCCTCGAGGTGCTGGCGAAGACGGCGAGTGACGCGCAGCTGTTCCTCACGCGCGCCGTGTTGCTCGATGTCAGCGGGCAGCTCGACAAGGCCTCGGCCGAGTACCAGCGCGCGTGGGATCCCCAGAACCCCGACCCGATGGTGCTGCGCCGGTGGATGTCGATTCGCGCCGAGCGTCGGCAGTTCTTCTCGGGAGCGGTGACGGCGCGCCAGCTCGCCGTGTGGGCGAAGGAACTCGCCGCGACGAGTGAAGTGCCCACGCCTCCGACGGCCACGCTGACGGCCCGTGAGCTGTGTGCGGCGTTCGTGAGCGCGAAGGCAGCGAGCGAGACGATTTCGGCGGCCAAGAAAGAGAAGGTCGAGTTCCCCGACGATCTCGAGGCGTTCGAGGTGCGCGCGATCGAGGCGGTGAAGCTGTCACAGGCGAAGCTGCGCGACGCCGAGCTGATGGTGCTGGAGCAGGACGCCAGGGCCCGGGTCTGCGGCAACATGGCCGTGTCGGAGCGCATCGCGGCGGGCGAGGGTGAACGCGTCGCAGCCCTGGCTGCGTTGATTCAGAAGCCCCCGAAAGAGCTGGGGTTGTTGCTCGAACTCGTACGGGCGCGCGATGCCTCGGAGCGGGTGCGAGACGCGGCGAAGACGCCCTGACAGATCGCCTCGGCCGGCCACCCGTTCAACGGCTCCATGGCCCTTCAGATCAAGGTCGCGAGCCCCTGTTCCGAGAAGTGGGAGTCGATGGCTGGCGACGAGCGCCGGCGCTTCTGCGCGAAGTGCCAGCTTCACGTTCACGATCTGCGTTCGTTGAGTGAGGCCGAAGCGACCGAGCTGTTGCGTGGTGCCTCGGGTCGCCTGTGTGGCCGCGTGTTCCAGCGCGCTGACGGCACGGTGCTCACGAAGGACTGTCCGGTGGGCGTGGCGACGTTGCGGCGGCGGCTGGTGATGTCGGTGGTCGCGGTCGCGGCGCTCTTCGTGGCGGTCGCAGGCCTGGTGACGAAAGCCCGCACTCAACCTCACCACGCTGCAGGGCCCGCACGAATCGGCGACACGCTGCGCAGCCAGTTCCGCGCTGCGAAGGAGTCGCTGCGCTCGACCGCGATCTTCGGGCCGCTCATCGATCGGCTCGATCCTCCGATGATCGTGGGTGAGATCGTCGCGATGCCGCCAAAGTCGGGCAGCTGAGCGACACTCGGCGAGTGCCCTCCGCGATACTCGACCGCTGCGCAGCCGCTGCGATCGGAACCCGCACTTCGGACTGAATGGCACGCACACGACCGACGGGGCGGGCGGGGTTCATCGTGTCAGCAGCGCCCCGACGCGAGGAGCTTCGCTTGACCTCGCGTTCAGCCCCTGAAGAGCGACTCGAATGACAGCGGTGTCGTTCGGCCTCAGTGACCCAAGAGCCACTTCACGCCAACGATGCTGCCGACGACGCCCATCAGATCGGCCGCGAGCCCCGCGGGCACGGCGTGGCGCGTGCGGCTGATGCCGATGCTGCCGAAGTAGACGGCGAGCACGTAGAAGGTCGTCTCCATCGAGCCGTTGAGCGTGCTCGCGAGCTGGCCGATGTACGTGTCAGGTCCGTGCGTCGAGATGAGATCGCCCGTGAGCGCGAACGCTCCCGAGCCCGAGAGCGGGCGAATGAGAGCGAGGGGCAGCACCTCGGGCGGCATGCCGAGCGGTGCCGTGTACTGACCCAGGAAGCCGGTGATCGCCTCGAGCCCGCCGCTCTTTCGCAGCATGCCCACCGCCGTCAGAATCGCGACCAGTGACGGAATGATGCCGACCGCGAGCATGAAGCCCTCACGCGCACCGGCGACGAAGACCTCGTAGATCTTCACGCGACGCACGACGCCCACCGTCAGCATGAAGAGGATCAGCATCGGCAGAATCCACGCGCTGGCGGCTTCTCCCAATCGGTACACCACGTAGACCATCGCCACGAGCGCGCCGAGGAAGCCGGCGAGCGGCAGGAACTCGGCGGGCGAGCTCTTCGGGCGCTGCTGCAGAATCGCAGCGTCGGCAGCGATCTGCGACTGCGGCCCGCGGAACATCGGCAGCCGCGACAGCAGCACCGTCACGATGATCGCGGTGATCGTCGAGCAGCTGGTCGCGAAGAGCGTCGTGGGGAAGATCGCTGCCGGGTCGGCCGAGCCTTTCAGCGCGCGCAGGCCGATGACTCCGGTGGGCAGCAACGAGACGCCGCTGGTGTTGATGGCGAGGAAGAGCACCATCGCGTTGGTCGCGGTGCCTTTCTCGGTGTTGAGGGTGTCGAGCTCTTTCATCGCCTTGAGGCCGAACGGCGTCGCCGCGTTGCCGAGGCCGAGCGCGTTGGCGGCGATGTTCATCACCATCGCTCCCATCGCGGGGTGATCGGGCGGCACGTCGGGGAACAGGCGCACCATCACCGGCCGAATCAGCTTCGCCATCACCTTCAGGCCGCCGGCCTCTTCGACGATCTTCATCAGCCCGAGGAACAACGAGATCGCGCCGACGAGGCCGATGGCGAGCTCGACGCTCGACTTCGCGCTGTCCATCGCGGCCTTGCCGACCTCTGCGGGCGTTCCGAAGATCACCGCAGAGAGGCACGCCATCAGGACGAGTCCGTAGAAGACGACGTTCATTGCGGTTGCGCCATGTAGCCCATCGTCGCGCGTCGGGTGAGCGGCCACGTCGAAATTCGGCGGCGTTCGCTCTTGGTGAGCGTGCTACGAACGCCCGCCATGGCGGAGAAGGGTCGCATCGTCGGCATCGACCTCGGCACCACCAACACGCTGGTGGCGTCGGTGAAGAACCGTGTGCCCCGCATCGTGCCGACCGACAAGGGCACGCTGATTCTGCCGTCGGTCGTGTCGCTGTCGCCGCGCGGCGATCTCGTGGTCGGCGGCGTCGCGCGCGATCAGATCGTCACCAACCCGCGCAACACCATCTACGGCGCCAAGCGCCTCATCGGTCGCAAGTTCGACTCGCGCGTCGTTCAGGCCCTCAAGAGCTACTACTCGTACGAGATCGTCGCTGGCGAAGACGGTGACGCAGCCGTGTCGCTCGGCGGGCGCGTGTACTCGTTGCCTGAGATCTCGGCGATGGTGCTCGGGCAGGTGAAGACGATCGCCGAGCAGTTCCTGCAGGGGCCGATCAGCGAGGCAGTCATCACGGTGCCCGCCTACTACACGGACAACCAGCGTCAGGCCGTGAAGCACGCGGGCCAGATCGCCGGCCTGAACGTGAAGCGCATCGTCAACGAGCCGACGGCGGCGGCGCTGGCGTACGGCTTCAACCGCGGGCTCGACCAGCGAATCCTCGTCTACGACCTGGGCGGCGGCACCTTCGACGTCTCGGTGCTCGAGGTGAAGAACAACACCTTCGAGGTCGTGGCGACGGGCGGAGACACCTTCCTCGGCGGCATCGACTTCGACAACCGCATCATCGACTTCGTGGTCGAGACGTTCCTCAAAGAGACGAAGGTCGATCTCACGAAGAGCCCTATCGCCATGCAGCGCGTGAAGAACGCGTCAGAGGCCGCGAAGATCGATCTCTCGCTGATGCAGAACGTCACCATCGAGCTGCCGTACGTCGAGGAGCGCAAGGGCAAGCCGCTCGATCTCAAGGTGCCGCTCTCGCGCGAGCAGCTCAACTCGCTCACCCGCGACCTCGTCGATCGCACCTTCGAGATCTGTGACGACGTGCTCACCGAGAAGGGCATCACGC
Organism: Myxococcaceae bacterium; assembly: GCA_040275325.1. Classification (GTDB taxonomy): domain Bacteria; phylum Myxococcota; class Myxococcia; order Myxococcales; family Myxococcaceae; genus Xiheimicrobium. Next base: position 15,762 of record JBEOKA010000269.1, on the reverse strand, counting down.
GGTCGTCGATCGACGAGGTGATCCTGGTCGGTGGTCAGAGCCGCATGCCGCTCGTGCAGGCCCGCATTCAGGAGCACTTCGGCAAGCCCGCGCGCAAGGGTGTGCACCCCGACGAGTGCGTGGCCCTGGGCGCGGCGCTGCTCGGCGAGTCGATGGATTCGCCCGACTCCGTGACGCTGCTCGACGCGGTGTCGATGCCGATCGGCTACGGCCTGCCGACGGGCCGCTTCAGGAAGATCATCGAGAAGAACCACCGCGTGCCGATGGTGAAGAGCTTTCGCGTGCCGCCTCCGCAGAAGCCTGGCGCGCCGTTCATCGAGATCGACATCTTCCAGGGCGACAGCGAGTTCATCGTCGACAACGAGTACCTGGGCACCGTGAAGCTGCCGGCCGCGACGACGGGCAAGCGCATCGACTTCAAGGTCGATCAGGAGTGCCTGCTGCACGTGTTCCTCGAAGACGCCGGCGACCCGCGTGAGGTCAAGCTGGCCACGCGCGACACGCCCGAGATCCTCAAGAAGGCGCTGGCCGAGGCGATGGAGAAGCGCACCCAGCAGGAAGAGCGCGACGCGGCAGAGAAGGGTGGGCTGTTCTCGAGCATCAAGCGCCTGCTCGGTGGCGGGTGATGTTCACCGAGGCCTTCATCACCCGCGCGATCGAGCTGCTCAACGCAGACGATCAGCTGCCCAGCGCTGCTCAGGGCTGGGAGGGCGACTTCGGCATCACCATCGAGCGGCCGGGCGGGGCGCTGTGCGTGTTCCTCAAAGCGCCCGTGAACGGCCGCTTCCCGCCGCCAGCGTTCGTCAGCGCCTCCGACCTCGCCGACGAAGAGGTCGCCTACGAAGCGCGGGCCGACGACGCGACCTTTCGCGGCCTCATCGATGGGGGGCTGGATCCAATCGCGGCCATCGTGCAGAAGCGCCTCTGGGTGCGCGGCAACCTGCAGCCGATCATCGCGCGCCTCAATCACCGTGGGCTCGCCGAGCGCTGGCTCGCGCAGCTCAAGCAGGGGGGATGACGATGGGACTTCGAAAGCAGCTGACCGAAAAGGCGATGGGGTTCTCAGCGAAGGCCATGGAGCGCCTGTTCGCCGACGAGAAACGCGCCCAGAAGATCGCCGAGGCCATCGGCACCGTGCAGCGGGGCAAGGCCGCTGTCGACAAGACGCAGACGGTGGTGATGCACCAGCTCAACTTCGCCACCAAGGCCGACTTCAAGGACCTCGGCCGATCGCTGTCGTCGCTCAAGAAGCGCATCAAGGCGCTCGACGAGAAGCTCAACCGCGTCTGAGCCCGTCAGGCGCACGAACGATCACGCGTCGGCTTCTCTCGTTGACAGGCCAGTTTCGGCGTGGCACGTAGCGCTCCGTTTTTTCAGCACAGCAGGGCACATAGCTCAGCGGTAGAGCACCGCCTTCACACGGCGGGGGTCCCAGGTTCGAAACCTGGTGTGCCCACAAGAAACCCCTCGGCATCCCCGAGGGGTTTTTCATTTCTGCAGCCCCGCACTACCGTCTCGGAGATGACGCGCTCGCTGCTCTTGAGTCTTCTCGTCGGCTCGACGGTGATCGCGCAGGTCTACACGTGGACCGACAAAGACGGCGTCACCCACTTCACCGACAACCCCGGCTCGGTGCCCGCCAACGTGAAGGCGAAGCAGACCGGAGGCGCGGACATCAGCACGGTCACCCTGCCGAAAGAGGAGGAGCGGCCGGCCCCGAAGACCGTCGCGCCCTCGAAGGCCGTCGTGGTGGTCGACGCCGACCCGAATCGCGCCGAGCGTGAGTGGCGCGCCGCGTTTCGTGACGCCAACGAGCGCATCGCCCGCCTGCAGGACGAGATCGAGGTCGATCGAAAGAAGGTCGAAGATCTGAACGGCCTGCCCGCGGGCGGCCGCTACCAGTGCCTCTACGGCGGCGGGTGGATGGTGCCCGGCGGCACGGGCTCGTCGGTCACCGTCACGGGTCAGGGTGGGCTCGGTGTGGGCGTCAACGGCAGCGTCGTCGTCAGCAACACGGTCGTCGTGCCCAACACTGGAGTCGCCGTCGCGCCCTGCGTCTACACCCTCAACCCCGAGTTCGAGCGCGCGAAGGAGCGGCTCGAGCTCAACCGCAAGGCGCTGGCGCGGGCGAAGACCGAGCTCTCGGAGCTCGATCGTCGAGCCAGCTTTGAAGGCGTTCCCCGCGAGTGGCGTCGTTGATAGAGACGCTCCGCAGTCAACCGGTCCCATAGCTCAGTTGGATAGAGCGGCGGTTTCCTAAACCGCAGGTCGCAAGTTCGATTCTTGCTGGGATCACTGAACACGAAGGTGAGGTCGCCATGACGGACACGAACGCTCAGCGGCTCGAGCGCGCCGTCATTCCCCCCGCGGTGCTCGAGGTGTTGCAGGGGCTGCTCGCGGCCGGTCACCAGGCGTTCCTCGTCGGCGGCTGCGTGCGCGACCTGTTGCGCGGCGAGAAGCCCAAGGACTTCGATCTCGCCACCAGCGCGCGCCCCGAGCAGGTGCAGCAGGCCTTCAAGCGCGTCATTCCCACCGGCATCGAGCACGGCACCGTCACCGTCGTCGTGCGCGGCGAACACGTCGAGGTCACCACCTTCCGCGTCGAGGCCGAGTACCTCGACGGCCGCCGTCCCTCGAAGGTCGAGTTCCACACTGACATCGAGGCCGATCTCTCGCGCCGCGACTTCACCATCAACGCGATGGCCTTCGACCCGCTCAGCAAGCGGCTCGTCGACCCGTTCGGCGGCCAGGCCGATCTCGAGTCGAAGACGATTCGCTGCGTGCGCAGCGCCATGGAGCGCTTCCTCGAAGACGGGCTGCGCGCCATGCGGGCGGTGCGGTTCGCAACGGTGCTCGGCTTCTCCATCGACCCTGAGACCGAGGCCGCGATTCCTCAGACGCTGCACGTCTTCCGCAAGGTGGCCACCGAGCGCATCAACCAGGAGTTCACCAAGCTGCTCCTCGCTCCATTGGCGGTGCAGGGCTTCGAGCTCACGCGCCGCACGGGGCTGCTCAACGAGTTCCTTCCCGAGGCGATCGGCGTCGAGGCCGAAGCCATTGGTCGAGCTCCAGTCGACCTCGCCGTGCGGCTGGCGGTGTTGCTGCACGACTGCAGCAGCCCTCGTGATGTCGTGATGCGGCTCAAGTACCCGGTGAAGATCGCCACCGATGCGGCCCACCTCGTTCAACACCAGCTGCTGCCTGGCTCCGACGCGACCGATTCGATGCTGCGCCGCTGGTTGGCCTCGGTGAAGGCCGAGTACGCGAACGGCATTCTCGAGCTCGCGCAGGCCCGCGGCCTCGATACCTCCATCGCGCCGCGGGTTCGCGCCGTGCTCGCCACCAACCCGCCGCTCACCTCGAAGGCGCTCGCCCTCAATGGCTCGCAGATCATGGCGGCGCTGCAGGTGGGCCCCTCGCCGGTGATTGGGCAGGCGTCGGCGTTTCTGCTCGAGCGCGTGCTCGACGAGCCCGCGGTCAACACGGCCGAGGGGTTGAAGGCGCTGCTCGCAGCCTGGAAACCGCCGGCCTGAGGGTCTCCACAGGCTTTCCCACACGGCCGGGCTCCGTTTTCACAAACCGCGGGAGGCGAACCCGGCCGAGTTGTGGAAACGGTGCCCCGGTTGTCCACAAAGCCAGTGAATTCAGTGGGCTGGCCTGTTGAAAGTCGTCCCAACACCTCGCCACCTCCCTGTGACGCGCCGTGTAGGTGCTGGTGGTTGTGCTGTGGAAAACCGGGCAGTGAGGGTGCTTTCAGGACTCATCAGGCTGTGGCATCGGGGAGTCCATGCGCATCGTGGTGGCCATGTCGGGCGGCGTCGACTCTTCGGCGGCGGCGGCCCTCTTGAAGGAGCAGGGCCACGAGGTCATCGGCATGACCCTGCGCGTGTGGAGCTACGAGTCGAAGGCGCAGTGCGGCAGCTGCTGCAGCCCCGATGACATCGACGACGCCCGGCGGGTGGCCGAGCGCCTGGGCATTCCGTTCTACGTCGCCAACGTCGAAGAGCTCTTCAAGGAGCGCGTCGTCACGCCCTTCGTGCAGAACTACCTCAACGGCAAGACGCCCATCCCCTGCGTGTCGTGCAACGAGGACGTGAAGTTCGGCTTCCTCTTGAAGCGGGCGAGGGCGCTCGGCGCGAAGCTGGCGACGGGCCACTACGCGCGCGTGGAGCAGAAAGACGACGGCCGCTACGTGCTCCGCCGTGGGCTCGATGCCGCGAAGGATCAGTCGTACTTCCTCTTCACCCTGGGCCAGGACGAGCTGAAGGATCTGCTCTTTCCCGTCGGTCACCTCGCGAAGGCCGAAGTGCGCGCCATCGCCGAGCGGCACGGCCTCGTCACCAGCGCCAAGCCCGAGAGCATGGAGATCTGCTTCGTGCCCGATGGCGACTACGCGCGCTTCGTCGAGAAGGTGGCGGGGCCGCAGCCCAAGGGTGACGTGGTGTCGACCGACGGCGCGGTGCTCGGCACGCACGACGGCATTCACAAGTTCACCATCGGTCAGCGTCGTGGCCTTCCCGTGCCGGCGCAGGGCGAGGCGATGTACGTGCAGCGCATCGAGGCTGACTCCCGGAAGGTCGTCGTCGGGCCCGCCGATGCGATCGCGCGCGAGACGTTCAACCTGCTGCGGCCGAAGTGGGTCGATGGCAAGGCACCGGTCGAGCGGCCGCTGCAGATCCGCATTCGTCACCGCCACCTCGGCACGGCGGGCCGGGTTTCAGTCGACGCCGATGGTCACGTGGCCGTGAAGCTCGAGACGCCCGCGAAGGCCGTCACGCCGGGGCAGGCGGCGGTCTTCTACGAAGGCGATGTGGTGGTCGGCGGCGGGTGGATTCTGTGAGGGCGTGGCTCGCGATCGTCATGGTCGCGGGCGCTGGCTGCACGAAGCCGTCGAACACGCCCGTCTGTGGCCTGCACTCGGCCGCGGCGCCGTTGCTGATGAGGGGCGACACCGATCGGCCGATCGCCGTCGGCTCGAGGCTCGCTCCTGCCGACAAGGTGAAGGCGCAGGGCCCGACCCTCATCGAGTGCTTCGGTGGCGCGATGAAGGTGCTCGAGAAGGGTGACAGCGTCGTCATCGGAGCGCTCACCGAGGCGAAGATCGAAGCCGTCGCGGTCGACCGGTACGTGCTCGAGAACCTGAAGCTGAAGAAGCTCGAGAACGCGCCCGCGCACGCCGTGCAGGCCCGCTACACCGACACGCACTTCACCCCCGCGAGCGCGCTCGCCTCGAATGATCCAACGACCGGCGACTACCTGCGCGCCTTCTTCACGCCCGATGGGCTCGCGACGCTGGGAGCCGGGCCAAAGCTCGAGGGGCCGTCGACGCTGCCGCCTCCTCCCAAACGCATCGGGGTTCCGCACGTGCACGCGGGGCCGCTCGGCTCGAGCCTGCGCCGCCTCGAGGTGGAAGACGACTTCGTCTTCGCCGAGACCGACGATCTCGCGACGGCCGTGCTGCTCGAAGACGGAATCTACGATCTGGGTCGAACGATTCGACTGGTGCTGCCCGACGGCGCCGAGGCCACGCTCGTCGACGAGGGCCAGAAGGTCGAGCTCGAGGGGCCGATGGATCTGCGGCTGCGGTAGCGACGGCGAGCTGGGCTAGGCTCTCGCGCTCATGCGCGTTTCGTCTGCGGTCGTCTTCGGAGTGGTGTTCGGGTTCACGATCTCGATGGCCTCGTGTGGCGCCGCGCCGAAACCGTGCGGCCCGTCGACCTGCATGGGCTGCTGCGACTCGAACGGCGAGTGCCTTGGCGGCACGGCGGTCTTCGAGTGCGGCGCGGGCGGCTCGATGTGTCTGTCGTGTCAGGCGAACGAGCTGTGCCGAACGGGCGTGTGCGAGACGTTCGACGGCGGCGAGTACGACGCGAACTTCCCCCAGGCGCGTGACGCCTCGATCAACTTCGACGCAGGGCTCTTCGATGGTGGCCCGGTCATCGTCGACGCCGGGGCGGACGCGGGGCGGGTCGACTCTGGTGTCGTCGACGCTGGGCGAATGGACGCAGGAACCACCGACGCGGGTCGGGTCGACTCGGGCGTGGTCGATGCCGGGCGGCCCGACGCAGGTCCACCCGTCTCGTTCATGACCGATCTCGTGCCCGTGTTCTCGAACTACTGCGTGAGCTGTCACGCCAACCGCGCCACGTACGCCGACGTTCGCGCGCGCGTCACCCCGAACAACCCAACGTCGAGCCTGCTGTTCCAGAAGATCACCGCGACGCAGTCGGTGGGCGCTCCGATGCCGCAGGGCACGGCCGGCCTCTTCTCGGTCGACCCCCCGGCGACGGCGCTCATCGAGCGGTGGATTCTGCAGGGCGCGCTCAACAACTGATCAGCCAGCGCCGGAAATTGACGGGCTGCTGCATCGCGCTACCGTTCGCAACACGTCATGCGCGACTCCCACCGACTCAAAGAGAAGTACGAGCTGTCTCTCGACAGCCGTCAGATCGTCACCCTCACCGTTGCGTCGCTCGTCGTGCTGGGTGGCGTGTTCGTGCTGGGCGTCGTCGTCGGCAAGAAGCTGTCGGCCGAGAGCCAGAAGCTCGATCAGCCGGCTGACATTCTCTCGGCCGCTGATCAGAAGACCGAGGCGCTCGCGCAGGCCGACAAGGCCCAGCCGCTGACGTTCCAGGAAGAGCTCACCAAGCGCGCTCCCGAGCCGGTGCCTGCGCCCGAGCCCGTGAAGAACGTCATCGTGCTGAAGCCGGCCGAGCTCACGCCGAAGCCGCCCGAGCCCGCGAAGGTCGAGGAGCCGGTCGAGCCGAAGCTCGCAGAGGCGAAGGTGGCCGAGGTGAAGCCGGTGCTGCCCGAGACGCCGAAGTCGGAGCCGGTGGCGACGCGCACCAACGACGCGGGTGCCCTGAAGGAGGCGTTTGGCAAGGTGCAGAAGGCGCCCGAAGCGCCGACGCCGTCTGCCGAGGGCTCGTGGACGCTGCAGCTCTCGGCGTACCAGGACAAGGCCGAGGCCGAGCGGTTCGCTGCGGGGCTGCGCGACAAGGGCTACGCGCCGTTCATCATCGAGGCGAACGTGGCGGGGAAGGGCACCTGGTTCCGCGTGCGCATGGGCCGCTTCGGCTCGAAAGACGCGGCCAGCACCTACCTCGCAGACTTCAAGCGCGAGACGTCGATCGCCGGCATCGTGACCAACAACTGAGTTCTTACGTCTCGGAGTCGGGGTTCTTGGTCCACTTGTCGACGTTGCCGTCGCCGTCGAGATCTTCGCCGATGCGATCGACCTGATCGTTCTCCCAGTACTCCCAGTAGTCGACGCGGCCGTCGCCGTTGGTGTCGCGCTCCTTGCGCACCAGCTTGCCCTTCTCGAAGAAGAGCCACAGCGACGGCTTGCCGGCTGACGACAGGTCGCGCTCTTTGCGAACGATGACGCCCTTCTCGTAGAAGTTGACCTGGTCGACCTTGCCGTCGAAGTCGAGATCGAGCGCCTCACGCGAGATCTGCTCGCGCTCGTCGTAGGTGCGGCTGATGTCGATCTTCCCGTCGGCGTTGATGTCGAGCTCTTTGCGGACGAGCCGGTCGATGTCCTTGCCGTCGGCGCTCTTGGCCTTGACGGTGTACGAGAAGACGTCGGGCTTCTTGTCGCCGTTGAGATCGGTCTCGGTCTGGGTCTCGTCGCCCGACTTCTTCTGCTTGATGTTCTCGGACACGACGGTCGCGTCACCGCTCTCGGCCGTCTTGCCGTCGCCCTTCTCGGCGCTCTTGCTCGACGCACAACCCAGCGCCAGCGAGGCGAGGGCACCCACCACCAGGGACTTCCGCACGAGGCTCATCGAGGTCATTTAATTGCCCTATAGCCGAGTCGACATAGCGTCGTGAATCGCTATGGCGCGCAAGAAGATCAGCACCACGATCTACATCACGCCTGAGCAGAACGAGCTACTCAAGCTCTTGAACCAGAAGACGAAGGTGCCCGTGGCCGAGTACATCCGCCAGGGCATCGATCTGGTGCTCGAGCGCTACAAGGATCAGCTGCCGGGTCAATCGCGCCTGCCCGGGTTGTAGGGCGTGATTGTCGTTCGCTCCATCGACGGTGCAGGCTATGGAGCCGCGCCGTGAATACGTATCGCGGCAAGCGCATCGTGGTGCTCGGTGGAGCCGGCTTCGTGGGCTCCCATCTCTGCGAGCGCCTGCTGGCCGCAGACGCCGAGTCGGTGACGGCGGTCGACAACCTGGCCACGGGCGACGAGCGCAACCTGTCGGGGCTGAAGAGCGACGCCCGCTTCGACTTCGTGAAGCACGACATCTGCGCGCCGATTCCGGTGAGCGGGCCGGTCGACTTCGTCTTCAACCTCGCCTCGCCGGCGTCTCCGGCCGACTACGCGGTGATGTGGCTCGAGACGATGCGCACGGGCTCTGAGGGCACGCTGCGCGGGCTCGAGCTGGCGCAGGAGAAGAAAGCCATCTTCCTGCAGGCGTCGACGTCTGAGATCTACGGCGACCCGCTCGTGCACCCGCAGCCGGAGTCGTACTCGGGCAACGTCGACCCGACCCGGCCGCGCAGCGTGTACGACGAGGCCAAGCGGTATGGAGAGGCGCTGGTGAGCGCGTTTCGCCGCTCGCGTGGCGTGTCGACCCGCATCGTTCGCATCTTCAACACCTACGGCCCGCGCATGCGGCTGAATGATGGGCGCGTCGTGCCGGCCTTCGTTGGTCAGGCGCTTCGTGGCGAAGACTTCACGATCTTCGGTGACGGCAAGCAGACCCGCTCGTTCTGCTACGTCGACGACATGGTCGAGGGCATCGCGCGGCTCGGCGCCTCCGACGTGTCGGATCCCGTCAACATCGGCAACCCCGATGAGCGCACGATGATCGAGTTCGCCGAGGCCGTGCGCGCGGCTGCCGGTCGTGGCGGCAAGATCGTTCACCAGCCATTGCCCGAAGGCGACCCGAAGCAGCGCAAGCCCGACATCACCCGCGCGAAGACGCTGCTGGGCTGGGCGCCGAAGGTGTCGCTGACCGAAGGCCTCGCGAAGACGGTCGCGTTCTTCAAGACACGCGTCTGACGGCTCACCCCGCGTCGGGCAGGTTCAGGTTCTCGAGCGACGAGGGCGGAGGCAACGGCTGCGGAGGCGGCTGCTTCTCGACGAGCGTCTTCAACGCGCCAAGGCCCTGCTCGAAGTGCGCGCCCAGTTGGTGCTCGAGTTGCTCGCGAAAGAAGCCACCCATGGGCGGCAGGGTTCCATCGTCGGTCCACGTGACGATCGTCGCCGTGCCGTCACGCCTCAGCGACAGGCGCGCGTGCGCGTTCACCGCGTCTGACTCGATGGCCTCGTCGACCGACACGCCGGTCTCGTCTGCGGCGGTGATCGTCATCGCGCCGCGGCCCATCACCGGGCCCTGCCACTGCCACCGCGCGCCGACGCCCTCATCGGGCCCCGCGTAGGTGTTCACGACCTTCGGGTCGAGCGCCTTCGTCCACACGGCCCAGTCCTGCCAGCGGCGCAGGTTCGCGATGAACGGCAGCACGCGATCGGGCGTCGCCTCGATGCGCACCACGCGCTCGACGTGCCAGTCGCGGGAGAGCAGCGCGCCGAGGGCTCCGATGAAGAGCACCACGGTCACGACGAAGACGGCGGCCTTCTTGAGCATGCGCGGGCCTATACTCCAGACATGCCGCGTCTCGATTCTTCGAAGGCCGAGGTGCTCGTCTTCACGTTCAAAGAGGGGCTGCTCTCGGCGGTCGCCCACGATCTCAAGCTGCAGCTGACCCGCTTCACGCTCGATCACGAAGGCGAGCGGTACATCGCGGAGTTCGAGGCGGGGTCGATTCGGGTGTTGACCGCGATGAAGGACGGCCGGGACGACCCGGGAACCCTGTCTGGCTCGGCGAAGGTCGACATCGAGAAGAACACGCTCGGCGACGTGCTCGACGTTCGCAAACACCCCACCGCGCGCTTCGAGTCGGTGCGGGTGACGAACGCCTCGATGGAGGGACGGCTCACGCTCCACGGCGTCACGAAGACGCTCACGGGTTCGTTGCAGAAGGCCGCGGGTGTCACGACGGCCGAGTTCCGGTTCGATCAACGCGACTTCGGCATCAAGCCCTTCAGCGCCATGCTCGGCACCCTGAAGATCAAGCCCGAGGTGCTGGTGCGCGTCACCCTGCGCGACTGATCAGAGCTTCTTCACCGACGGCCGAATGAGCGTGCGCTCGTCTTCGTCGTCCACCTCGCTCGCGAGCGTCTGCAGCCGGTTGTTCGTCACCCGCAACCGGCGCGAGAGTTCGCGGCAGAGGTTCTGGAGGATCATCACGTACGTCGCGGTGTCCTCCTGGTACAGGTTGTACAGGTCGCGGTTGCCCAGCGAATAGACGAGCGATGGCTTCTCGACGACGACCGTGGCGCTGCGCTTCTGAATGTCGATCAGCGTCATCTCGCCGAAGAACTCGCCTGCGTGCATGCGAATGAACTTTCGGCGCGCGCCGCTCTCGTCATCGCGGCAGACGACGACCTCTCCATGGCGCACGAGGAACATGGCGCGCCCGGCTTCACCCTGCTTGCAGACCTCGGCGCCGGGCTCGAAGTGGTGCTCGCCCAGCATGCCGATCACCCGCTTGAGCGCCGGCTCCTCGAGGCCTCCGAAGAGCGCGATCGTCGGCAGCCACGTGCGCAGGTCCTGCGTGTCCTTCGCCATCGACGTCTACCTCGCCTTCGTCAGCTGGCCGACCGCGTCTCCCAGCCCTTCGAGGGTGAGAGGGTACATCGGAAACACCTTTCGAATGACGTCGACGGTCGTCTGCCACCAGCTCGACGGCGGCTCGGGGTTGAGCCAGCAGCTGGCGGTGAAGTGCTCGCGCAGGCGCATGAGGTGCACGACGCCTTCGAGGCCTTCGTCGTCGCTCCAGCCCGACACGCTCATCAGCTCCCAGGGCGCCATGAGCGCGTCGCCGACGACGATGAGTTTGTAGCGGCGATCGGTCTCGGCGAAGAGCTGGGGCAGGGTGATCGGGTCGCGGAAGCTGGCCTGCTTGTAGACGCGGCCGTAGATGCAGTTGTGGAAGTAGTACGTGCGCAGCTCGCGAAAGTGCGTGGCCTTCTTCGCTGCGGTGAAGAGCCTCGACACGAGGTGCGCGAAGGGATCCATCGAGCCGCCCACGTCCATCAGCAGAATGACGCGGGTGTTCGACTTGCGCGGAGGCCGGGTGACGACCTCGAGATCGCCCAGGTTGCGAGCCGTCTCGGTGATGGTGGCGTCGAGATCGAGCTCGTCGTGAGCGCCTTCCCTCGCGAACGCTCGCAGCTTGCGCAGGGCGAGCTGCATCTGCCGCACGTCGAGCACGAGATCGTCGCGGTACTCCTTGTAGACGCGCTCCGATGCCATGCGCACGGCGCTGCGCATACCGGCCGCCTCGCCGACCTTCACGCCTTCACGCGCGGCCTTGCCGGTGTTGCCGAACGGAGACGTGCCCGCCGTGCCGATCCACTTGTTGCCGCGATCGTGGCGCTCCTTCTGCTCCTTCATACGCTGCTCGAAGAGCTGCTCGAGCGTCTTCAGATCGAGCTGGTCGAGCAGCGCCTTCTCTTCTGGCGTGAGCATGCGATCGGGCTGCTTCGCTTCGCGCACCCACTCGAGCAGCTGCTCGGTGAGCTCCATCGACGACGTCTCGATGCCCTGGAAGTGCTTCGCGAAGGCTTGATCGAACGCGTCGAGGTGCTTCTCGTCGTGAACCAGGAGCGCGCGGGCGATGAAATAGAAGCCCTCGAGCGAGCTGTCGTGCAGCCCTTGCACGAGCGCTTGACCCAGGGCCACGGCCTCGGTCGCGCCGACGGGCACCTTGCGGCTGCGCAGCTCGTAGAGGAAGGGAACGAACATCAGGCCCTCTTGGGAAGCTTCCCGCCGAACTGATCGGCGAAGGCCATCAGATCCTGCTCGCGCTTGAGCAGCGCGCCGATGAAGGGCAGCTGCTCGTCGAGCTTCACGCTGGTGACGCCGGCGGCTTTGAGCGCGGCGAGCCAGTCGATCAGCTCGCTCGTCGAGGGGCGCTTGCGCAGCCGCGAGAACGCGCGCAGCTCGTAGAAGACACCGAGGGCCTGATCGATGAGCCGCTCGGCCATGTCGGCGTGGTGCACGTGCACGATGCGCTGCATGAGCTCGCGGTCGGGGAATTCGATGAAGTGGAAGACGCAGCGCCGCAGGAATGCGTCGGGCAGATCCTTCTCGTTGTTCGAGGTGATCACGACGACGGGCCGGTGCTTCGCGACGACCTCTTCGTCGGTCTCGATCACCTTGAAGCGCATGCGATCGATCTCGTGGAGCAGATCGTTCGGGAACTCGAGGTCGGCCTTGTCGATCTCGTCGATGAGCAGCACGCGGCGCTCGGGCGCCGCGAACGACTCTCCGAGCGGCCCGTGGCGGATGTACTGGCGAATGTCGCGCACGTCTTTGTCGTTGAAGCGGCTGTCGTGCAGGCGCTGAACCGCGTCGTAGACGTACAGGCCGTCTTGCGCCTTCGTGGTCGACTTCACGTTCCACGTCAGCAGCTCGAGCCCCAGCGCCGCAGAGATGGCCTCGGCGAGCAGCGTCTTGCCGGTGCCGGGCTCTCCTTTGACGAGCAGCGGCCGCTGCAGCGCGACGGCACAGTCGACAGCCGAACGAAGACTCTCACTGGTCAGATACGACTCGGTTCCCTTGAAGCGCATGGCCGTGAGCGTAACCACCTCGTGAACGGCTTTCATGCAGGGACTTCGGGCGTGCGGGAGTACAGTCGCGGCGCCGTTCCAGGAGGGTTCACGTGCTCAAGTGGAAGCTGATGTTGACGACGCTGCCGGTCGTCCTCGCCGTCACGCTCGTCAAGGTCGCCCTCGAGTTCGGGTTCGGCTGGAACGGGGCGGTCGAGTTCTCCGATGTCGGCGTCGTCGTCACCGCTGGCGTGTTCCTCACCGGGTTTCTGCTCGCGGGCACCATCTCGGATTACAAAGAGGCCGAGAAGCTGCCGAGCCAGATCGCCACGACGCTCGAGGTGCTCGAAGAGATTCTGGTGCTGGCGTCGTCGAACCGCCCTGCGTTGAACCTCGTCGAGCTGCGCAAGAGCCTGCTGTCGCTCACCGATACGATCGTCGATTGGTTCTACACGCGGAAGACGACTGCGGTGATGTTCGACGCGATGAGCGACTTCAACCTGGTGCTGCAGTCACTCGAGAAGAACGGCGCCGGCCCGTACGCCTCGCGTGGCGTGCCTCAGCTGGCCAGCTTGCGGAGCAACGTGAGCCGCGCTGACGTGATCAAGCGCACCAGCTTTCTGCCGCCCGCCTACGCGCTGCTCGAGACGGTGTTGGCGCTGGTGATCGGCCTCATTCTCGCGGCGAAGTACAAGTCGATGCTGGCCGAGTTCGTGCTGGTGCCCGTGTTGACGCTCATCTACGTCTACATGCTGCGGTTGATTCGAGACGTCGATGATCCCTTCGACTACTCCGCCGACGGCAAGCAGCGTGGCGGTGCCGAGGTCGAGCTGTTCCCGATCGCGGAGTACCGGGAGCGCCTCTCGAAGCGGGTGAGTTAACGCTCGAGCTGGAAGTCCTTTGGCGGGCGGCTGGCGTGCGAGCGCAGGTAGCCCTCGAAGCCCGCTCGGGACTCGACGTGAAACGCTGGCAGGCGGGCGAGGGCATCGGCCTCGAAGTGGTACTGCTCGATCACGAGCGAGGCGCGTCGTGACTCGGGCGGGCCTTCATACGGCCGCACCATGTGGGCGAGGTCACCGCGAAAATGCACCGCGTCGCGGGCCCTCGGAGCGATGAGGCCCACGGGAATCGAGCCGTTCCAGATCGCCAGCTCGCCGCCCTTCGTCGAAGGGATCGACAGGTACAGCACCGACACGCACTCGGGTGGGTGATCGGTGACGCCCGCGGGCTTCATGAGCGTGCCGTCGATGTGCCGGGCAACGCTGGCACCAGGGCCAACGACGAGCAGGTTCAGGTACCAGGCGTTCGGCAGTCGCGTGAGCGTGCGTCTCCAGAACGGCGTCAGCGATCGAATCGCCGGCGCGCCCAGCGCTCGATCGGCCCACGGCCTGAGCATCGGGAAGCGTGAGAGCAGCTCGGGCTTTCCGGCCTCGGTAAAGGTCACCCCGAAGCCGCGGCTCGACTCGAAGGGACCGTTCAACGTGCTGACCCCCACGAGCGAAGACGACAGCAGTCCTTCTCGGAGCACCTCGAAGTCCGTCGCGGGCAGGGCGCCGCGTTGGTGGCGGAAGACCTTCAGCACGAGGCAGGTCGTACCTCGTATGCGCGCAGAGGTGCAGGTGGGTGTTTCCACCGCGACCGGAAACTTGCTGGCTGTCGTACGTGCAACAGACTTCCTCTCGTGGCGACGGTCGAAACAGCCCCCGCGTTCGAAGAGTCGCAGCGCTCCACGCGTTCGAGGCGAGTTCGCTTCAAGCACCCCGTTCGCGTGACGACGATCGACGGCGAGCCGCGCGCGTGGAGAACGCTGGCTGCAAACCTCTCGCGTGATGGCGTCTTCGTGAGAATGCCGCAGCCACTCGAGCCGGGAACGCGCGTCGCGATCTCGCTCGAAGCGAATGGTCAGGCGTTGCCGCTGGCCCAGGGCGAGGTGCGGTGGACTCGGAAGAACGAGTCTGGCTTCGAGGGGCGGTTTCAGGGCTGCGGCGTGCGCTTCACGGATTACCTGCACCCGCGTGGGTCGGAGTTGGTGAACTACCTGGTCGAGACGCTCGATACGGGGAAGCCGCTCAAGGCCGCGCCGCCGCCGAGCCGCCCCTGGTGGCGGTACGTGGTTGGAGTGGGTGTGCTCGCGGCTGCAGCCGCCCTGGTGATCGTCGTGTTTCAGCCGCCCGAGCCCGTGCCGTTGCCAGTGCCCGTCGCAGGTGCGGGTGCGCTCGAGGTGTTGTCGGTTGCTCCGAGAGTGAATGAGGAACTCGCCGCGATGGTGAGTCCTGCTGAGGAAGAGGCCTCGCCGGAGCAGGAGAACGGTGGCGCGGACGGCGAGGCGGGCTCGGTGGCCGCGACTTCGCCTGCTCTGCACGTCGACGAGTCTGCCGCGGCTCCGTCCGCTACTGAGCTGCCTGTTGCTGCGCCGACTGCCGATGCGCCGACTGCTGTTGCTGCGACTGCCGTTGCTCCGACTGCCGTTGCTCCGACTGCCGATGCTCCGACTGCAGCCGCTCCGAGCGCCCGCAAGTCGAACGCGACGCCGAAGACGGAGGGCCAGCTCCTCCTTCCCTCGGGGGCTGCCGCGAGCGTCAGCTGGAGCCCCTCTCCAGATGGTCTCGACGTTCGGCCGCAGCTCCGCGGAGACGCCCGCATCTCCCGCGTCTTTGCGCTCTCCGATCCGCCGCGCCTCGTCTTCGACATCGAAGGCGACGCGCCTTCGCACAGTCACACAATCGCGACCGACTCATCACTCATCACCCGCGTTCGACTTGGCAAGCAGGGAACGCGGACCCGAGTCGTCGTCGATCTCGCGGCAGAGCCTCACCGGGTCATGCCAGCGACCGATCACGCAGTGCTTCAGTTCTGAAGAACCCATCACCTCGAGTGCGTTGCCGCAGTCAGTCCCCTGCGCGATCGAGGAAGATGTTGGTGCCCTCTCCCACGGAATCGGCGGCCAGCGCAGCCTCATCGCCCGTTATCGGAATGGCGTGGAGCCGTCTCACTTCGACGCCTTCGTGCCGCACCGTGTCCCAGCCGTCTCGAACGAACCGCGCGTGGAAGATGATCTTCTGACAGTGAGGGACGGCGAGCGCTGACATTCCAATCGTCATCAGTGTCGTCATCTGCAGGGTGTCGG
>JBEOKA010000268.1:0-27893 GCA_040275325.1 Myxococcaceae bacterium | reverse complement strand
GGCACGAACCCTGACGAGATGACGCATCGCGCGCGATGAGTCGCTGACATTCAGAGAGGAAGGTTTATCTTCCCCGCCTCATGAAACGGGAACCGGCGAAGCGCGCCATCAAGCAGGACCGCGCGGTCAAGACACGGCAGGAGATCCTCAACTCGGCGATCACGCTGTTCGCTCGCCGCGGCATTCTCGCGACGACGATGGCCGAGCTCGCGCGCGCCATTCACATGACGCCCGGCGCCCTCTACTGGCACTTCCCCACCAAGGAAGACCTGCTGCTCGCCGCCATCGAAGAGCTGCACCAGCGCTTCGTCGCCAGCTTCGAGCCCATGCTCAACCAGGGCGCCAAGTGGACCGCGCACCAGCAGCTCAAGGGCTTCGTCGAGCACACCGGCCGCTTCCTGCAGGACAACCGCGAACACGGCATCTTCTACGGAATGGTGGGCGCCGAGGCCGCCGAGAACAGCGCCGACGTCGCCCAGGCCCTGCGCGACGCCCTGCAGGTCTACGTGCTCGCCGTCGCCGGCATCATCAAGTACGGCCAGAGCAAGACGAAGGAGTTCCGCGCCGACGTCGACCCGATGACGCTCGCGAACGCCATCATCTTCGGCAACATCGGCCTCGTCGTGCAGCACAACCTCTTCCGCGACACGCTCTCGTACCAGCCGATGGTGCAGACGCTCAGCACCATGGTGCTCGACGGCATTCTGAAGAAGTGACCCGCCGCTTCAGGGGCAGGTCCACGCCGCCAGCGACGTCTCGGGGTTCCCCGTGTTGCCGTTGTCGTGGTGAAAACGCGGCCACGGCGACGTCGCGTCGAGGCCCGGAGAATCGACCACCACCGCCGTGAGCGCCGAGTCGTTGCGAACCGCCACGTAGAGCAGGCCTGCCCCACGCACACACTGCTTCGCCAGCGACCGGTCTCGCAGCACGTCGAGCGCCGGGCTCACCGCACCGGGAAGAAACGCGTTCGCTGCCGTCCACTCCACCGCGCCCGTCGACAGGTTCACCACCGACAACCGCCCCGTCGCCGGGCTCACCACGTACGCGAGCCCGTTCGCGCCCAGCACCGGAGCCGCTGCTCCCAACGCCCCACCCTCGAGCGCGTCGACGCCCAGAATCGGAGGCAGCTCGGCCGAGAGCACGCCACCGTCAGGCATCGACGCGGGCGGCGGCGAGTACGGAAAGCGCCGCAGCGTTCCCACGCCGTCACCGAAGACGAAGGTCGGCTGCGCCCGCGGCCCCTGCACCACCAGCGGCCCATACGAAGTGCCCGCGTCACCTGCGATGCGGCCGTCGACCCGCGCCGACAACTCGGCGTTCCACACCGAGACGGCCACCGTGTTGCGCGGCGTCGCGATGCGAGACGTGCTGGCCACCACGTCGTCGAACACCGCGAGGCTGGTCGTGCCCTGCGGGTTCGTCGCGGCGCGCTCCTGCTGGAAGTTCGGCACCGCGCTGGGGAAGTAGTCGACCCGCATCAGGCCCGACGAGGAGCGCATCTCGGGGCGCCCGTAGAAGAGTCGCGCCGCCGTACCCGCGAGCGGCTGCGCCACCATCACCCCTCGCGGAGCGAAGTAGTCGAGCGGACAGCAAATGGGCTGGCTTCCCCAGTTGTCGCAGTTCGTGCTCGACGCCGGAGTTCCCGTGAAGACGCGGCCGCTCCCCCCCAGCAGGAACAAGCGCGTGTCGACGAGCGACGAAGTGCCCTCCCACCGTTCGTTCGCACAGACGTTGTTGCCCACCGTCTGGAGCGAAGCCCCCGCCGCCATCTGCACGGTGTCGTATCGGCGCGTCTGCTGATTGTCGCCCTGCGCCCAGAGCGTTCGCCCGAGCACCATCGGCGGCCCGGGCACCTCGTCGATGGCGACGTCGACGCGCGTCTCACCCGTCGGCAACAGCTGCCACAACGCGCCCCGGTTGTTGTTGGTGTAGCCGGTGCCGACATGCACCCGCCCGTCATCGTCGAGCGCGGGAGGGTGCAACACGTCGAGCCCCGCCTCGTTCGGCTCGAGCAGCGCGCGCCGCCACTTCCACCGCGTCACAGGCAGCGCCACGTTCGCGGGCGCCGAGACGTTTCCGAGCGCATCACTCAACGGGCCCACACCCGCGTCGAGTGTGCCGCGAAACGCATCGAGCCGAACGCGCGCGAGGTCGAGCGAGAAGCACTGACACGACCGGTTCACCTGGCACGTCGTACACGCGCGAGGCGTGAGGCTCTGCGGTGGCACCCCGAAGTCAGCTGGCGTCGCCATCACCGGCACCGTCGACTCGACGCGCAGCTCGACCAGCTCGTCCTTCTTGAAGGCGGTGGCGAAGCCCGAGACCGGGTCGCGATCGCTGAAGCCTCCGTCGTTCACACGCGCCGGAGCAGGCTCGGCGAAGAGCTGCACGACGGGGCGACGCGCATCGACGGTGAGCGTGGTCCTGGCCTCGAAGGAGCCCGCGTCGTGCAGCACGAAGCGCGCGGTGAGCACGAAGACCCCACCATCGACAGGCGTCGTCGTGTCGACGGCCCACAGCGCCTGCCCCGACTGCAGCACGAGCGGCGGGGGCGCAAAGTCCGACGGAGCCGAACTGACCTGCAGCGTCGCAGGCAGCGGCACGCTGGCGTCGAGTTCGATCAGCACCTCGAGGCGAACCGGCCGGCCACCACCAAAGACGTCGTTGGCGTCGGGCCGAACGAAGCGCAGCGCCAGCACCTGGGGCGTGCAGCGAACGAGCGCCTCGTCACACGCGAAGCCGTCGGGGCACGTCATGCAGCTGCCTGCATCGAAGGGCAGCCCTGCGTCCACCACACCGGCGTCGACTGGAGCCCCTGCGTCGAAGCCCGAGTCCATCGGTTGGCCTGCGTCGGCTGGAGCGCCCGAGTCGACCGCCCCCGCATCGAACGGCGCGCCCGAATCCACACGGCCCGCCCCTGCGTCGATGCGGCCCGCGTCGGAGGCCATCGACACCGGCGCCAGCGCGCACAGCCCAGCCGTACACACGCCATCGGGAGCGCAGTCGCCATCGGTGCTGCAGGTGGCGACGGGCTGACACGACAATGCGATGACGACGCCTCCCAGCAGCAGCAGCCTGCGCGCGCTCATGGAAAGACCCCTCCGACGATGGCGACGGCGCCCTGCTCGACCGGCGCCACCGAGACTGCCGGCGCTGCGCCGATGAGCGCGACCAGCAGCCCCGAGACCGCGAGCGCCGCCCCACCACCGAGCGCGACGAGGCCTGCGAGCTGCTGGGTGTTGGCCGCCCGCGCCCGCGCCAGCGTTGCGTCATCGGTGCCCGCAGGAAGAAAACCCCGCGCGTCGACCATGAGCGCCCGCGCCTGAACCTGAGCGAGCGCCACCAGCACTCCACCCGCCACCGCGCCAGCAGCGCCAACGCCCAGCAGCGTGAAGCCGACGGCCTTGCGCGCCGATGGTGCAGCGGGCGGCTCGGGAGGCTGTGAGACCTCGACGGGCGCCGTCACGACGGGCGGCGGAGGAGGCGGCGGCTCGACCACGGGCGGCGGCGCGGCGAGCGCCTCCTTGAAGGCCGGCAACCTCGCCACGCCCAACCCCTTCACGGCGTCGACGAGCACCTGCTTCACCACCGGCACCAGCGGCTTCTTCTTGTCACCGCGCGGCTGCTGCGCCGAGAAGCTCGCCATCAGCTTGCCGTCGTCTCGCACCACCCGCGCCGTGACGGTGAAGACCTGCGCCTCGCTCAGCTCGAGCATCGCGTGAATGGCGTACAGCCCCGAGCCCTTCACGGCGAACATGGCCAGGCAGTCGTTCGCGGTGCGGCAGTCTTTTCGACCGACCTCGGCGAGCGCGGCGTCGAGCTCTTTGCGGCTCGGCGTCACGACGTCGCCGGCTTCGCGCACCGCCTCGACCCACGCCGCCTTCAGCTTGTCGCCAGCGCTGACGAGCTCGGGCCGCGGGTCGAACTCCAGCGGGTGTGGCACCACCGTCAACGAGCGCGGCTCGGCGAAGGCCAGCAGCGGCACGGTCACGAGAGCGGCGAAGACCTCAACGCGAAGGGGCATGGCGGCGCAGCTTGTCGAGCACGCGCATGGCGCCCCGGCAATCGCGCTTCACCATGGCACCACCGAACTCATCCTCCAAGGCATCGAGCACGCTCTGGGAGGTCCCATTCTGGGCGGCGGCCCGCTGCAGCGCCTGATGGTCTTTTCGGGCGAGGGCCTTGAAGTCGTCGCTCCAGGTGCACGGTGGCGGCGCAGGTGCGCGCACCGCCTTCACGACCGCAGGCTTCGGCAGAGGTGCCGTCAGCTCCTCGTCGTCTTCGGCCTGCGGAGCGACGACTGGCTTGGGTTCGGGCGCGGGCTTCTCATCCGCTTCGGGATTCAGCTCGGGCGCAGGCGCTGGCTTCGGCGGAGCCTCGAGCACGGCAATCGGAGCCACCGACTCGACGGGCGTCGGCCTCATCACCACCCACGCCGCAGCTACCAGCACTCCCGCCACGACCAGGACGAGCCATGGCCACACGGGGCGAGGCGCGCTCAGCCGCTCGGGTGCGGTGTCAGCGGGCGCCGGCAGGTCGGTCGGGGTCATGCGCTGCACGTCGTCTCGGGAGAGCGCGCGCATGGGCGGCAACGTCGACCCCCGCACCACCGTCGACTCCCGCGACAATTTCGTGAGCAGCCGCCGCACCTCGAGGCGAGCGACATCGGCAGACTCGGGCCGGTCGTCGCGGCGCTTCTGCAGAAACCACAGCACCAGCCGCTCGAGCTCTTCGGGCACGTTGCGAACGAAGTCAGCCAGCGGTGGCGGTGAGGCGTCGAGCTGCTGCTTCACCAGCTCGAGGGGAGACTCGGACACGAAGGGCGCGCGCCCGGTCACCATCTCGTAGAGGGTGCAGCCCAGCGAGTAGAGGTCGGCCCTTCCATCGAGCTCTTCGTTGCGCACCTGCTCAGGCGAGACGTACGCCGGCGTGCCCGCGGCAGACGACTGCTTCGTCGACGAGAGCCCGGCCCATGGCAACAGCGCGCCTTCGACGGGCCGCGCGAGCCCGAAGTCGAGCACCTTCACCAGCGTCTCGCCGCTGTGCTCCTTGAGCAGCATGATGTTCGCCGGCTTGAGGTCGCGGTGAACGATGCCCTTCTTGTGCGCCTCGCCCAGCGCGTTGAGCACCTGCTCGGTGACGGTGAGCGCCGTGACGACGGTGAGCGCCGAGCCGGTCGTCTCGAGCGAATCGGTGATGACGTCGTGCAGCGTCTTGCCGTCGACGAAGGCCATCGTGAGGTACGGCTGGCCGTTGGGCAGGTGGCCGAAGTCGAGCACCTCGACGAGGTTTCGGTGGCTGAGCGCGCCGAGCGTCGTGGCCTCTTTGAGGAAGAGGTCGAGGGCCGAGGCGTCGTGGGCGCGCTCGGCCTTGAGCACCTTCACGGCAGCCAGGCGGCCGATGGCCTTGTGCCGCGCGCGGTAGACCTCACCCATGCCGCCCGCGCCGATGAGCTCCATGATCTCGTAGGAGCCGACGAGGGCGCCTGCCGCGAGGGGCGCTCCTTCGACGAGGGTTGGTTCGGCAGACGACACGCACGACGGAGTGTAGCCCCCACCGGGCTCGAGTCACTCCGTCGCGGCGTCGGACAACTGGACGGGTCGGCTCAGGGCTCCTGAGCGCTCATCGAGTTCTGCGGGTCACGCGTCATGCGCGGCACGAAGTCGGCGGCGTTGTTGTCGGTGTCTTCGCCGTTGCCCAGCAGCTCATCGGCGCCGCCCGTCGACATGCTCGTCGAGGTCGACATCGAGTTCGCCTTGCGCTCCAGCGAGACGAGCGGTCCACCCGTCGCGACGGGCACCGCGGTGCCTTCGGGGCCGGCGGCCGTGCCCCAGCCGACGGTGTCGACGGTGGCAGCGTCGACGAGGCCCGTCGAGAGCGAGGGGCCGACACGAACGTGACCAGCAGTGCCGCTGAAGCCCAGCGCTCCCGTGGCCGCGAGGTCAGACGCCATCGAGCCCGTGAAGCCCGTGACCGCGCTCGCGTTCCGAACCGACGTCATGAGGTAGTAGCGCCGCGCCGGCAGCATGGTGCCCGCCGGAACGGTGAGCTTGTTCTGGTAGGCGGTGCCCGCCTCGGAGCGGTACTGCAGCACCCACCCACCGATGTTCACCGGAGCGGCGGTCGGGTTGTAGAGCTCGACGAACTCGTCGGCCGCGCTGCCCGTGACGCCGATCTGCACCTCGCTGATGACGACGTGGTTGACGGTCGCCGTGCCCAGCACGTTCACCGTCGCCGTCGCCTGCGAGACCGTCGAGCCGAGGGTGGCCGTCACCGTCGACAGGCCCATGGTCATCGCCATCGACGCGAAGGTGAAGGTGGCGCTCATCTGGCCCTCGGGAATGGTGACCGACATCGGCACCGTGCCGAACGTGCCCGTCGCCGAGAGCTGAATCGGCGTGCCACCGGTGGGCGCGGGAAGGTCGAGCGAGACCGTGAGCTGCGTCGAGCTGCCGGAGACGACCGAGGCCATCGCGGGAGCGAGCGAGACGCGGGTCGGCACATCCATCGGGCCGATGAGGCGCACGCCGGCGTCGAGCGTCGTCGAGCCGAACGTGACGAGCAGGTTGAGGTTGCCGATGGGGAAGAAGGGCAGCGGCGGAGGACCCGCGTCGAACGAACCGGCGTCGAGGTCGAAGCCTGCGTCAGGGTCGAAGCCCGCGTCAGGGTCGAAGCCGGCGTCGGGGTCGAAGCCCGCGTCGGGATCGAAGCCGGCGTCAGGAGGAACACCCGCGTCAGGAAGGCCCGCGTCTCCCGGCAGGCCAGCGTCAGGCACGTAGACCGAGAAGAGCACCGGCAACTCGAGATCGCCCGCGCGGAAGAACAACCCGCCACCGTCGGCCACCGTGACGGCGAACGACTCGAGCGCCGTGACGCTGACGAGCGAGTCGGCCAGCGCAGGCGACGACAGGCGAACCATGAAGGGCGTGGGGAACGTCTGGGCCGCGACCTGGCCGTAGCGCAGGAACTGACCCGACGGGCCGGCCGCCGCGAGCGTCACGGGGCGAACGGTGTCGAAGGGCGTGCGGGGCTCGAGCTTGTAGTTGTCGTTGCGGAACTGGAGCACGCCGCGCACCTGCGCCAGCGGCTCGCCCGCCGTGGGGAACGGCGCGAACGTGTAGAAGTAGTCGTTCACGCGCAGCTGCGGCCCGCCCATCATCTCGGAGATGGTGAACTCGTTCGTGGGCGCGACGTCACCCATGCCTGCGGCGGGAGCGATGTCGACGACGACGGCCGTACCCGCGAGCCCGATGAAGACGCCCTCGAGGGCGCGCGCGCGCATGGCGGTGGTGCTGTTCACCTCACCGGCCATCACGATGGCGGGCGCGGGCAACGGGTTGTTGCGCGAGGTGACCATGATGCTGCCGGCCTGAATGGCGTTGAGCTGGGTCTGACCGCGGAAGTCGGCGGCCACGGCAGAGGGAATCGTCACGCGGTCGCCGGGCACGATGTCGGTGCGGTTGACGGCGCCCGGGTAGAAGACGAACACGCCCGAGAAGTCGCGGCCCATGTAGCCCATGTCGTTCTCGTGAACCTGGGCGAAGAAGCCCAGCGAGTTGCTGGCGGTGACGATGGCGTTGGTGATCTGCACGCGCTGGCCGAGCAGCGGCGAGGCGACGGCCTTCACCTCGTAGATGGTGGCGGCGACGCCAGGGGGCGGCGGGCACAGGTTCGCGCCCGGGTTGGCCTGCGTGGGGCACGGGTCGCACGCGTCACCCTTCAAGTCGCCGTCGGTGTCGGTCTGCATCGGGTCGGGGTCGGCCGGGCACTTGTCGGTGGCGTTGGC
The DNA here is from genome assembly GCA_040275325.1 of Myxococcaceae bacterium. Taxonomy (GTDB): domain Bacteria; phylum Myxococcota; class Myxococcia; order Myxococcales; family Myxococcaceae; genus Xiheimicrobium. The sequence goes on along the minus strand of JBEOKA010000268.1, from coordinate 20,107 downwards.
GACGCCGTCTCCGTCGACGTCGGTGGCCGAGGGCGCGCTGCAGCTGGTGCTCATGTTCGCGTCGAGCGGGCACACGTCACAGATGTCGCCCACGCCGTCGCCGTCAGTGTCTCCCTGGTTCGCGCCATCCATCGGGCGGCGGGGGTTGAAGACGCCGGGGCAGTTGTCCATCGCGTTGGCGATGCCGTCTCCGTCGGAGTCGGTCATCGAGCTGGTGCCCGTGTACGGGTTGCCCGTGAAGAGCCACGGCGCGCCACGCATCGGTGTGCACGTGGGCTCGTCGCGAGGCGTCATGTTGCAGAAGAAGAGCGGGTACGTCGTCGAGTTGGCGGCGGTGAGCGCGGCCAGCGTGGTGCCCTCGCCCGACAGACAGACCGACTTCATGACGCCGCAGACGTCGAGCGCCTCGCAGCCGGTGGCCAGGGCGCCAGCGACGTTCGCGTCACCGGTGAGCGCCACGCCTGCGCGAAGGGTGAGCACGAGCTCTTCGGGGTTCGCAGTGATGACCGAGCGGAACGCGTCGGGGTTCTTGCGCTTGTAGATCGAGATGTCGGCGACGCGGCCGGTCTGCAGCGTGCCGATGCGCGACGAGACGACCTGCGCCTGCGCGGCGTTCACCGTCACCATGCGCCACAGCGAGAGCGGGCTGAAGTACTGCCCATAGAAGCTCTGGCTCAGGTAGTTCGCGCACGAGAGCTCGCGCAGCAGCGTCATCGAGCCCGAGCGCACCCAGTCGGTGCCGAGCGCCACGTTGACGCCCATGCGGTGGTACAGCGGCGTCTGGGCGGTCTCTCCGTAGAGCACCACGTTGCTGCGAGGCGACCACACCAGGCTCGAGCTCTTGAGCGCGGCGGCGCGAACCTCGGCCGGGCGAACGCCGATGCCGTGAATGATGGCCGTGCGGGGGCTGAGCACGTCGACGGCGCCGGTGGCGAGGCCCGAGAGGCAGAGGAACTCGTTGCGCGCGGCCAGCTCGATGCCCTCGGCGATGTGCGGCAGGTACACGGCGTTGGCGGGAATGTCCGACGCGGGGTTCGGGCGCGTCGAATACGCGCAGCTGCCGACGAGCTGCTCGGCCGTGTTGCTCCCCACGGGGAACGTCACGTAGTTGCCGCCCGAGGTGTTGGCGCCGAGGCCGAGCTGGCTGTCGCTGGTCGCCGACATGTCAGGCGCGTCGAGGTTGCGCAGCAGACCTTGCGCTCCACCCGAGCCCGAGACCGACGTGGTGCCCGCGAGCAGCTGGCGCAGCTCGTTCCACCGGGTCTGGTTGCTGTTGCCGCCGCCACCGTTCGAGACCTGGTTGTGGCCGTCGACGTTCGCGCCACGCCAGTCGCTGCGGTGCTCGTAGCGCTCGGGCACCCCACCGTCGGCGAGCAGGCCGTTCGCGCCCACGCCCGGAGCGACGTACGGCGCGGCAGGGAACGTGAGGTGATCGTGGCTGTTGATGAGGCCGGGCGAGACCAGGTTGTCGCCGCAGAGAATGCCGGTGGGGTTCGTCCCGGCGGCCGCCAGACAGTTGCAGCCGACGCAGGTGATCATGCCCATCGGGTCGACGACGACCTGACCGCCGCGCAGCACGCGGCCAGGCTGCAGCACGGTGCCGACGATGAGCTTCGTGGTGGAGCCGGGAGCGACATCACACGTGTTGGTCGGCGCAGGGAGCGACGCCGTCGGGCACGTCACCGTCAGCACCTGCGTGGGCGTGCAGTCGGCCTCGCAGCCATCAGCCGGCATGACGTTGCCGTCGTCGCAGAGCTCGGCGCCACGACGCACGCCATCGCCGCAGACGTTCGCAGGCGTCGACGCCACGGTGGCGGTGCAGTCGATCTCGCAGCCGTCGCCTGAGGCGAGGTTGCCGTCGTCACAGCCCTCGGTGCCGTTGCGGGTGCCGTCGCCGCAGTACGGCGTGGCGGGCGAGAAGACACAGGCCGTCGTGCAGCCGTCGGTGTCGACCATGTTGCCGTCGTCGCAGAGCTCTCCGCCCGTGCGCTGGCCATCGCCACAGACGCTCATCACCACCATGCCGCCAGCAGCGCCACCGGCGGCGCTCCCGCCTGCAGAGGCCGAGCCTCCGGCGTTCGCCGCACCGCCAGCCGTCGCCGCGCCGCCTGCAGTGGCCGCTCCGCCTGCCGTCGCAGAACCACCGCCCGACGTCATCGTCAGCTGGCAGGTGCTCTCACAGCCATCGCCGTCGACCTTGTTGCCGTCGTCACAGGCCTCGCCCGTCTCGAGGCGCGCGTTGCCGCAGACGTTGCCGCCGCCGCACGCCGAGAGAAACGACATCGACGCGACGAGGGCCGCGAACACGAACCGGTTCGGCACCGAGAAGGTCGGAGTGAAGCGCTGAAGTCTCATGGAGTTCGTCTCGAGTTGTCCGGGTGGCCGCCGCCGGAGGGGAGGGCGCGCTTTTACGCACGTCTTCGGCCCCGATGCCACCCACCTCGTCGTGACGGCACCCGGGGCATCAGCGAGACTGCCGCGCCCAATGAGTGACCGACGTCGCGCGAAGCTGCTGCCCATCGACCGCTGGCCCACCGCCGACGAGGCCGCGCGCAGCCGCTGGTTCTCGCCCGTTCAGCTCGGCCCTGTCAGAGCGCTCACCCGCACGTGGATTCCGGCCATGGTGCCCTGGCGCGCCACCGACGAGGGCTTCGTCACCGACGACGTCATCGACTGGTACGCGCGCTTCGCGAAGGGGCGGCCGGGCGTCATCGTCATCGAAGCGACAGGCATTCGTGACGTGCCGTCGGGCCCACTGTTGCGCGTTGGGCACGATCGGTTCATCGACGGGCTGACGAGGCTGACGCGCGCGGTGAAAGAGGCGAGCCGCGGCGAGACGAAGCTGTTCCTTCAGCTCATCGATTTTCTGAACATCAAGCGACGGCCGAGCCGTGAGTCGTACCTCGGGCGGTTCCTCGCCATCACGCCGAGGCTGCGCGCAGCGCTCGGAGCCGACTTCGCCGACACGCCCGAAGCGACTGTTCGCGCCCACCTGCTCGCGATGAGCGACGAGGCCGTGCTCGCGGTGCTCGATGAGCGTGAAGCCGAGGCCCTGCGCTTCGGCCTTCGCGAGCGCGTCACCGACACCCACCTGCCCGACATCGAGGCGCTGCCGCGGGTGCTGCCGAAGCTGTTCGCTGACGCTGGGGCTCGCTGTGTGACCGCCGGCTTCGACGGCATCGAGCTGCACTTCGCGCACGCGTACACGATGGCGAGCTTTCTCTCGGCGCGGAACACGCGCACCGATGGCTACGGCGGCGAGCGCGCACAGCGGGTTCGTCTGCCGCTCGAGGTCTTTCGCGCGGTGCGGGCGGCGACCGACTCCTCCATCGCGGTGGGCTGTCGCTTCCTCGCCGACGAGATCATCGAGGGCGGCTCAGGCGTCGACGACGCCACGGCCTTCGCGCTCGAGTTCGCCCGCGCGGGCATGGACTTCATCTCGCTCTCGCGAGGCGGAAAGTTCGAAGACGCGAAGCAACCACGCGTCGGCCACGCGGCATACCCGTACACCGGGCCCTCGGGTCACGAGTGCATGCCGACGACGAACATCGGCGCTCCGGGCCCCTTCGGCAGAAACCTGGGAGCCGTCTCCACCATCAAGCGTGCGCTCGTCGACGCCAGGCTCGAGACCCCAGTCGTCGCGTGTGGAGGCATCGCGAGCTTTCAGCAGGCGGAAGCGGTGCTGGCGGAAGGGTCGGCAGACATCGTCGCCTCGGCACGGCAGTCGCTCGCCGACCCCGACTGGTTCGAGAAGGTGCGGCAGGGGCGCGGCGAGGCAGTGCGGCGGTGTCTGTTCACGAACTACTGCGAGGGCCTCGACCAGGCGCACCAGGCCGTCACCTGCCAGCTGTGGGACCGGGCGAAAGGCCAGGCCGACGACTCGACGGTGGGACGCACGAAGGACGGGAGGCGACTGACGGCTCCGTGAGAGGGCTGCTCGAAAAACACTTCGGGCCGGCCTCCGCACTTGCGGAAGTCGGCCCGGTGCCCGCCCCGTTGGCAGTGCTGCAGTGAGGACGTCAGCTGAAGAAGCTGCGCAGCTGATTCGCCTGCGAGAAGGCGAACATCTGCTGAATGTTGGCGAGGCCCATCTGGTACGCGTCGCCGAGGCCCGGAGGCTGGTTCTGCGTCTGCTGGCTCTGGCGCGCGCTGAAGAGGTCGGTGGCCATCGACAGCAGGTTGCTCGAGTTGCCTGCCTGGCCCAGGAAGCCCGAGAGCATCTTCAGCGGGCCGCTCTGCATCATGCTCTGCAGCGGGCCCATGAACTTCTGCGCGAAGCCGGCGAACGAGGTGAGCGTCTGGCCGAGCGAGCCCAACTTGCCCAGCATGCCCAGCCCCTTCACGATCGCGCCGCCGGGGATGAACATCATCCCGACGTTGAGGGCGAGCTTGAAGAGCGGGTTGTTCCACACCTTCTTGACGAAGCTCGTGACCTTGCCGAGCGCCTTGCCGATGCCGCCAACCAACTTCTTCAGGAAAGCCATGTGTGCCTCGTGTACTGGAGTGTTTTGGTTTCGCGCCGTTCTGAAAACCGGACTGACATTCTCATTCTCGGAGAAGGACCTCTGAAGTTGCGATCAGCTCTTCCCGCCGCGACCCCGACGCATGGCCTTCTCGAGCTCGGCCTTGAGCTCGGGGCTGGTCTTCGAGGCGTCGACCTGCACCTGCGGCAGTGAACCCATTGAAACCGGTGCCTTTTTCGCCTCCGAGAAGCCCGAACCGACGGCGGCTTCGGCGACGGCGAGCGACTGCTCCATGTAGGTGTTGATCTCCTCGCTCGAGATCGGCTTCAGGCCCTGCTTCGCGAGATCTTCGTCCTTCACGATGTTCAGCATCGGCTGCTCGTTCGGGTTCATCACGTAGTGCACGACGAGCGCGACGTAGTCCTCGAGCTTCATCTCGAGCTTCTCGGCGATCTTCGGCGTGTTGGGATCGTCGAGCAGCTTCTCGACGATGGCTTCAGGCGTCTTCTCGGGCTTCTTCGTGGACGGAGGATTGGCCATGGGAGTGCACCCTAGCACCCGCGCGTGACAGCGCCTCACCGTCGGGTGACGGCCAGGCCGGCTTCGCGGTAGGGGAGCACCAATGGTCTCCCTTCTTCTCAGTGCGTTGGTGGGCGCGACGCCGCTCGAGGTCGCGGTGCTGTCGAAGGACGTCGCCTCGTCGACGCTCGAGGTGCGCTGGCAGCCCATGACGGCCGCGACGCTGGCCGAGCCGTTCGCGCGCCTCGAGGTGCACCCTGACGAGACGTTTCGCGCGGTGGTGCTGCCGGGGACGAAGCGGGTCGCGGTGGTGCGAATCACGGGGCTCGCGCGCGATCCCTCGTTCGTGGCGACACTCTCGATCGTCTCACCGGGCCAGGCCGAGCGCGTGCTCGCGACCGATGTGGTGCGCGCGTCGAAGCCAACGCTGGTGGGCTCCCGCGTGTTCGTCGAGCGTGGCGTCGCGGGACCGGAGCGAACGGACGGCAGCTATCGGGTCGACGCGTTGACGGTCTCCGAGGTCGACCTGCAGAGCGGGCGGCTGCGCACGGTCTTCGAGACGAAGGGCTATTGGACGCACGTCGCTGGCGCCGTTGGCCGTGAGCTCATCGTGTACGTCGCGGGGCCGAAGGGCGCAGCGCTCGAGGCCGTTCAGATCGACACGCTCGCGGTGCGCACGCTGATCAGCTCGATGCCGGCGATGGCGCACGACTTCGTCATCGATATCGAACACCAACGCGTGCTCTTCACCATCGCCGAACCGGGCGTCGAGCGGTGGTTCATCGATCAGGTCGACGTCGCCACCGGCAAGCGCGCGCGCCTCGCAGAAGGAGATCACGTCGCGCTGCTGCCGACCTTGTTGCCGACGGGGCTCGCGTGGTCGACGGGAGCGGGTCGCGGGCTGTCGTGGCTCGGCCGCGATGGCGTCGCACTGGCGCCACACGGCGCGGGCTTCGAGCGGGTGCGCTTCGTCGCTGACGGGCTCGTCTTCGCTCGTCACGAGGTGCCGGGGAGCGCGCCGTCTGCCTTCGTCACCAGGCTCCGCGACGGAGCGCCGGTCCCCGTCGTCTTTCCACCCGGCATCGTCGACGTCGCGGGGGTGAACCGATGAAGCGGCTCCTCTCGGCAGCAGCGACGCTGTTCGCCCTCGAAGCCGCGGCGCAGTTCTGTCCGTCGTACACCCTGTCGAGCTCGGGCAACACCGGCAGCTGCGCGGTCGAGGCCGTGCCGGGAACGAACCCGACGCTCGCGCAATGGCAGGTGATCTTCGACACGGTGTCGAAGGGGCCTGCGGCGTGGGGCACGAACGCTCCGACCGTGAGCAACCTCGGCACGGGCTGCCCCAAATCGACGCCGAACCAGGTCGCGAAGTTTCCCTGCGAGCTGATCAAGGCCATCTCGATGCAGGAGAGCAGCTGGAACCAGTTCTGTCCGCCAACCACGCCGGCTGATCAGCGCGGCAAGCCGTCGCAGACCATCATCTCGTTCGACTGCGGGTATGGCGTCGGGCAGGTGACCAGCGGCATGCGGTCGTTCGATCCCACCCCCGCGTACGACCGCAGCCGCGTGGCCTCTGACGCGCTCTACAACCTGCAGACGGGCATGCAGATTCTCACCGACAAGTGGCGCGTGACGAACTGCGTGGGCGACAACCAGCCGCGCATCGTCGAGCACTGGTACACCGCGACGTGGGCGTACAACGGGCTCTCGACGACGAACAACCCGAACAACCCGAGCTTCTCGACGACGCGTGGCGTGTGCAGGCCCGGCTCGTGTCCTTCTGGCTCGGCGCCGTACCAGGAGCGCGTCTGGGGGTGGATGGAGTTCGCTCCCACCGCCAATCACTGGCGCGGCATTCGCCCGGCCTACCCGAGGCTCTCTGACATCGGCGCCGGCGTCTCGCGGCCCCCTGCCCTGCCCGACCCGTCGTGCGCGACGCCCACGAGCTGCGCCACCACCCGAGCGCTCAATGTCTCAGAGTGCCTCGGCGACGGCGGCGTTGCTGACGCTGGGGTCGTGATGCCGCCGGTCGACGCTGGCCGGCCTGACGCGGGTCAGGTCGTTCCCGATGCGGGCAGCATGGTGGAAGACGGTGGCTCGAGCGCTGACGCAGGCGACGCTTCGGACGCGGGCCGCGTGACGCCGATGCCCTTCATCCTGCAGGCGCCGCCCAACACGTACCCGGTCGCAAAGGGCTGTGGCTGTGGCGCGACCGACGGCAGCGCGTTCTTCGCACTGGTCGCGCTCTTGACGCAGGCAGCGCGGCGCCGCGGCAAAAAGCAGTAGACACGCGCTGGGAAAGCCGTAAGTCCGCGCCCCTCGGTTGGCCGCTTTCTTCGAGGGGTTTCTTCGATGCACACGCACTTCCGGCTCGTCTTCCTGACGGCCCTGCTCGCTTCGTTCTCGGCCTTCGCCGAACAGTCGCCAGTCAACATCCACCTCGACATGGGCGGTGGCACGGGCCTCGACCACGCGGTGCCGCTGACCGGCGCTGCCATCAAGGTCGACACCACGCTCCTCAAGGGCGTGCTCGGCCCCATCGCGCCGCAGGTCGAAGGCTTCGGAATGTCGACGTTCAACAACTTCGTCGGCTACCTCGACCAGGGCGCGGCGTTCGGCGTGGGCATCGGCCTTCGCCTGCGCCTGTTCAATGACGAGAAGGGCTACTTCTTCAACCCCGGCACCACCCACCGCGGCAACCTCTGGGGCTCGTGGTACTTCGACGCGCACTTCGCGTACGGCTTCGCGAAGGTCGCCAGCGAGCTCGGGCCCGGCTTCGACATCGGCACCGGCTACGAGTTCTCGCTCGTCGAGGCGCTGCACCTCGGCCCCGTCGTCACCTTCCGCATGCTCGGGCCCCATCAGATGCTGATGGCCGGTCTCTCGGTCAGCATCGGCGCTCCCGACACGGTGCCTGCCGAAGCCGACTACGACGACGATGGCATCTCGGGCGACGCCGACAAGTGCCCTGATCAGGCTGGCCCGAAAGAGACGAACGGCTGCCCCATCGAAGACAAGGACAAGGACGGCACCAACGACAAGACGGACAAGTGCGTCGATGTCGCCGGCCCGAAAGAGAACGGCGGCTGTCCGTGGGGCGACAAGGACAAAGACGGCGTGCTCGACAACGACGACAAGTGCGTCGATCAGCCCGGCCCGAAAGACAACGCCGGCTGCCCTGACACCGACAAAGACACCGACGGCACGGTCGATCGTCTCGACGCCTGCATCGACGTCGCTGGCGAGAAGGACAACAAGGGCTGCCCCTACCCCGACACCGACAAGGACGGCGTCAACGACCGCGTCGACAACTGCATCAACGAGGCGGGCCCCGCGACGAACCAGGGCTGCCCCGAGAAGGTGAAGCAGCTCGTCGTCATCACGCGAGAGAAGCTCGTCATCAAAGACAAGGTGTACTTCGACACCGGCAAGGCCACCCTGCAGAAGCGCTCGTTCGCCCTGCTCGACCAGGTCAGCGCGGTGCTCAAGCAGCACACCGAGATCACCCTCGTTCAGGTCGAAGGCCACACCGACAACACGGGCGTGCCCGAGCAGAACCTGAAGCTCTCGCAGGATCGCGCTGACTCGGTGAAGGACTACCTCGTCAAGCAGGGCGTCGACGCGAGCCGCGTGAAGGCCGTCGGCTTCGGCCAGGAGAAGCCGGCCGACTCGAACGACACGCCGGTGGGTCGCGACAACAACCGCCGCGTCGAGTTCAACATCGTCGGCAAGTAACCCACGCCGATCGCAGGGCCCCGCGCCGGCAGGTTGGAGCAGCCGCTCCACCTCGCCGGCGCAGTCATGTCGGCGGTTACTTCGCGGGCGGCTTCGAGAACCGCCGCTTCTGCCACTCGAGCCCCGAGAGCACGAGGTAGGTCTCGCCACCTTCTTCGTCGGTCTCGGCGACGGGCGAAAACCCGTGGGCCTCGAGGGCCTTCTCGACGCGAGCGCCGAGGGTCTGCGCCGCCTCGTCGCCCTCCCGGAAGCTGCCGTACTCGAGCACCAGCTCACCCGACTCCGAGAGGCCGTCGGCGTCTTGATCGGTGAAGAAGACGTAGCCGTCAGCGCGTTGGCCACGCTCGAGCAGGTCTTCGCGCAAGAGCTTCATGTCGGCCACGCCGCACTTGCGACAGTCGGCGAAGCGCTCCCGCGCGATGACGCCCTGCTTCTCGAGCTGCTTGAACGCGCGGCTGAGCCGATCGGCGTCGGTCGAGAAGCTCCACTCGGCCTCCCGCTTGCGATGGGCGCTCAGCTCTTCATCGACGATCTTCTCGAGCTCGGCCTTGAGCGACTCGCGCCCATCGGCCGACTGCAGCGCGGCGGTGACGATCTCTTCCCGCGACAGGAACCCGTCGGCCACGCGCCAGCCGATCAGCTCCCGGGCCTCGGCGAGCAGAATGGACTTTGGCCGGCGCTTCGACTCCTTCTCGGGCCGCACCTTCGCGGGCGTCGCCGAGAGCGCCGCAGCGACGGCGGGCAACGGCTCGGCCTGCGCTGACTCGTCCGGCTTCTCCTTCTTCTCTGCGTCGTCGCACCCAGCGCCCAGCAACAGGGCCGACAACACCAGGGCTCGCCAGGAGTCGTTCATGCGTCCCGCTCTCTACTCCAACTCGACGCTGCGCTCCCATCGACGGCCCGGTGCTAGATCGTCGCCATGCGAACGCTCGCGGCGCTGGCCCTGCCCGGAACGTGGACCCACCCCGGTGGCGTGCTCGTCGGGCGAACCGTGGCAAATGGTGCGCTGCTCGACGCGCTGGTGCACCACTCGTCCTTCGAGCGGGTGCTGATGGTGGCGGGAGAAGACGCCGACTTACCGGTCTTCGAGGGCCTCATCGCCGAGTGGAAGTTGCCGCAGGGCCGATTGCAGGCCTGTCATCTGCTCCAGGTGCCCGAGCTGCTGCGGAGCGGCCACATCGACGTGCTGCATCACCCCGCGCACCTCGAGCGCCTGTTCGATCTCGTCGCGCTCCGCGACCGCTACGCGACCAGGGCCACGCCCGTCACGGGGCAGACGCACTCGTTGAGCTACCCGCGGCTGCACCAGGAGCTCGCGCGGTGGCCGTTGCTCCAGCCCTCGGCGAGCGACGCCATCTTCTGCTCGTCGACGCAGGGCCGCCGCACGATGGAGCAGTGCTTCGATCACGTCGAGGCGGCGTTCCAGGCGCGCGGGCTGACGGCGCCACTCGCGCGCTGGCAACTGCCGCACGTGCCGCTCGGCGTCGACGTCGACGCGCTCACGCCGATTCTCAAACACGAGGCCCGCAGCTCGCTGGGGCTGCCGGCGGGGCGCGTCGTCTTCCTCTCGCTCGCGCGCTTCACCGAGTACGACAAGCTCGACGCGTTCCCGCTGCTGCAGGCGTTCGCCGCGCTGGTGCACGAGCACAAGCTCGACGTTCACCTGGTGCTGGCCGGCGCGAGGCAGGGCACGCGCACGCCCGAGATGCTCGCGCTGTGGGCGAAGGTGCTGCGCATCGACGATCGCGTCACCCTGCGCGTCGACTTCTCGGCGCCAGAGAAGCGCCTGCTGCTCTCGGCGGCCGACGTCTTCGTCTCGCCCGTCGACAACCTGCAGGAGACGTTCGGCCAGTCGGTCATCGAGGCCTTCGCGGCCGGGCTGCCCGTCATCGCGTCGGACTTCGACGGCTACAAGGACACGGTGGACGACCAGGTGGGGCGCCGCGTGACGACCCGCCTCGGCGTCGACTGGAGCCAGGTCTCGGAGCTGGGCCCGCTCCTCTACGAGCGCCCGCTGCATCTCATTCTCGGGCAGAGCATCGAGGTCGATCTCAAGGCGCTCACGGCGACCATGGCCGAGCTGACGAACGATCGACCGCTGCGGGAGCGGCTCGGCGTGGCGGCCCGACAGCGTGCGAAGACGACCTACGACTGGCGCGTGGTGGTGAAGCAGCTCGAGGCGACGTGGAAGGAGCTGGCCTCGAAGCCCTTCACGCCGAGCGGCCGCAGCCACCCGCTCAAGCTCGACTTCGCCCGCGCGTTCTCGCACTTCCCGACCGAGGGCATCGCGGACGAGCGCCTGGTGACGCGCACCGCCTTCAGCCGCACCGAGGGCCAGCCGTGGGTCATCTACCCCGAGCTGCGGGTGCTCATCAGCGACGAAGACGTGCGCTGGGCGCTGACGCTGTGCGAGACGCCGCGCGCGTGGGGCACGCTCAAGCAGCACCTCGCGGCCACGTTGAGCGGGCGTGAGCCGTGGGTCGCCGGTTTCCTCGCGACGTGGCTCGTGAAGCACGGCCTCATCGAGTGACGGTCAGGCCGCGGCCTCGGCGCTCTTCACGGTGAACTCGAAGGGCAGCCGGTCGGTGATGGTCTCGGGCGCGGTGAGCAGCTCGATCAGGTCGGTCGAGGTGACGAGCCCCACCAGGTCATCTCGAAGGCTGACGATGGGGATCGAGTCGATGTGGTGCTGCAGCATGAGCGCGGCCAGCTTCGAGACCGGCGTCGCGGGCTGACACGAGATGGGGTGCGGCGTCATCGCCTCGCCCGCTGCGAGCGGTGGAAACGACAACGCTCCGCCTTCGACCGGCAGCGCGCGCAGCAGCAGATCACGATCGGACAGCATGCCGACGAGCTTCCCTGAGAAGACGACGGGCAGGTGCCTGACGTTGAGCTTCTTCATCAACACCCACGCGCGCTCGAGCCCGAAGTCGGGCGTGATGCAGGTCACCTCTTTCGTCATCACGCGGCTTGCCTTCACGGCGACACCTCCGCCGCGAAGCTCAGCATTCAGCGGGCCAGCAGCATCTGACGAGAACGACGGCCCGGCGCTCGCGACGTGCACGAAAAACGTGCGCCGCTCACGAGCGCAGCGACGAGATTGCCTTCGCGTAGTCGGGCGCCTTGAAGACGGCGTTTCCGGCCACCAGCACGGTGGCTCCCGCGGCGACGACGCGTTTCGCGGTGTCGGCGTTGATGCCGCCATCGACCTCGATGTCGACGCGCTGCAGGCCCCGTGCATCGAGCATCGCGCGCAGGCGCTTCACCTTGTCGACGGTGGCGTCGATGAAGGTCTGCCCGCCGAAGCCCGGGTTGACGCTCATGAGCAGCACCTGATCGACCTCTCCGAGCACCTCTTCGAGGGTGACGAGCGGCGTCGAAGGGTTGAGCACCACCGACGGCTTCGCGCCCGCGGCCCGAATCTGCTGCAGCGTCCGGTGCAGGTGGGGACACGCCTCCTGGTGCACGGTGATGAGGTTGGCGCCCGCCTTCGCGAAGTCGGCGATGTACTTCTCGGGCTCGACGATCATCAGGTGCACATCGAGGGGCAGTGACGTCGCCTTCTTCACGGCCTCGACGACGAGCGGGCCGATGGTGAGGTTGGGTACGAAGCGGCCATCCATCACGTCGACGTGCACGGAATCGGCGCCGGCCTGCTCGATGGCGCGCACCTCGTCGGCGAGACGCCCGAAGTCGGCAGACAGAATCGAGGGAGCCACCTTCACCGTCTTCGCCATCTCGTCACTCCTTGTGCACGCGCAGCGCCCGATCCATCAGCCGCGTCGTCTTCTCACGGTTCGCGCCGAACGGCACGGGCTCGAGGTCGGGAGCGCCCTTCATCGAGATGCCGGCGACGACCTCGTCCTCCGACCACCCGCGCGCCTGGCCGTCACGCACCTCGAGCTCGAGCTGGGCGAGGTAGTCGCGCAGGCGCACGAGCGTCGCGCGGCCGACGGGCTCTCCATGGCCTGGCAGCGCCGTGACGAAGTCGAGCTGCAGCAGCGCGTCGAGCGTGTGACGAAACGCGAGCACGTCGCCTCCAGCCGACACGTCGATGACGGGCTCGTTCGCGGCGGTGACGAGATCTCCCGTCACCAACAGCTTTCGCTTCACGAGGTACGCCACGAGATCGCCGTCGGTGTGGCCCTTGCCCGGGTGCCAGACGCGCACCAACTCGTCGCCCAGCTGCAGCTCGATGGAGCCGTTGACCTCGACCCAGCGGGCCTTCACGCCTCGCGCCTCGAGCCGCCGCTTCGTGTTCTCGTGCACCAGCACCGGCCCGAGGTGGTGGTAGCGCTCGAGGCCGTCGGCGTGATCGAAGTGCGAGTGCGTCAACAGAATGCGCCGCACGTCACGCAGCAGCTCTTGCTCGACGCGGTGCCGCAGCGACTTCGAGGCGCCCGCGAACTTGGTGTCGATGAGGAACGCCTCGGCGCCGTGCGAGAGCACCAGGGAGTTGCCGCCGCCCCCGAGGAAGAAGCGCAGGCGCTCGTCCACCCGCCGCTCGTCGACGCGAAGGAACTGCTGCATCGCGCAGCCGCTCACGATGGAGAAGGCGCACATCGCGATGGTGAGGCGGTTGCGGAGGCTCGCTCGCCAGAGGAACATCGCGCCCCGTGTCTAACAGCCCACGCGAGTTCAAGGCAGACGAAACCACCTCACCGTCGATCACGCCGATGCAGTCGGCGCTCAGACGAATGAGCAAGCTGTCGTCGATTCTCGAAGTGGCCAAGGCGATGACGGCCGAGCGCAACCTCGACACGCTGCTGCCGCTCATCTTGAGAGAGGCCGCCCGCGTCGTCGAAGCCGATCGCTGCAGCCTCTTCATCGTCGACCGCGCCCGCAACGAGCTGTGGAGCCGCGTGGCCCAGGGCGCCAGCTCGGAGATTCGCCTGCCCATCGGCCAGGGCATCGCCGGCTCGGTCGCCGCGCGGGGCGAGATCGTCAACATCAAGGACGCGTACGAAGACGCCCGGTTCAACCGCGACTTCGACGTGAAGAGCGGCTACCGCACCAAGAGCATCCTCTGCGTGCCCATGCGCGACACGCGCGGAGAGATCACGGGAGTCATTCAGGCGCTCAACGCCTCGGACGGCACCTTCGACGCGGAAGACGAAGAGCTGCTGCTCGCCCTCGGCGGCCAGGCCGCGCAGGCCATCGAGAACGCGATGCTGCACGAAGAGATCAGCCGGCTCTTCGAGGGCTTCGTGCAGGCCTCGGTCATGGCGATCGAGTCGCGAGACCCCACCACGGCTGGTCACTCGGGGCGTGTCGCGTCACTCACCGTCGGCCTCGCGCAGTCGGCCGAAGCCGTGCCGGCAGGCCCGTACCGCGGCACCACCTTCACCCAGGAGCAGATCCAGGAGATCCGCTACGCGTCGCTGCTGCACGACTTCGGGAAGATCGGCGTGCGCGAGCCCGTGCTGGTGAAAGCCGAGAAGCTGTACCCGCACGAGTTCGAGGTCATCAAGCAGCGCTTCGAGCTCGCCCGCAAAGACCGCCAGCTCGCCTCGATGCAGCGGCGCCTCGAGATGGTGAAGCTGCGCGGCGACCGCGAGATCGCGGCCATCGATCAGGAAGAAGAAGTGCGCCTGGCGAAAGAGCTGAAGGACCTCGACGAGGCGCTCGAGTTCATCATCACCTGCAACAAGCCCACGGTGCTGGCGCAGGGCGGCTTCGAGAAGCTGGCGGGCCTGGGCGAGGTGGCGTTCACCGACTCACGCGAGCGGCCGATGACCATTCTGTCGGCGCACGAGATTCAGGTGCTGTCGATTCCGCGCGGCTCGTTGTCGGCCACCGAGCGGCGGGAGATCGAGTCGCACGTCACGCACACCTTCAAGTTCCTCTCGCAGATTCCGTGGACGCGCGTGCTCAAGCGCGTGCCCGAGATCGCCTACGCCCACCACGAGAAGCTCGACGGCAAGGGCTACCCGCGCGCGCTCGCCTCAGAGCGAATTCCCCTGCAGTCGAAGATGATGGCCATCTCGGACATCTACGACGCGCTCACCGCCAGCGACCGGCCGTACAAGAAGGCCGTGCCGCACGAGAAGGCCATCGACATTCTGCACATGGAGTCGAAGTCGGGGCAGCTCGACGCCGAGCTGATTCGAATCTTCGTCGAGGCCGAGGTGCCGAAGCGGGCCCTGAAGGGTCACTGAAGGTGCTGCGGGAGTCGTGACTCGAGCGCGGCCTTCGTCGCCGGGTCCATCGTTCGCGCCGAGCGCAAGAACGCGTCGAGGGCGAGCCGTCGCAGCTCGTCACGTGACGCGCCGTCGTCGAGGGAACACACGCCGGGCTTCGGCTCCAGGCGGCAGGTGGCGCTCTCTTTGAGCGCGGTCGCCCACGCGTCGAGACGTCGCGACGGCTCCTGCGCGGCGAGGCTCTGAAATGACGCCGCGAGCGTGAGGTCGTCGATGAGCTGACTGCAGACGGCGAACGGCGCGGGCGTCTCGAGGGCGCGCACGCAGCCCGCTTCGACATCGGCGGCGCGTGATGACGGCGTGTTGCCAAGGCCGATGAGCACTGCCGGCGCAGCAAGCCCCAGGTAGCCGAGCGTGAGCCCGATGGTGGCCTGCCGGCGGCCTTCGGCACCTTTTGGGAGCGCTCGTCTCGCGAGGTGGCCCGCAATGATGGCCACGACCGCACCGATGAGGGGAATGAGCGTGAGCCCGAGCGCTCCAGAGACGAGCGCCATCGTCGCCGCGGTCTTGCCGTCTTCCTGCGTCGCCACGCCCCATCTGGTACCACGGCTTGCGCCTGCTGGAGCGTTGCGTTTGAAGTGCGCCTTCGTGCGGTGGCGCCTGGCAACGGTGGTGATGGTGGAGCTGGCCTGCCGCCCGACCACGGCTCCGACCCTGAGCGCGGAGCCGATGAACCCGGTGCAGGTGACGTGCACCACCAGCGCTGTCCCACAGCGGCTGCGACGCCTGACGCGGCTGGAGTGGCAACAGTCGGTGAAGCAGGTGCTGAACGTCGACGCGACGCTGGAGATCCCCGATGACGAAGGGCTGGGGTTCTCGACCGTCGCCGACGCGCAAGCAGCATCGGTCTCGCTCGCCGAGAAGCTGCTCGAGGCCGCCGAGCGCGCGACGGCGTCGATGAACGTGGCCGACCTCTCGCCCTGCCCGCTCTCGGATTCGTGCTCGCCGCGGTTCATCGAGAAGCTCGCGACCGCGCTCTTCCGACGGCCGGTGCGTGACGACGAACTCACGCGGCTCGGTGAGACCTGGCGCCGACTGCGGGCGTCGGAGCCCGAAGAGGCGAGCGCGCGGTTGATCACTCAGGTGCTGTTGCAGTCACCCGCGTTTCTCTTTCGCGTGGAGTCGAGTGACGCAGGCATCGTCGACGATGACGCGTTCGCTACGCGGCTGGCGTTCGCGCTGACGGGCGAGGGCCCTGACGAGCAACTCCGCGCGTTGGCTGGTTCGGGCGCGCTCTCGTCGAGAGAGACCGTTCGCGCCGAAGCGCAGCGCCTGCTCTCGACTGTCGCCGCGAGACGAACCGTCGGCCGCTTTCACGTGGAGTGGCTCGGCGTCTCGTCACTCTCGCGAATCTCGCGCGGCGCTCCCGACGGCGGATTCGAGGCGCTGAAGCCGTCGATGGAGCGGGAGATCAGCGAACTCGGCGCGTTCGTGGTCCTCGACGATCACCACCTGTCGACGCTCCTCTCGGGGAAGACCACCTTCGTCGACCCGCCGCTCGGCGCGCTGTACGGGCTCTCGGGGCTCGAGGGTGATGGCGTTCGCCGCGTGCAGCTCGACGGGCTGCAGCGCAACGGAGTGCTCACGGCGCCGGGCGTGCTGGCCGTCTGGGCGAAGTCGACGGGCACCTCACCCACGTTGCGCGGCCGCTTCGTTCGAGAGCGCCTGCTCTGCGAGAAGCTGCCCACGCCCCCACCGAACGTGTCGATGACGCTGCCTCCGCTCTCTGCCGGCACGACGCGCGCGCGCTTTCAGCAGCACGTCGTCGACCCCGCGTGCTCGGGCTGCCACCAGCTGATGGATCCGATCGGCTTCGGGCTCGAGCGCTACGACGAGGCTGGCGCCTTCAGGCTGCTCGAGAATGGTCGGCCCATCGACGCGCACGGCGAGGTGACGCAGGTCGACGGTGGCTTCCGCTTCGAGGGCGCCGAGCCGCTGGCCCAGTGGCTCGCGCAGAGCCCCGACGTTCGCCGCTGCGTGGCGACCCAGTGGTTCCGCTTCGTCATGGGCCGCGCGGAGCATGCGGGTGATCGCTGCACGCTCGACGCGATGACACGCGCACTGGAGAGCACCGACGGAGACGTACGTGAAGCGCTGCTGACGCTGGTGACGAGCGACACGTTCCGCCTGGCGGGTGCGCCATGATCTCGCGACGGCTCGTGCTGCGCGCGGCTGGTGTCTCGCTCGCGCTGCCGTGGCTCGAGGCGTTTGCGCAAGGGACGGCGCCGCGCCGCTTCGTGACGATGTTCTCCCCGAACGGCACCGTGCTCGACGCGTGGGCGCCGACACGAACGCCGATGGGCTGGAGCCTCTCTCCGATTCTCGCGCCGCTCGCGCCGTTCCAGTCGAAGGTGCTCGTGCCGCTGCAGGTCGACTTGAAGACCGCGACCACGGGCCCAGGCGACGGACACCAGCGCGGCATGGGCCATCTGTGGACGGCGCAGGCCCTGCAGCCGGGCACGCTCTTCGGCAACGTCGGCTGGGCGTCGGGGCCGTCGATCAGGTCGTCGCGGCCGGCATTGGCACGCAGACGCCGCTGCGCTCGCTCGAGCTCGGCGTGATGGTGACCGAGGCGACGGTGCTCTCGCGCATGTCGTATTCGAGAGCGGGCCTTCCCCTCGCGCCCGAGAGCGACCCGCGCGCGGTGTTCGAGCGGCTCTTCGGTGCGGCTGACCCTCTCGAGGCGGCGCGGCGCAGGGCCAACCGCAAGAGCGTGCTCGATGGCGTGCTCGCCGAGTTCAACGCGCTGAGCCCGAAGGTGAGCTCGAATGATCGCGCGGTGCTCGAGGCGCACGCCGACACGCTTCGTGAGGTCGAGCGGCGCATCGAGGCGGTCGTCGCTCCGTCGGCGACATGCGTTCGTCCTGTGGAGCCTGTGACGCCCACCGGGCTTGACGCGTTTCCACAGCTCGGAGCCCTGCAGACCGACCTGCTGGCCCTCGCGCTGGCCTGCGACCTGACGCGCGTAGCGAGCCTGCAGTGGTCACGCTCGGCGAGCCCCCTCGTGCACCGATGGGCCGGCGTCACCGTCGAGCACCACGAACTCTCGCACCACACCGACGACGACCCGGCTGCGCGCGCAGACATCACGACGATTCACCGTTGGTACGCCGAGCAGTTCGCGCGGCTCCTCTCGAAGCTGGAGTCGACGCCCGCGGGTGGTGGCAGCTCGCTGCTCGATCAGAGCGTCATCCTCTGGGGCAACGAGCTCGGGCAGGGCAACACGCACTCGCATCGCGCGGTGCCGTTCGTCGTGGCTGGTGGCGGCGGAGGTACGTTACGGTCGGGCCTGCTCGAGACGAATGGTGGCTCGCACTCCGAGCTGCTGCTGGCGTGTGCGCAGGCCGCGGGAGCGCCGCTCACGACCTTCGGAGATCCAGCCTTCTGTCAGGGCCCGATGGCCGGCGTGCTTCGCTGATCAGAACGGCGGCAAGAGCGAGGTGTGAACGCCGTAGCCACCTTCACGCCGCTCGAGCAACGCGACGACCCGATCGAGGTGCACGCCGACGAACAGCTCGGGCGGGCGCGGAAAGTTCTCGGGCACGCTCCACTTCGGCGGGCGCGGCTTCGCGCGAACCGACGCGGTGACGTCAGGCGTCTTCAGCTGGCCCCACTCGTCGTCGTGCAGCGGCAGCACCGACATCCACCCCAGGCCATCGGCGCCCGCGAGCGACACCGGCTCCTCCGAGTTCGGCGTGCGCCATGGGCCAATCTGCGTGCGATTCAACGCGCTCAGGTGCCCGCGGCAGCCGAGCAGCCGGCCGAGATCACGCGCGAGGCTGCGCACGTAGTAGCCCCCTCGACTCGTCAGCTGCAGCACGCTGGAGTGCGGCAACGCATGACTCAGCCACTTCGCCTCGTGCAGATAGACCTGCACCGGCTCGAGCTCGACGGCCTCTCCGCGGTGCGCCTTCTCGTACGCGCGCTCTCCATCGACGCGCTTGTTGCTCGTCGCGGGAGGCACCTGCTTCGTCCACCCGATGAACCCCGCCAACGCGTCGTCGAGCTGCTGCGCCGTGAGCGCGCTCGCGTCTCCCCGCTCGATGACGGCGCCACCTGCGTCGCCGTTGTCCGTCTCGGCACCCCAGACGACCGTCGCTTCGTAGGTCTTCGGCAGCTCGTGCACGCGCTCGAACAACTTCGTCGCCGAGCCCACCAGCACCGGCAAGAGCCCCGTCGCGAACGGGTCGAGCGCGCCTGCGTGACACACCTTCCACGACTTGCCGGGCACTGCAGCGATCGCCGCCTGCACCTCGCGCACGATCGAGAAGCTCGTCGCGCCGACCGCCTTCGAGAACAACATCACCCCAGGCTGTGGACGACCGCGCATCGACCCGCCATAGCCCATCGATTCCGCCCGCAGTGTTCTCACCACGGAAAACTGTCGATCGCTGGCTTTCCGGGGCCTTCCGACAGAGACGCACCTTCCCAAGCGTTCGAATTCAGGCCCGTTTGTGACTGATTCTCTGGCACCGGGGTTGCTGTAGAACCCGCTCGTCATGAAGCTCCGCGCCGCCCTCCTCTGCCTCACCCTCTTCGCCTCGCAGGCGTGGTCGGCGACGGGCGTCGAGGCGATGCGCGCGAACTCGGCGGGCCTTCGCTCGCAGGTGAGCCAGCTTCGCGGTGAGCAGCTCAGCAAGCGCAACGAGCTGTCGACCGTCTCGGGGCGCATCGAAGCCCTCAAGGCGCAGTCGAAGGGCGCGCTGCTGCCGGGCTCCGAGCTCGACCAGGCCCTCAAGCGTTCGCAGGAGCTCTCGGGCACCCTCACCGACCTCGCGCAGAAGCTGTCGACCCGTGAAGCCGAGCTCGAGAGCGCGAACCTGGCGCTGCTCGACGGGCTCTCGGCCGAGCTGACGCGCCTGCGCGCAGAGTTCGATCGCCAGGGTGATCGCGCCGCCCGCAAGGGCCTCATCGATCAGATGCGCCGCCTTCGCGCCGAGCGTGAGTCGGTGCGCGCTGCGCTGCCTGCCGCGAAGCTGCCCACCCTCGACACCCTCAAGCCGACCGATGACCCCGAAGAGCTGCTCGAGCAGGCCGACCTGCTGCGCGACAACGAAGAGAAGGTTCGTCGTGAGCTCAAGGCGCTCGACGCGCGCATCACGCAGCGCCGTGACGAGGTCGAGCTCGATCGCCGCGTGCAGCGCTTCATGGGCGAAGAGTCGATGTTCGATGACCAGGACCGCCGCCTGC
>JBEOKA010000267.1:0-10381 GCA_040275325.1 Myxococcaceae bacterium | reverse complement strand
GAGACGACGCATGCCCATGACTGTAATCGGGAAGGGTCGTGAAGATCAGCCTAGCCGTCAGCCAGCCAGGTGGTTCGAGCGGGCGAAGTCGATGATGCGGCGCACGAGCGGGCGCGGGTTCTCCATCTGCGGCATGTGCCCGAAGCCCTCGACTTCATGGATCTCGGCGTGCTTCGGCAGGTGTGCGCGGAAGTACGCGAGGCCTTCGCGTGGGAGCAGCTTCTCTTTCGAGCCCCAGATGAGCAGCGTCGGCATCGCGAGCGCCTGCAGCATCGGCTCGGTCACCGCGTCGGCGGGCTGGACCTCACGAATGAGGCTCTTCACCGTCGGGTTCGCGTAGAGGTTTCGCATCTCCCCGGCGAGCAGCAGCAGCGGCAAAGGCGGCTTCGCAAACAGGCGACGCGTCATGCTGCGGGCCTCGGCCAGCGTGTTCACCTCGAAGGAGCGCACGAGATCGCGAAAGCGCTGGTCCTCGAGCTTCGCGCCGGCGGGCGAGATGAGGCCGAGCGCCTTCACCAGCTGCGGCACCTCGTGCGCGAGGTAGAGGCTCATGGCGCCGCCGAGCGAGTTGCCGATGAGGAAGACGGGCTCGCGAATCACCTCTTCCATGAAGGCGCGCACGGTCGCGAGCTGCTCGCGCCATGAAAGAGGACCCGCCGACGGCGTCGGAGAGAAGCCGTTGCCCGGCACGTCGAGCGCCCAGACGCGACGGAAGTGCAGCGAGAGCGGCTTGAGCGTTCTCCAGTACGCGTTCGCCGAGCTGCCGAGGCCGTGCACCAGAAAGAGCGGCGGGCCCAGCCCCTGGCCTTCGAGCGTGTACGCGTGCACTTCATGGCCGCGAACGGAGTGGACCTGGCTCTTCACGCCCTGGGCCACGAGGATCTTCCGCATCGCGCGGTTGGCAGTCTCGAGCAACGTCATCGCGGGGTCGGGTGTACCACGGAGGGCCGCGCCGCCTGATCCATGAGTCGAAGGCACCCCTGCGATGGGGTCACGAACCTCGATCGTCACGAACATGTCGGCGCAAGCACCGACATTCGTTACCTGCCCAAGGGGCACATCACTTGCTCAGTGGTTCACGGCGTGGGCGGGGAACCAGGCGTCATGAAGACGCTCGGCGTGCCCCGCGCGGGCGAGAGAGGCGTTTGTGAGCGCACTTCCTTCACCAGACTCCGTCACGACGATGGTCAACAGCGTCACGGGCACGATGATGAACCTCAAGTTCGCGCTCGCGCGGGGGCCGACGATGAAGGTGCCCTTTCGAAGGGCGGTGCTGCCGATTCCCGGCGCGACGCCAGTCTCGGTCGTCGTCACCTCGGACAAGCAGAGCTGCGAGAAGCTGGGCGCGCGGCTCTTCATGGTGTCTCCGACCGACGTCGACACCTCGATGATGGAGGACACGCTGCGTGAGATCGCCAACATCACCGCCGGCCAGGTGAAGCGCGCGATGTCACTCGATCAGGCACTGGGGCTTCCGAAGATCCTCACCGCTGACGAGTCGTGGTCGGCCGCCATCATGAAGTCGCAGTGCATCACGCTGCGAGCGACCGAGGCCGACGTCGAGCTCGAAGTGCAGATCACCACCCACCCGCGCGAGTAACCGCCCACCCCTTTTCACCGCAGAGGAACGACCATGCCACGCGTACTCACCGTCGATGACAGCAAGGCGATTCGAACCATCGTCACCAAACAGATGCTCGATCTCGGGTTCGAGGTCGACGAGGCCGAAGACGGCGTGCTGGGCCTCGCCAAGCTCGAGAAGCTGACCTTCGACCTCGTGATTCTCGACGTCACCATGCCCAACCTCGACGGGCCGGGCATGCTCGCGAAGATGCGCGAGGCGGGCAACAAGACGCCCGTGCTGATGCTGACGAGCGAGTCGAAGCGCTCGATCATGGTCGACGTGATGAAGGCGGGCATCGAGGACTACGTGCTCAAGCCCTTCAAGCCCGAAGAGCTGCGGGCCAAGGCGCTCAAGGTGCTGAAGATCGCCGCGCCGTCGATGCCGGTCACCATGAGCGGCGAGCCGGCGATGCCCCAGGGCCGCATGGACCCGACGGGCAAACAGTTCATCGACGTGCTCGTCATCGACGACATGGAGAACGTGCACAAGAAGCTCAAGACCATCGTGCCGCAGCACGTGACGGTCGGCGCGGCGTTGTCGGCGGCCTCGGCGCTGCAGGCCTGCCGCGAGAAGGTCTTCCGGGTCGTCTTCATCGACACCGACATTCCCGACGTGAACTCGGCGGCGCTGATGAACCAGCTGCGCTCGCTGCAGCAGCACGCGGCGTTCCTCGCGCTCGCCCTGCGCAGCGCGAACGACGTGCAGAAGGAGATGCAGGCGCTCGGCTTCGACGACGTCATCTTCAAGCCCTTCGACAAGGACAGCATCGAGGACTTCCTGATTCGGTACTTCAACGATCAGGACCTCGTCATCGCCGACGACAACCTGCTGAAGGTGGGCGGCTTCGCCGGCAAGGACGACCGCATCGACAAGTACTTCTCGCGCGTGGCCAAGCTGCTCGAGGAGCAGATCGAGAAGATCGCCGCGGCCTGTCACGACCAGGTGATCATCGATCTCACCAACTCGCCACTGAAGCCCGACCGCACGCCGCGCCTGGTGATCGACATGAAGAAAGAGGCGCAGAAGCGGGGCATCGAGCTGAAGCTCGTCGCAGGGCCAGACCACAGCGCGCTGCTCAAGAAGTTCGACGAGACCGCGAAGATGACCGTGTGCACTTCCGTGACGGAGGCCCGCGCGGCCTGAGGCGTGTGAGCAAGAGAGGAAGGGTTCGCCATGGCAGTCGTGGCAGAAAAGCTGGGCGAGCAGGTGCAGGCGATCCTCTCGAAGAAGATCGCCGACAACTCGCTGGTGTTGCCGGCGCCTCCGACGGTGGTGACGCGCGTGCTGCAGCTGGTGCGTGACCCGTCGTTCTCTCCGAAAGACGCGACGCCGCTCGTCGAGCGCGACACGGTGATCGCGGCCCGCGTGCTGCGCGCGGCCAACTCGGTGCAGCACGGCGGCATGGAGCGTGCGCGAAGCCTGCCCCAGGCCCTCACGCGGCTGGGCGTCGAGAAGTTCAAGTCACTGCTGGTCGAGATCTCGGCGCACCGGTTGTTCGAGTCGCGAGACCCGCGCATCGGCGAGCACACCAGGGGGTTGTGGGAGCACTCGCTCGCGGTGGCGATGCTGTCTCGTGACGTGGCGGCGCTGTGTGGTGTGGCCGAGACCGAAGCTGCCTATCTCGCGGGGCTGCTGCACGACATCGGCAAGCCGGTCGTCGCGTTCCTGTTGCTCGAGGCCGAGAAGAACGTCGTCGGCACGAGGACGAACGTGTGGATCGACCCCGACGCCTGGGTCGACGTGCTGCAGAAGGTGCATCGGCCGATCGGCGTGGCGCTGGCCCAGAAGTGGGGCCTGCCCGAGACGGTGGCGTCGGCGATTCAAGATTGCAGCGAGTACAACTCGGCCGAGCGTGTGTCGGTGGGCAACTGCGTGCGGTTCGCCAATGCGCTCGCGAAGAAGGAAGGCATCTACGTCGGCAAGATCGACGCGTCTGACGTCGACGCTCTGGTGATGATCGGCCGGTCGCTGCTGGGCATCGATGACAACGTGCTGCAGCGCCTGTCCGGTGGGCTTGGCGATCGCGTCAAAGCGCTCATGGTGTGAGGGCCGTCGGACTCTTGCGTCGTGAACTCCGAGTCCCTACATTCTTGTAGAGGCTCGACATGTCCGACACGCAAATCTCTGCCTTCATCTCGACTGACACCAAGCGTCTGGTCGAGCAGTACGTCGAAGCGCATGGCGTGAAGAAGGGTCACCTCATCGAACAGGCCCTGCTCCACCACCTCCAGGCGCTCCGTGAGCTGCCTGCAGACCTCGTGATTCCTGCGAAGCTTGTCGTCACGCCGCGATCGCTCGAAGCCATCACCGACGCTCGCCGGAAGCGGCCAACGAAAGCGATGCGTGACCTGCTGAGCGGCAGGCCCGTGGCGGGTGAGCCCGCTGAGTGGTGATGCGCGTTCGTCGGCTGGAGCCAGCGGACGACCGTTCCGAGTTCAGCTGCGGAAACGTGGAGCTGGATCGGTTCTTTCGTCAGTACGCAGGCCGGAACCAGTTTCGTCATCACCTCGGTACGACCTACGTCGCGATCGAAGAGGACGGACGGATCGCTGGATTTGCGACGGTCAGCCCGACGGAGATCCTTGCCGAGCGAGTTCCTTCGTCCATGAAGAAGCGCCTGCCTCGTTCCCCGCTGCCCGCGCTGCGGCTCGCGCGACTGGCGGTCGACACGCGCATGAGTGGCCGCGGGGTCGGGCGAATGCTCGTCGCGAGCGTCTTGCGGTTGGCGCGTGATCTCTCCGAGTCGTCGGTCGGATGCGTGGTGGATGCGAAGACAGAAGCAATCGGGTTCTACGAGTCGCTCGGCTTCGTGCAGCTCGAGGCCCTCGGAGGAGAACTGGGCGACAGACCCATTCCAACCCCACTCTTCCTCCCGCTGAGCGCGATCCCCGCCTGATCAGCGCATCTTCAAGAGCTCGCGCGTCCGGTTGATCTCGGGCTTCGCGTCTTCCACCAGGCGCAGCAGCTTCTCTTCCGTCAGATTGAGCCGCTCGAGCGAGCTCGGGTCCAGGGCCTGCTCCACCCCTTCCCCGCTGCCCGCGAGAGACGACAACGAATCGGCCACCTGAATCACCGTCGCAAAATACCGCTGCGTCGCCGTCGGAGCGCTCGACGGATCGTGGTGCCACCGCGTCGCCGCCGCGATGTCCTTCGGCAGGTTCCACTTGTGCGCCAGCGCTTCACCCGCCTCGACGTGATCGAACGACAGCAACTCCCGCTCGTCTTCGATGCTGCGCAGCACCTTCGTCGGCGTCACCTGAAACGCACCCGCTCCCGCGAGCCACGTCGCGATGACGACCTTCCCGAGATCGTGCAGCAGGCCTCCGGTAAACGCGAGATCGGGGTACGTGAAGCCGGCCGCGCGCCCGATGCGATCGGACAACACGGCCACCGTGATGGAGTGACTCCAGTACGC
The DNA here is from genome assembly GCA_040275325.1 of Myxococcaceae bacterium. Lineage (GTDB taxonomy): Bacteria > Myxococcota > Myxococcia > Myxococcales > Myxococcaceae > Xiheimicrobium. Next base: position 5,342 of record JBEOKA010000267.1, on the reverse strand, counting down.
ATCCGCCGCGAGCTCGTAGCCCTTGAGCTTCGGCGGAATCGTGCGGGCGAAGCTCTGCGACGTCACCACCTCGAACACGCGCCGCAAGCCCATGCGGCTGATCGCGTCTTTCACCGAGGTGATCTCGCGGCTGCCCCGGTAGTACGCCGAGTTCGCGCTGCGGAGCAGGTTCGCCGTAAGCCCCACGTCTGGGCGCATCACCCGCTCGAAGTCAGACATCGACGCCTTCGTGTCGTTGATGAGGCTGAAGACCTGCGCGACCGCCGTCGGCACCGTGCCAATGCCGTCGACCGACTCCATGATCGCGTTGGCGATCGGGCCGGCGACGGGGAGTGACACGGCCGCGGTCATGACGACGTCGCCTGCTCCAGCGCCTGCTTGAGGGCCTCTGCCGTGAATGGCTTGTTCACCACGAAGCGGGCGCCAGCCTCGCGTGCCGTGGCGATCTGATCTTCGGTGCACTCACTCGTCACCATGCCGATCGGCATTCCAGGCCGACCCGCACACAACGTCTTCACCAGCGTGAGCCCGTCCATCTCGGGCATGTTCCAGTCGGTCAGCACGAAGTCGAACGGCTGCGCGTTGAACGTGGCCAGGGCCTCGGCGCCGTTGCACGCCTCGGTGAGCTGCTCGAACCCCGCCGCCTTCAGCGCCCGACACACCAACGAGCGCATGGCCTTGCTGTCATCGACGACGAGAATTCTCATGGTCTCTCCGTGTGCAGCGCGTGTGCCGCCTGCAGGTGCCCGTCAGGCCAGCCAACGACCCGGGGTGGGTGACGTCGGCTGGGTCGACTCGGCCTCACGCAACCGACGCTCCAGCCCGATCGCCGACCCACCCAGGTTCTCGAGCGGCCTCGGCTCGGTGTCGAAGAGCTCGCAGGCGAGGCGATCGATCGCGCGCGCAGCGGGGCTGGCAGGCGCGAGTGTCACCAATGGGCGCGACAAGGCGGCGGCGCGGCGCACGTTGTGATCGTCTGGCAACGAGCCCAGGTAGACGAGCTTCGGAGTCGCCGCCGAGGCAGCGCAGGCCTGCAGCCGGCCGAAGGCGAGCTGGCCCTGACGCTCCGAGCGCGTACCGTTCACCACGACGTCGACGGTGCGGGCACCGGTGTGCTCCTGGAGCGCCTGCGCGAGCGCGGCCGCATCGGACAAGCTCGTGGGCTCGGGCGTCGCGACCAGCACGATGCGCTCGGCGGAGGCCGCTGCGAAGAGCGCGTCTCGCCCCATGCCCGGAGGGCAGTCGATGAGCACCACGTCGAAGCGCTCGGCCAGCTCGTCCCACACGGCGCGCAGCGAGAGCTGCTGGCTCTCGGCGAGGAAGGTGAGGGCCCGCTCTCCACTCGCCGCAGGCAGCACCGAAGGCCCGTGCGGCGTGTGCAGCAGCGCCTCGTCGAGATCGGCGCCTTCGAGCACGTCACCCACGTGAAGGTTGGCCGACACGCCGAACAGCACGTGCACGCTCGCGAGCCCCGTGTCGGCGTCGATCACGACGGTGCGAAGCCCACGACGAGCCGCGAGCACGGCGAGGTTCGCCACGAGGTGCGTCTTGCCCACCCCGCCCTTCCCGCCTGTCACGCTGATGACCCGAAGCGAAGCCACGGGCGTCGAGCTGTGCAAGCCGAGCGCCGCCACGACGCGCTGGGCGACGAAGGCCGCGCGCGGGAATGGGAGAACCAGCTTGCGTGCCCCGGCGAAGGCTGCCGGGCCGCAGAAGACTGGAGGGTTACGGAACGGCGTTGCCGCTGAGCGTCAGCTTGGCGCTCTCGGAGTTCGCGTTCGTCTCGAACACGAGATCGCCGGTGTGGGCGCCCATGCGAGAGGGGGCGAACGTGACGCTGAAGGTTCGGCGGACCTGAGGTGCCACCGACCCCGTGCCGCCCTGAACGAAGAAGGCGCCGGTGTCGGCGGTCATCACCTTCACGACACGAATGTCGAGCGAGTCGAGGCCGGTGTTCACGACGGTGAAGCTCAGCTTGGCCGACTCGTTGGCCTTCACGTCGCCGAAGGCGTAGCTCGTCTCGAAGACGGCGCCGGCGTCAGGCAGCTCGAGCTTCAGCTCACCGCGGTTGGTGGTCTGAATGCCGGGCTGCTTGCCGCACGCGGCGGCCAGGGTGAGCACTGCGAACAGGAAGAAGCGGTTCATCGTTTTCCCTCGAGCTTCGGAGCATAGCCCGGCGCGGTCTCGGCCAGCCGGGTCCACAGAGCCTTCGCGCCTTCGACATCACCTTTGGCCTTGAGCCGATCGCCGAGCGCGTCGACGGCCTCGGGCGTCTCGAGCGCCGCGCGCCACACGGTGTCGGCCATGGGCTTGCCCAGCTTGATGAGACTCCACGCCATGCCGGCGCGGAGCTTCGGGTTGGTGGGCTGAAAAGGCATCACCTGGCGGAAGCCACCGAGGGCCTCCTGGTACTGGCCCTTCGAGAGCGCGTCTTCGGCGTCGTCGATGAGCTTCGCGTACTTCGCCTCGGTCTCGGGGCTGCTGGGCGCGTTCTGGAACGCCTCGATGGTGGCCTTGTCGAGCGCGGGCATCATGTTCGGCGCCGCAGCGGCGACGGGCGCAGGCACGGGCTTGAGCTTCGAGAGGCCACCGGCTGCGATGCCCGCCGTGGTGCGCTCGAGCAGGGCTTTGGCGTTGCGCGCCTGCCGTGCCTTCGGAGCGGTTGCGAGGAACTTCTCCAGGTCGGCCTTCGCGCGCTCCAGTGCCTTCACGTCGTCGGGCGTCTCGTCGATGGTGAGCGCGCCGCGCGCGTAGAGCGCCTCGGGCACGTCATCGAACGTCGCCAGCACCTTCTCGTAGGCCTTGCGGGCGTTCGCGTAGTCGTGGGCGAGGAACGAGGCGTTGCCGTCCATCATCAGCACTTCGGGCACGCCGGCGACGGCCTTGCGCGCGCACGTGACTGCGAGGGCGACCTTGCCGCTCGACGCCTGCTTCTTCGCGAGCTCGACGACGTTCACCAGGTTCGCCTCTTTGGGCTTCTCGGGCTCGCACTTCGCCTCGGCCTCGGGCGTCGGCTTGCCGCTCCCCAGCGCCTTCTTCTGATCGACGTAGAACCGCAGCGCGGGCTCGGCGGCGGCGAGCGCTTCTTTCGCGTAGACCTGTGCGTCCTTCGTGCGGCCCTGGCTGAAGTAGAGGCGCGCGAGCGACGAGGCGATCTCGAAGGGCTTCTCCTTGCCCTTGAGGTCGGGCGTGGAGTCGATCTTCTTGATCAGCTCCGCGGGGTTGGGCCCGGGGGGCGCGGCGTTCTGCGAGAGGGCGACACTCAGGGCGAGCGACCAGACCGACATGAGGGCGCTCCTATCACTGGACGGGTGCCTGACTTCAACCCGTTCTCACGGGGAGGAGGTCAGCGCACAGACGCCCGCCTGGCAGACCGCCCGCGTGGCGATGCAGTCGGCGAGGCACTGAGGCCGAAACGGAGAGCAGAACGAGGCGTAGGCGCGCGCGTCGGCGTCGTACTTCGCCTTCGACGAGGTGCTGATGGCGTCGTTGTCGCAGCCGCAGCCCGTGCACGGATCTCCCATGAAGACGGTGACGCAGTCGCTGTCGACGCTGCACTGCTTCGAGTAGTCGGAGGCATGAAGGCCGGTGTTGCAGGCCGAGAGCGTGAGCAGCAGCGCCAGCCACTTCACGGGAAGGCCTTGAGCGCGCAGGCCCCGTTGACGCATGCGGCTTCGGGCTGACGACAGGCGGCCGCAGCGCACAGCACGGGAGGGCCGACCCGAATGCACGAGTTGCTGATGGTGTTCACGTCGGAGGTGTAGCGGGAGATGTCGGACTGGTTGATGGCGGCGTTGGCGCAGCCTCCACAGCCTCCGCTGCAGAACTGGCCGACGAACACCGGAACACACTCGGCGTCGGTCGAGCAGGTCTGCTTGTAGTCCTTCGCTTCGATGGTGGTGTCGCAGGCGGTGACGACGAGAGCCGAGAGCAGCAGGAGCAGTGAGCGCATGCCGCTCCCCAGAGCATTCGGCAGGCCAGCGTTGGCGCCCTTCGTTTCGAGGGGTTGAGCGGCTTGGCCTCACAGGAAACTGAGAGTGACAGCGCCGTCAGGGCAGCAGGCGCAAGAGTTCGCGTGGCGTCGAGCCGGTGGGGAGCGAGAGGTCGGGCGCGAGGGCGGTCAAGGGCTCGAGCACGAAGCGGCGCTGCGGCAACCCGGGGTGCGGGAGGGTCAGGCGCTCGGTCGCGTGTGTGCGTGCTCCGTAGAGAATGAGATCGAGATCGATCAGCCGAGGGGCCCAGCGCGTCGTCGTCACCCGACCCATGGCGCGCTCGATCTCCTTGAGCGACTCCAGCAGCGGCTCGGGCTCGAGCGCCGTTCGCAGCTCGGCCACCGTGTTCAGGTACGAGGGCTGAGGCGTGGGGTCGTCGGGCGGCAAGAGCGGCTCGGTCTCGATGACCGGCGCAACGCCGATGACGGAGGTCGCGGCGAGCGCTGCGATTCTGCGAAGGGCTTCGTCGAGCTGCGCGGTGCGATCTCCGAGGTTGGAGCCCAGCGCGACGAAGACCCGCTCGGTCACCGCTTCACCGGGTTGCGCAGCACGCCGATGCCTTCGATCTCCACCTCGACGACATCGCCATCTTTCATCGGCCCGACGCCCGAGGGCGTGCCAGTGGAGATGATGTCGCCAGGCAGCAGCGTCATCACGTTCGAGATGAAGGCCACCAGCTTCGCCGACGAGTGCACCATGTCGCTGGTGCGGCCCACCTGCTTCTGCTCGCCGTTCAGGCGGCAGGTGACCTGCAGATCGGAGAAGTCGAGGCCGCGCACCATGAACGGGCCGCAGCAGGCGAACGTGTCGTACGACTTCGCGCGCGTGTGCTGAATCTCGCGCTTCTGGATGTCGCGGGCCGTCACGTCGTTGAAGCACGTCACCGCGAAGATCGCGTCAGCCGCTTCGGCTTCGGTCGCCCGCGTGAGCTTCTGGCCGATGATCAACCCCAGCTCCGCCTCGTGCTGCACGTCGTTGCTCGCGGGCGGCATGAGAATCGGCGAGCCTTGCGCGTTCAACGCCGTCATCGGCTTCATGAAGATGAGGGGCTCGACGGGAACCGGCTTGCCCATCTCTTCGGCGTGTTTGCGGTAGTTCTGCCCGATGGCGACGACCTTCGAGGCGGCGCTCGGCACGGCCCAGGTGACGGCAGAGAGCTCGTACACCTCGCCCGTTCGGTTCGGCTTCGCCCAGGGAGCATCGGAGAGCACGTGCACGCGCGGCTCCTGCACCTCGACGTACTTCGGGCCGGCCGGAGTCTCGATTCGTCCAAAACGCGTCACAGTCACGTATCCTCCAGTTCGACTCTCGCCTGCGCTCACCACATTCGCCTCGGCAGGAAGTGCGAAT
>JBEOKA010000266.1:0-13491 GCA_040275325.1 Myxococcaceae bacterium | reverse complement strand
GCGAAGAAGAGCGCGTCATCGGCGAGCGGGTGATCGGGGAAGTCCTTCGCGAGGGTCTCGTACGTCTCGATGGCCGTCTCTGGCGTCGTGACCGTCTGGCTGAAGCCGAGCGTGTAGAGCGCCTTCGCGCGCAGATCGTCGTCCTTGCACTTCTTCACCACCGGCAGCAGCGCCGCGACGGCCTTCGGGTGGGCACGCAGCTTTCGATGCGCCTTTCCCGCGGCGAAGTGAGCCCGACATGCCAGCGCGTCTGGCAGTTTGAGCGCCTCGAGCAGCGGCTCGACCAGCGACAGCCCCTGCGCATTGCGGTGAGCGTCGATCAGCTGCTCGGCGCGGGTCACCGTCACCTCGGTCGACAGCTTCTCGACGTCGGCCAGGCGCTTCTCGTTCTTCGTCGTCTGCACCGAGAGCGGGTGCTTCGACCACAGCGCAGCGAGCGCGGCCTGTTCGGCCTTCGCGTCACCTCGCACCTGATACAGATCGGCCAACGCGAGCAACGCCTCGGCGCCGACGTCCCTGCCCCACGGCGGCGCCGGACGTTCTCCGAGCGATGCGAGCACTTCGATCGCGCGGGGCGTCTGCTTCGTGTGGCGAAGCGATCGGCCCAGGCCCAGCTGCGCGTCGAACCACATGCGCGACTTCGGGTTCACCTTCTCGAAGACCCGATTGGCGCCCTCGAAGTCGTTCAAGCCCTCGAACGACCACCCCGCGTGCACGAGGCAGCGATCGGCCAGCGCCGTGTACGTCTCGGCGAGCGCCTCGAACTCGGGCGCGGCAAAGGCAAAGTCACGCGTGCGAAACGCGGCGAGCGCGCGAAGGAACCGCACCGGGTTCGTGTCTTTGACGGCGTCGAGCTTCTCGCGAGCCCTGGTGTACGAGCCCTGCGCGAACGCCTGCCGTGCCTCGCGCAGCTTTCCCTCGAGGAAGTACGGAGAGAGATCGGCGCGCTCCATCGAGACGACCTGAAGCACGCCGGCATCGACCGCGACTGGAGCTGCCACCTCGAGCGACGGGAACGCGGGGTTCGTCACCAGCGCGATCGGGTCGGGCTCGACGATCTCTGCGCCGAACGGGTCTTCATCGGTGCCGCGTTGCGCGAAGGCCAGCGATGCAACGAGCAGAAAACCCAGACTGACCAGACGGCTGACGCGCACGAGCGCATCGTACACGGCTACACTGCACGTCAACTTCATGGACATCAGGACACAAAGCGCGCTGCTCGCAGGCATCATCGGCCTCGCGCTCGGCATCTCGATGCTCCTGAGGCAGCAGCGGGCGCGCGTGGTGACGCTGTTCAGCGTGTTCGCGTTGTCGGTGGGCGCGTTCCACTTCGCGCGTTTCCTCGAGGGGCTCTTCCCGATCGTCGACGATGCCCCGTCGATCGTCTCGCGGGTGATGCTGGGGCTCACGATCGTCCTCGGAGCCCTCGTTCCTTCGACGGCGCTGTCGTTCTTCCTCGAGTTCCTCAACTTCAGCCCTCGGGCGGCCCGCTACGGCCGGCGCACGTCGTTCTTCTCGCTCCTGCTCGGCCTCGCCGTCGGAGCGACGCCACTGGCCGACCAACTCTGGGCGCGCGTGGCGGTCGTCGCGTGGGTGTTGCTGGCGCTCACCTTCTCGGTCTCGCTGCTGCTCTCACGCATGCAGGCGAGCGAGTCGCGCATCGATCGACTTCGCCTGATGTACCTGGCGATCGGCGCGGGCGGCTCCATCGTCTTCTCGGCCCTCGACTTCCTCGCGCGCTTCGACATCGCGTTCCCCACGCTCGGGCCGATCATCTCGACGCTGTACCTCTTCTTCCTCAGCCAGACGCTGCTGCGCCTGCGCCTGATGGACCTGCACGAGCTGCTCGGGAAGATCGCCTCCCAGACCGTGCTGGCCGTCATTCTGGCCGTCGTCTTCATCGTGCTGACGGTCTGGGTGCAGAAGGACAACACCAGCCTCTACCTGTTCAACACGACGGTCTCTGCGTTCGTCATGCTGATTCTGCTCGAGCCGCTGTCGAACTGGGTCGAGGAGCGCGTGGTCGCCCTCTTCTTCCGCCAGCGCTTCGCGTTCCTCGAGTCGGTGCGGCAGCTGCTGCGCCGTACGGCCAACGTCATCGACGGGCCTCAGCTGGCGGCGATGTTGCTCGACGGTCTCAACGAGACCCGCCGCATCACCCACGCGTCGATCTATCTGCTCGCCGAAGATCGGCCCGGCTTCCGACTGCTCGACAGTCGTGGCCCACAGCCGGCGCTGTTTCTCGATGCAGGCACGGCGCGTGCGCTGGTGAGTCGCACCGAGCGTGCGCAACTGCTCGAGACCGTGAACCGGCGCTCGGCCGAGCTGAAGGCCCAGCCGCTCGAAGCCAGAAAAGCCCGCGAAGAGGTGAAGCGGCTCAACGACGTGCGCCAGGCCCTCGAGCAGATGCGCGCGGGAATCACCGTGCCGTTGATGGGCAACGATCGCGTGCTCGGCTTCTTGAACCTCTGGGATGAGCGTGTGCCCGAGGCGTTCGCGTCAGACGAGATCGCGCTCATTCTCGAGCTGGCTGATCGGTTCTCCACCGTCGTCGAGAACTCGAAGCTGTACGAGCGCATGCGCGAACGCGATCGCCTCGCCGCCCTCGGTGAGATGGCCGCCGGCCTGGCCCACGAGATTCGTAACCCGCTCGGCGCGATCAAAGGCGCTGCGCAGTGCCTCGACCCGAAGACGGTGCCGACCGACGATCGCGAGTTCATCGAGGTGATCGTCGAAGAGGTGAACCGGCTCAACGGCGTGGTGACGGCCTTCCTCGACTACGCGCGACCGCTCAAGCAGAGCTTCGGCCCGACCGACGTGAACGAGGTCGTCACCCGCACGCTGCGTCTCATCCAGAACGACTTGCCGAAGAACGTGACGATTCGTGAGGCGCTCGCGGCCGATCTCGCGCGCGTCGACGGAGACGCCGAGCAGCTCAAGCAGGTGCTCATCAACCTCGTGCAGAACGCGGCGCAGGCCCTCGGCGACAAGCCCGGCGAGATCGTGCTGACGACGCTGAAGCCCGAGCGGTTTGGCGACTTCCGCCAGCCCGACTCCATCGAGATTCAGGTGACCGACTCGGGCCCCGGCATTCCACCCGAGCAGCAGCTGAACATCTTCGTGCCGTTCTTCACGACGAAGCAGAAGGGCACGGGGCTTGGCCTCGCGATCTGCCAGCGCATCGTGAAGAGCCACGGCGGGACGATCGCCGTGCAGAGCAAGGTCGGTGAAGGCGCGACCTTCGTCATTCGGCTGCCGTCGCTCCCCTCCGAGCAGCCCGCTCCCGAGACACCGCTGCCGGAAGGCACGCCGATGCCCGGCACCATCGCGCCGCCCGAGGTCGTTCAAAGCAGAGCGAGTCGCAGGGATCGCAAGAAGAAGCAGCGCGCCTGATCACCAGTAGCTGATGAGCAACGACTTGCGGCGCAACACGAGCTCGAGCGGGCGGCCTTCGCGTTCGAAGCCGATGCGCACGGCCGTTCCAGCTGGCCCACGAATGCGGCTCACCACGTTCTGCAGATCGGCGCCTGCCGGAGCGCCATCGATGCTGACGATCACGTCGCCGGCCCGAACGCCCGCGCGCTCCGCCGGACTGCCCTCGTTCACCACCTGGACCGCGATGCGGGTTGGCTCGGGACGAAGCGTCATGCCGACGCCCTCGAAGCGCGGCGCCTCGTCCTGAAACGGCTTGTTGGGCGCGGGCTGCAGCTCGACGACCAGGTTCGACGCGTCTGGGCGAGAGGGCAGATAGAAGCCCTGCGCTTCGTAGCCCTCGCGGCCCACGAGCAGCTGCACCTGCTTCGGCTGTGGCGGCAGCGTGAACTCGCCGCGCGCGTCGGTGGTGACGCTCACCTTCCCCATGGCCGACTCGGCGCGAACGCGCGCGTTCTGAATCGGCAGCTTCGAGGCACGATCGACGACGCGCCCGCGCACGGGGTCGGTCGCCGTCAGTCGCAGCGTGATGTCCACCGGAGCACCCGCGATCGTCACCAACTGACCACTCGTGCGGCCGCGCCCGCTCACCTCGGCGAGCACCACCCAGCGCCCCTTCGGCAGATCGATCTGGAACACGCCGTCTGGCGCCATGAGCACGTACTTCCGCACGGCGCCGGTCTCGTCACTGCGCGCGAGCACCACGGCGTCGGCCACCGCTGCGCCACTGTCGTCGACGACCCGCACCAGCGCCTTGCCTCGCTCGAGTTTCAGAATCACCTGATCGCCAGGCTTCGCCGTCGCCGTCGCGGCCCCGTCCGGTCCCTCGGCGTCGAGCAGCACCTGCGCGTTCGGCACGCCCTCGAAGCTGAACGTGCCATCGGCGGCCGAGATCGTCTCTGAAGACGGGCCCGACCAATCACCGCTGCGCCACCGGACCCGAACGCCGCCAGCCGCCGGCTCGACTCGTCCCGAGAGGACCTTTCCCGCCGAAACCTCGATGCTCCAGGGCTGCCCATCGTCGCGATGATCGAACGGCCCCGCGATGGTGCTGAACGCGCCGTGGCGAACCTGCACGAGGTACCTGCCCACGGGCACCGCGCTGAACGAGAAGCGGCCATCGAGCAGCGCCGTGGTGGTGCTCACGGAATCTTCGGTGAAGGCATTCACCAGCGTGAGGCTCGCCGATGAGAACGGGCTACCGTCTTTGCGAATGCTGCCGCTCACGTTGCCGAGATCACCCAGCTCGACGACGACGCCCTTGTGAACGTCTCCGACAGAGATGCGCACCTCTGGGCCTGGAAACGTCACGCCCGCGGGAGTCACCGCCATCACCCGGCGCAGGCCCTCGCTGCACTCGATACGGAACTCTCCCTTCGCGTTCGAGAGGACGATCGGCGTGCGCTCGCCGCGGCGCATGCCTTCGGTCAGCTCGGCCCAGATCGAGACCCCGGCGCGAGGAGTGCCCTGCTCCATCACCTGGCCCTCGATCACCGAGACGGGAGAGAGGGACAGATCGAGCCGCCCACCAGCGCGCGCGAGCTCGAGCGAGACCCACTCGGTGCGAGGGAGAAAGCCCTTCGCCATCACATCGAGCCAGATCTGGCTCTTCGGTGCAGGCAACTGAAAGGCGCCCAGCTCGTTCGTCTGCGTCGTGCCGCCAGACCACGAGATGACGGCTCGCGAGATCGGCGCGCGCGTCACCACGTCACGGACGACGCCATCGAGCGTCACCGTCGGCTTCAGCTCGAGCACCAGCCCGTCGATCGTCTTCCCCGGCTCGATGACGAAGGGGCCGAGCACGTCCGACGCGAGCGCTCCCGAGGCCGCCGCGAGGAACACGGGCTCTCCGGGAACGCCTTCGATGCGAAACGCTCCGTCGTCGAGGCTTTCGACCGTCAGCGGGACGGTGGCCTTGAGCAACACCCGCGCGCGCCCAACGCCCTGTCCGTTCGCCTTGACGAAGCCCGCCAGCGCACCCGGCCGAACCGTCTCGATCGTCTGGCGAGCCTTCTTCTGCGGCTCGGCCTCGTCGGAGGGTTCGACCGCGGTCTGGACGCCGGTCGGCGAGGTCTCATCTGCTGATGCAAACGCAAACCACAGGGCGGCGACGACGAGACAGGCACCAAGGACAGCGAGGACGCGGCGAGACACGCGCCCTTTCTACTTCTTTCCGTTGCCGTTCGTTCCGTTCTCACCTGTCTCTTCGTCGAGGAGCAGGATCTCTTCGGCCTCGTCTTCCGAGACGTCGAGCTCGAACACTTCGGGATCAGGCGGCGGTGGCGTCGGCTTCTTGGGTGCCGTCTGCTTCAGCAACTCCGCGAGCGCAGGCACCGGGTTCACCGCCGTCACGGGGTCTTCGTCGAACGCGAAGTCGATGGCGGCAGGCGGTGACTTCGGTGGAGGCGGAGGCGGGGCGCGGCGGGCCTCTTCGAGATCGCGACGAGCCTGATCGAGCAGCTTCCTGGTCAGCTCGAGATCGGTCTCGACGCGCAGCATTCGATCCTTCAGCTGGTCGTGGTCCTTCAGCCGCTTCTCGAGGCTGTCGACCGCTTCGGAGAGACGCTCACGCTCGGTCTCGATGAGCTCGTTCTCGGCGGTGAGCTCTGCGACCTGCTCGCGCAGATCGGGGCTGCCGGTCCTGGTCTGATCGAGGGCCTCGTTGGCGGTGGCGAGTTCGTGCTGCAGCTCGCCGTACTTGACGCGGAGCGCGAGGAGCAGCTCTTCAGCCTGCTTGCGGCCGCCGACCGCAGCTTCGATGTCACTGCGGGCCCCGATGCGCGCCAGCTCGAGCTCGGCCTCGAGTTCAGGGAGGCGACGGCGCAGCGCTTCGATCTCGGCGTCTGACTGGGGCGCGGTGCGCTCGGCCTCGGCGAGCCGCTTCTCGAGCACGTTCACCTTGATGCGCAGCTCGGTGATCTCGGTGCCCAGCGCGGGGCGCTCATCCTGATACTGCGAGAGCGACTCGGCGAGCTGGGCGGCGCGGGTCTCGGCCTCGAGCAGCTGCTGCTGGAGCGCGGTGAGCCGCCCTTCGACTTCGGTCGAAGACGACTCGAGCGAGCCGTTCTTCGCGCGCAGCTCAATCACCTCGGCGTTGGTCACCGCAGCAGCCGAGATCAGCTCGGAGCGGCTCTCTTCGGCCGCCGCGAAGCGCTGCTGCAGCTCGACCAGCGACGCCTCGAGCTGCGGCGTCTTCTCGCGCAGGGCGAGCAGCTCGGGCTGGGTGGCCTTGAGGTGTTCGAGCTCGCCCTCGAGCACTGGCACGCGCTGACGGAGCCGCTCGATCTCGGCCTCGAGCTGGCTGCGAGCCTCGGCGATGGCGCGGCTCTCTCCACCGGCCTGCGCGAGCGACGTGCGCAGCTGATCGAGCTCGATGCGCGCGCGATCGAGTTCCTGCTGAAGCGCCTGTTTTCCCGCCTGGTGCCCACGCGCCTCGGAGTTCGCCTTCTCGACGACGGCCGACACCTTCGCGAGCTCGGCCTGAACCGCCTCGAGGCGGGTCTGCGCGTCAGTGCGCTCGGTCGACGCGGCGGCGCGGGCACCCTCGAGATCCTTCTTCAGCTCGTCACGCTGGCGCTCGAGTTCGTTCGCCCGGCCCTCGGCCGCCCCGGCGCGCTGGAGCAGCTCGTCTTCCTTCGTCGCCAGGGCCTTCGCCGCTTCGGCGCTGCGTTGCTCGAGGTTGGCCTGGTACGCGGCGGCCTGCTGTTCGAGGGTCTGGGCGTGTTCGGCGCGCGTGGCGGTGAGCCTCGCCTCGAGCTCGGACTGGCGCTGCTCGAGCGCACGCGCAGCCGCCTGCGTCGTCGCTTCGAGTTCGCCGCGATGTGCGTCGATGAGCCCCGCGCGGTTCTGCTCCCACTCGGCGGCGCGCCGATCGAGGGTGGCCTTCGCTTCTTCCAGCGTGGCCGTGCGTTCGGCGAGCTGCGCCTCGAGCTGGGCGCGGCTCTCAACCAGCGTCGTGAGCTCGAGCGTCTTCACGTCGACGAGCGCGGCCAGGCGCGACCGATCGGCCTCAACGCTCTCGCGGAGCTTCGCTTCCTGTTCGCGGAAGATCGCGCCTTCTTCCTGTTCGGCACGCAGGTGCTCGAGCTCTTCCGAGAGCGACTGGGTCTGCTGCTTCAGGGTGGCGAGCGCCGCTGCGAGACCATCGCGCTCCGCCCCCACGGCGGCGAGCCGATCGTCACGATCGCCGACGAGCTGTTGCAGATCGGCCGCATGATCTCGCTTCAGCACTTCGAGGGTCTGGGCGTGCTCGGCGGTGAGGCGCTCGATGGTGCTCGCGCGATCGTCGAGGGTGATCTGAAGCGACGCAGAAGAAGCGGCGAGATCGGCCAGGCGGTGGTCGCGCTCACCCAGGGCTGCGGACAGCTCATCAGCCCGACGCTCGAGCCCCGCGAGCGATTGTCTCGTCTCTTCCAGGGCCGCCTCACGCTCGGCGAGCCGGGTCGAGAGCTCTGCGACCTTCGTTTGCTGCTCCGAGCTGGTGCCCGAGAGCGCGTCACGCTCCGACACCAGCACCGCCAGGGCCTGCTCCTTCGCGGCCAGCGTCTCCCGCACCGTGGCCAGAGCGGCCTGCACTTCGTCGAACGAAGCGGTGCGGCGATCGAGCGCCTCGCGCAAAGCCGTACCTTCGAGCTCGAGTTGGTGAGCGCGCTGACCTTCAGCCGAGATCGCCGCGCGCGCTTCCTGGAGTTCGCGGGAGGACTGCTCGAGTTGCGAGGTGGTGGTGGCGAGGGCGGACTCCCGATCGGCGAGCAGTAGGCGCAGCGCCTCGGCCGCGCGGTGCCCCTCGGCCGCGGCTGCGCGTTGCTCCGAGGTCTCATCCTGCTGCTCTCGCAACGACCGCGACAGGTCGGCGACGCGAGCCTCGAGCTCGACGGCCCGCGAGGCAGACAGCTCGGCGGTCTGCTTCAACGCCACGTACCGCTCTTCGGTGCTCCGGCGCTCAGCCTCGGTCTGGGTGCGCAGCTCGATCAGCTCGCGATCGATCGCGTTCTTCTGCGACTTCGCCGCGGCCAACGCCTCATCGGCGGCCATGGTGACGCGCTGAAGGTTCTGGACCTGCGCCGACAGGCCAGCCGCCCGCTGGGTCGCGTCGTCGAGGCGCTGCTGCAGGGCTGTCTTCTCGTCTCGAGCTACGCCGAGCGTCTGGGCAGTGCGCTCGAGTGACTGGGTCGCGTCGGCGAGCGTGCCTTCGAGCAGCGAGACCCGATCGGAGAGGCTTCGAACCGTCTGTCTGCTCGACTCGAGATCGGCGGACCGCTCTTCGAGCTCGGCCACGCTCTGGTCGAACGCTCTGCTCTTCTCTTCGAGCGCCGCGCGTGACGCCTCGAGGGCGATCGTCTTCTCGTCGAGCGAGCTTCGGGTCTGGTCCAGCGCCTTCGTCTTCTCGTCGAGGGCGGCGCTGATCTGCGCGAGCGTGGCCGTCTTCTCGTCGAGCGAGGCGCGAGTCTGATCGAGGGCCTGCGTCTTCTCGTCGAGGGCGGCACGAGTCTGCCCCAGCGCCTGCGTCTTCTCCTCGAGCCCTGCGCGGGTCTCGTCGAGGATCTTCTGACCCTCGCGGAGCATGCCGCCCAGGCGGGAGATCTCACCGTCCAGCCCGACGACCTGCTGCCGAAGCGCGGCGGTGGTGGCTCGCTCGGTGCCCAGCGCAGTGTCCCGCTCTGCGACGAGGCCTTCAAAGACGCGCTTCTGTTGCGCAGCGGCCTGCGCGGCGTCTTCGTGCTCCCTGCGGGCGTGCGCCACCTCGGCTTCGAGCCGCTCGATCGACGCGGTGAGAGCCGAGCGCTGATCCTCCAGTTCGGCCACCCGCTGTTGCTCGCTCTGCCGTGCCTTGCGCAGATCGTCGACGGCGCCGCGAAGATCGTCGCGCTCCTCGATCAGCCGATCACGGTCCTGCGTCAGCTCCGAGATCTGCCTGCGCAGATCGGTCGACAACACGTCGGACTGCTCGCGCGAGGTGCGCTCGGCCGTGATGGCGGTTTCGAGGTCACGCTCGAGGCGGCGACCGCGGGCGATCTCCGAGTCCTTCTCGGCGCTGAGCTGTGCGACCTGATCGCTGAGCTGCTGAACGTTGGCGTTCGTCTCGGCGAGGCGTTGCTCGTACTGCTGGGCGAGATCGCGCCAGGTACGTTCCGAGCTCGCGAGGGTCTCGATGTCTCGCAGGGCGCGCGCGTGCGACGACGTCGCCGACTGCAACTCGGTCTCGAGGCCGGCCAGCGCGGTCTGCTTGACCGTCAGCTCCTGCTCGAGCTGCTCGACGCGCGCCGTCCGTCGCTGAAGCTCCTGCTCCAGTTCCCTCCGATGCCCCGACTCCACCTCGAACGAGCGCGCGAGCGAGAGCCGATCGGCCTCACGCTTCGACGACTCGTCACGCATCGCGATGACCTGCGAGCGGGCCTCACCCAGCGAACGCTCGAGCCCCTCGATGGCCTGCAGCGATTGGGTGCGGGCATCGGCGAGGGCGAGCTCACGCTGACGTGACGCGGCGAGCTCGGTCTCTTTCGAGGCGATCTCCTCACGTGCGCGGTCGGCGTGCGACAGCGCCCGTTCACGCTCGAGCCGCTCGGTGACGACGTCTTCCTGCGCCTTCTTGAGTTCTTCGTACGCGCGCGCGAGGCGGGTGCGGGCATCTTCGAGCTGGGTGCCGACCTCTTCACGACGGGCGCGCTCGAGGCGGTTCTGCTCCTGCGCTGCCAGCGCCTGAATCGCGGCGTCCTTCTGCGCGCGGAGCAGCGCCTCATGATCGGCGCGCGCAGCCGTCGCCCTGCCCTCTGCGTCGATGGCCCGCTCACGCAACACCGTCAGCTCGGCCTCGAGGCGGCGAACCCGTTGGGCGAGCTCCTCACGATCACGAAGCGACTCGGGCCGCTCACGCTGGGCCTCGAGCTGGGCCGTCAGCCGCGCGACCGCTTCTTTCCCTGCCTCGAGCTGCGCCTTCGTCTCGCGGAGATCGGCCTGCCGCGTCTCGAGCTCGGCCGTCTTCTTCTGCAGCGCCTCCTTCAGGCGCTCGGAGCGCTCGCGCCAATCGCGGGCGCGGGTCGAGAAGTCTTCGAGCTTGCCGCCGGTGAAGGCGAGCGGCTCGGGCGGCAGCTGCACCCACGTGGGGTCGAAGTTGCGCGCGGGCTCCTGGCCAGCGACGACGATGAAGTACGCCGCCTCACTGTTCCCCGCGAGCGAGCCATCGACCTGCAGCCCGTCGCCCCGCTCGAACGCGAGCTGGTAGCCGAGCACTGGAGACTGCGTCGCCACCTCGACCGACTGGAAGTGAACCGAGAGCGCGTCGAGCAGCTGGCCGTAGGTCGGCGTCGGCGTGCCCTCTTCGGCCTCGATCATGCTCGCGAGCGCCAGCCCGGCCGGGTTGCGCAGGCCACCCATGAGGTAGCCGTTCTTCGCGACGAGCCGCGCGAGATCTTTCAGCAGCTCTGGCGCGAGCACATACGGCGCCAGGTCGGCCACCATCACCAGGTCGAAGCTGCCCGCCTCGAAGTCGTCGAACACCGGCGGGCGAAATCGAAGGTTCGGGCCCGCCAGCTTCGCCTGCGCGTCTTGAATGGCCTGCAGATCGCTGTCGGCGGCAACGACGACCCGAGCGCCACGCGTCGACAGGAAGCGCGCCGATTGACCGAGCGTCGAGGCCACGGCGCCGATCTCGAGCACGCGACGGCGCGCGTAGAGACTCTCCGCGAAGATGTACCGCGGCAGCAGCTCGCTCTGGCCCAGCTTCTTGAAAGAAGTCGACACGCCGATGAAGGAGTCTACTCGTCTCGGGAAACCGCCCAAGGAAACCACCCGGCAATTGGCGGTGTTCCAACCCGTACTAGCCTGTTGCACGCCATGGCCACCGACTCCGACGCAGGACCCCAGAGCTCTTTTCTCCGCCGACTCGGCCGAGCCTTTCGCAACCTCGTGATCTTCGCGGTCGTCGTGGCGGGGGCAACGGGCGGCCTCTATGCGGCCTCGCTGCTCAACTCACGCACCTGGAGCCTCGAGGTGCAGGGGGGTCAGCTGATCGTCGCCCGCGGCAAGATGCTGCCCATGGGGACTGAGGCGTTTCAACCCGCCGACCCTCTGCTCGCTGAGGCCTACGCGCCACTCGATCTGAACGGGAACACGGCGCTCGCGGTGGTGGGTCAGAAGTTCGAAGATCGTGATGAGCTCGATCGAGCCCTCTTCTCGGTGATCGAGCTGCTCGCCAAGCCGCGCGTGTCGTCCGATCTGAAGCGCGATCTCGACATCGGGGTGGCACTCGTGAAGCGGGCCGAGGCGCTGCGTGGGCTCTCGGAGCAGCAGCGCACGACGCTCGGAACACTCAAGGCCGAGGTCGCCTACTTCCTCGCCAAACAGCGCATCGACGACGCTCGGAAGCAGCTCGATGAAGCCCTGCAGCAGCTGAAGCTCGCCGCCGACGCCGACGCCCGCCACAAGAAAGACGCGACGCAGTTGCTGCTGGCGGTCGAGCCGCAGGTGAAGTCGCTCTCCGACACGCTCCGCGCCGCGGTACAGGGTCTTCCCCCGCCCCCTCCAGTCGCTCCGAACCCGATTCCTCCTCCCGCGGAACCGAAGCCGACGGAGGCGACACCGGTCGAACAGCCTGCGGCTGATGCGGGCGTCGCGGGTGAGTCGGCGCCCGAGACTGACGGCCACTGAACTCCGCGCTAGACGGCGCGCGCGTGAGCACCCCCGGCTACCTCGAAGTCCTGCGACGACGCCCGGCGTATCGCCGAATCTGGCTGGGCTCGGTCGTGAGCCTCGCCGGAGACTGGTTCACCCTCATCGCGCTGTACTCGCTGCTCAACGAGTACGCGGGCAGTGGTGAAGCGGTCGGCCTGATGCTGCTGGTGCGGTTTCTGCCCGCGGCACTGCTGGGGCCTGTCGCGGGCGTGGCGGCCGATCGGTTTCCGCGCCGGGTGATCATGATGACGTGCGACGTCGTTCGCGCGCTCGTCGTGCTTGGGTTTCTCCTGGTGCGCGAGCCCAGCGACGTGTGGATCGTCTACGCGCTCACGTTCGTGCAGATGACGGCGGCGGCGTTCTTCGACCCCGCTGAGCAGGCCGCGATCGCGAGCACCGTCGAGCGGGACGAGCTGGTCACCGCCAACACGCTCCAGGGCATCACGTGGTCGGCGATGCTTGGGTTCGGCGCGGTGGCAGGCGGAGCGACGGCAGCTGTCTTCGGCCGTGACGCAGCCTTCGTCGTGAACGCCCTCACCTATCTGGGTTCGGCGATGTTCGTTCGTGGCGCGGCCGTTCCGTTCACGGCACGAGTACGACCTGCGACGTGGACCGCGACGTTCGGCCTCGACGATCTGCGCGAAGGGATCGCGAGGCTGCGGGCCGATCCGCTCGTGCGCCGTACGATCTGGGTGAAGACGGCCTGGGCGATTCCGGGAGGAGGCGCGCTGCTGCTCTACGCGATGCTTGGTGAGCGGGTGTTCGCGCCGGGTGGAAAAGGGGAAGCCGGCATCGGCGTGCTGCTCGGCATGCGCGGCGTCGGTGCGTTTCTCGGCCCGCTGGTCGCGCGGCGGTTGGGAGGCGACACGCCAGCGTTCCTCGAGCGCGCCATCGGCATCGGCTTCCTCGTCACGGCGGCGTTCTGGGTGGCGTTCGCGTTTTCGCCATCGCTTCCGATCGCGGCGTTGATGCTCGCGTGCGCCCACCTCGGCATCTCGACGCAGTGGGTGTTCTCGAGTTCGTTGCTGTCGATGCAGGTCGAAGACTCGATGCGCGGCCGCATCTACGCCGTCGACTTCATGTCGTACATGTTGATGCTCGGGCTCTCGAGTTGGCTCGCGGGGCGCGTGCTCGACGCGACCAACCTGGGCCCGCGCGTGATGATGGCGTCGCTCAGCGGCGTCTTGTTGGTGACAGCGGCGATCTGGTGGCTGCTGGGCCGGGTCTCGACGCCTGTGGGGGTCGAGACAGCGCGTGGTGACGCGTGACGAGTTGAAAGCTGCTTCGCCTTCCCAAGCCTGGGCCCAGACTGGGATGCGCGTGCAGTCGATCTCGATGTCTGCGAGTCAGTGTCGCGCTCTCACTCTTCCGGCCTTGGGGTGTCCTTTC
>JBEOKA010000265.1:0-4911 GCA_040275325.1 Myxococcaceae bacterium | reverse complement strand
AGCGCGGCGAACGTCACCTTCGGAAACTTCGCCACCATCGCGCCGGTGAAGACGAGACAGATGAAAAGGGTGCGCAGCGCCAGGCGCGTGAAGCCCGAGAACCGCCGCTTCGGCGTGCCGACGAACTGCTTCCTGCGCTGAAGGCCCAGCTTCCAAGCGCGCGTCGCGCGCCACTCCCAGAGCACCGGAAGAATGGGGAAGAGCAGCAACCCGCCGACCAGCGCGAGCTCACGAGGCCCGCCGTGGAAGGCGATCAGCGACGAGGCGAGCCAGACGGTCAGCGTCGGCAACGCGATCAGCACCAGCGAGGAGATCAGCGAGGCGAGCGCGCGAATCACGGGTCCCCGGCGATCACGCGAAAATCACATGATGATTGCGCACACATGGCCTGTTCGGTGTCCAATGAGCGCAGTCTGCCTCATCGGGAGTCCACACCATGTCCTTCATCGATAAGTTGCGCGGAGCCGTCTCCACCGTTGGCGCTCAGGCGAAGCAAGCCGCCAAAGACACCGCGAGGGAGCTGCAGCTTCCTCCTCTGATGATCGAGAAGGGTGCGCAGTTGGCGAAGATCGACAAGGAGATCGCCGGCATCGGCTGGTCGGCGAACCCCGAGGCGAAGGCGCGAAAAGCACAGCTCGGACAGCAGCGCGCTCAGGTGAAGGGTGAGCTCGAGTCACTCAAAGCCGAAGCGAAACAGTTTCAGGACAAGGCGCGCGAGGCGAACCGGCAGCGCATGAACATGCTCCGCTAGAAACCGACGCCCGAGGCCTTGGGCGTGGGCAACGACAGCGCGATTCGGCCGGGCTTCGACGAGTCTCCGTAGAGCTGCTGGTAGATCACGTAGTCGGCCAGCACCTGCTTCACGTAGCCGCGCGTCTCTTTGTAGGGGATCTCTTCGGTCCACTCGTCGAGCGGCAACGTTCCGCGTTGGTTCATCCACTTCGCCACGGCCGACGGCCCCGCGTTGTACGAGGCCGCGCACAGCCCCGGGTGCCCCATGCGATCGAGCAGGGCCGAGAGGTACCAGGTGCCGAACCGAACGTTCACCTCGGGCGCGTAGAGATCGTCTGGAGCAGGGGTCGCGGTCTTCAGCTCAGAGGCGATCGCCTTCGCCGTCGGCGGAATGATCTGCATGAGGCCACGCGCGTCGGCGCTGCTGACGACCTCGGGCCGGAAGCCGCTCTCGCGACGCATGATCGCCCACGCGAGGAAGGGATCGAGCCCGACCTCGGCGGCGCGCGCTTCGACGGTGGCCTGATACGCGCGCGGGTACATGAGCATCAACGCCTCGGGCCGACGACCCGTGTACACCTGACCCCAGAGCCACCTCGCCGCAAGCCCGTGCGCGGGGCCAAACTCACTGATCGTCTGCAAGGCGTGGCCGAGCGTGAGCGCGTCATCAGACGAGCCGACGGTGCCGACGACCCGGCTCACCTCTTCTGCGGCGTCGCGGAGCAGTCCGGTCTTCGCCAGCTCGAGCGCGAGGCCCAGCGAGGCGGGTGGGGCGACCTTCAAGGACTTCGGCGGCTCGGTGAACAGCTTCGGCAGCGGCTGGTTGAGCTCGCGGAGGCGTTCGATCGCCAACACCGAATAGAAGGTGCCGGGGAATCCCTGGGCGAGCTCGCGATACTCCTGCGCGACGTCGATCGGCACGCCGGCATCTGTCGAGGCACGCGACGACTCGGCCAGGCCACCGTCTTCGAGCGTCGTCTTCGTCGCGACCCGCCGGAGTCTTCCCAGCTGCGCGAAGCGGGTGCTCCAGTAGCGCGCCTGCACCACGAGCGACGACTTCGGGAACTCGTCCACCAACGCCGCGAGGCTGTTTCGCGCGTCATCGAAACGCCCGAGGCGGAACAACGCCCACGCACGAAACCACTTCGCCTCATCACGCTTCTTCGATGACTGATGGCGCAGCTCGAACTGATCGAAGTCGGCGACGGCCTGCTCGTACTTTCCATCGGCGAGCGAGACCCACGAGCCCAGATAGGCGGCGTCGTCGGCGTTGCCGTTCTCGGGGTACTTCGCGTCGAGCGCCAGCATCTGCGCTCGCGCCTTCTCGTGATCCTGCGCGCGCATCAGCCGTCGCGCCTTCGTCATCATCGCTTCGGCCGCCGCCGCCGGCCGGCCAGTCGTCATCGCGATCTCGAGCTGCGCGAACGCGTCGGCTTCCTGTCCCTTCGCGAGCAGCGCCTGACCGCGCAGCAACGCGATTCGCGCGAGCCCTCCCTGCTGATCCTTGCCCTCGGGAACCACGGTCGCGTCGAGCTGCGAGAGCGCCTCCGACGGAGCGCCCTGGGCGATCAGCGCCTGAGCGCGCATCAGCTGCTCTTCGAAGCCGAACGTCGGCGTGCCATCGAACGACAACAGCCGCATCGCTTCGGCCGCGTGCGGGTGCGTGGGAAACCGGAGCAGAATCGTCCGCAGATCCTTCTGGGCTTCGGCGCGGGCCTGGGTGGCGAAGCGGGCATACGCCCGAGAGAGCAGGGCTTCGGCTGTCGGCGTCTCTGAGGCGGCCTGTTCGAGCACCGGCCGCGCCTTCGCTGCCTGCCCGAGATCGAGCTGCAGCTCGGCGATGCGAAGCTCCATGCGTCTCGCGAGCGACGGCGGCGCCCCGGTCTTCGCCTTCGTGAGCGTCTTGAGCGCCAACGCGCGCTGCCCCGAGTACGCCTGCGCCTCTCCCAGATACCAGCCGTGAAACGCCTCGAGCTTCTTCGGTGGCTTCACGGCCGCCAGCTGGCTTGCCGCCTTCGCCGCTTCTCCTTCGGACAGCCACAACACGCCGGTGAGCAGTGCCAGTCTGGAGTGCTCGCTACAGGGCTTTGTCACGCCTGCGTCAGACGCGTTCGCGCACGCGTCGAGCTCGCTCTGCGCCCGCGCGCCCAGGTTCGCAGCGTGCACTCGCACCGCCTCGATCAGCTCTCTCGACTGCGCCAAGCAGGGCGTCGCTCCGAGGAGAGACGCGAGCGCGGCGACGATCACGCCTGCGGTGCGTGGGGACCCCGGTTTGACATTCGTTGGATGGTTGCCGTACACGCTGCCGCGTCGAATCGTAATCGAGGTTCGAAGCAGGAAACGGAGTGAATCCGATAAGGATTCCGCGCTCACCGGGTTGACCAGACGATTCTCAGGTCCATACGGTGCGCCGCGGTTCCGAGCAGGGGAGAGAAGTTGCAGGCGCAGGGCGGGGGGCGATGCTCGGAAGTGACTCACGGAAGAGGGTAGTCGCAGAGGTCTCAAAGACGAGTGAGCGTATTTTCTGATTCTGCAGTCGGGGGGAAGTTTTCCAGGGAGGCCGAACGATCATGAAGCCGTGTCCGACCGAACTACCGCAGAGCATCAACCCCGAGGCCGGTCCTAAGCGCCTCGGCGTCGAGCAGCACCGGAACCTGAACTGCTCGCACTACGACAACTGCCTCGATGAGGCCGTGCGCCGTGGCTGGCAGAGCTTCACCTGCATCAAGTGCCCCCTCTACGCGCTGCCGTCCGGGCCGCAGATGGGCATCGAGTCGTTCGCGACTCAGCGCCGTCTGGTCTGAACCACCACCCAGTCGACGTACAGCTCAACCACAGTGCCGCCGCGCTCCGGAGTGAACTTCCGGGCGCGGCTGTTTTTTGCTCACGCCTTCTTGAGCGTCACCACGCCGCGGCGAATGAGATCCTTCATCGTCTCTTCGACGTCGATGGGGCTGATCTCGAGCCGGCCGATGATGTCGCGCGGTGAGAGCTTGTCTTCGCAGATGAGCTTCGCGGCTTCGAGCCATTGCTTCGGGCCGACCTGCCGGTACACCGCGTAGAGCTCGTCGTTCACCTCGACCTGCGTGGCGCTCACCATCAGGCTCTCGCGCATGCGGCGCTCGTTCTCGTTCAGCGTCGCGCAGGCGCGCTCGATCAACACGGCCGTCGGCAGGTGCAGGTTCTGGGGAGCCGCGCCGTTGCCAGGCGTCCACGTGCCTTCGGCGTTCTTGCTCGCGACGAAGGCGTTGAAGGCCTTCTCGCCCTCGGCCGTGTACTTGCCGGCCTGCGCGGAGCAGTGCGTGCAGACGCCATCGGTGAAGAAGAGGGCGTAGTTCGCCCAGCCATCACGCGCGTCGAGGCGCCCCGAGGCGTGCAGCTCGGCCAGGTGCATCAGCAGCCATTGGGGCCCGACCGGCGCGACCTGCAGCGAGAACGGCGCGGCCGACGCGAGCAGGTTCAGCGCGGCCTGGCGCGGCTCGAGCAGCTTCTTCACCTGCGTCACCAGCGCGTCGAGCCGGGTGCCCTTCGAGAGGTAGGCCTGCGCGCCAGCGTTCAGCGCCTTCAGCGACTCACGGTAGTCGTCGTGCGCCGAGATGAAGGCCACGGGCAGCTCGCGCGTGCGGAAGTCTTCGCGCAGCAGACGCAGCAGCCCCCAGCCATCGAGGTGGGGCATGTTGAGATCGGCGAGCACGACGTCGAAGGCCTTCGTCAGGGCCACCTCGGCGCCGAGCTGCCCATCGGTCGCGGTGCTCACCTGAAAGCCGTGCTTCACGAAGAGCGTCTTGAACATGCGCAAGATCGCCTCATCGTCATCGACCAGCAGCAGCTGAATCGCCTGAACGCCGGGCGCCAGCATCGGCTCGGGCGTGAGGTTGGGAGGCGGCGGTGGTGGCAGCTCGGTGGGCGCTGCGGGGCGCGGCACCGAGACCTCGAACGCGAGCGGCTCGTCTTCGGCCACCTCGTGCCCGACGATGACCTCGTGCTCACCCGTCACGACGTCACCGACCTCGATCACCACGCCAGCGCCATCACCCGCCTGGCCAGCGACTTCGCTGAACGTCCACGCGCAGCGGGGCACGGCGCTCATGGCCTTGAGCGCATCGGGGCCCAGCGCTCCAAGAAATGACGCGCGCTCGAGCTTGCCGTGGCTGAAGACGGCTTTGCCCTCGTTCGGCG
>JBEOKA010000264.1:0-5822 GCA_040275325.1 Myxococcaceae bacterium | reverse complement strand
TCTTCACCTGCTCCTTCTTCAGCACCACGGGCACCGGAATCACCATGGCGAAGTCTTCTGCCGGGCCCTGGTAGTTGTTCTGCATCGACAGCACCGTGCGCGTGCCTTCGCGCATCAGCACCACCTGCGTGGCGTTGTTGAACAGCTCAGCGCCACCGCCCGCGACGTAGAAGCCGCAGAAGGCGTGCGCCGCGAAGGGCGCGAGGCACAGCGTTGCAGCGAGAAGATGTCTCATGTGGTTCCCCTCCCAGAGAGTCACTGCTTCACGGCTCGTACGTCACCAGCCTGTAGTCGACCGTCACGCGGCGCAGCTCACGCGTCACCGTCACGGTCGCGCCATCGACGACACCCTTCAGCGTCACGGTGAAGTTCTCGGGCACCTCGCCGTAGCCGCCGTCGGTCGGGTTCGGCTCCCACCCCGCCGGCAGCGCGCCCTCGAGCTTCCACTGCCCGTTGCCCTGCATCAGCTCGACGAGCTGGCGGGTGAGGAACGAGGCGCGGTGCTCGGTCTGCGTCACGTAGACGAGCTCGAAGTCGAAGACGTCGCGCTCGATGTCGACGTTCTCTCTCGGCAAGAAGAGGCCCAGCTGCAGCGTCGAGAGCGACGCGGGGTTCGTGTACAGCCGCCCCAGCGTCTCGCCATCGACGGGCAGCTCGATGGTGGCCACCGTGCCCGTCGGCGTCTCGTCGGTGCGGAAGTGGAAGAGGTCGAAGGTGCCTTCGATGCCCCCGTCGGCCGGCGTCTCGGCGATGTGGTGCTTCGCAAACAGCTCGCGGGTGCGCGACTGCCACTCGGTCTTGCCCTTCAGGGTTCGCTGCAGGCGCGCGACGCCCGACTTCACCGCGGTGCCGCGGTACTCCGGGTAGATGGTGAGGATGACGGTGCGCAGGTCGGTCGAGAACTTCTTCGGCGCCTTCGCCACCACCACCGGAGCGCCAGCGTCGACGACGGGCTTCTCCGAGCACTTCGCACAACCAGCACCGACGACGAGCGCCGCGACGACGAGCCACTTCATGCGCGCTTCACCGCGTCACGCCACTTGCCCAGGTGCTGCGCGCGCTCCTCGGTCGACATCTTCGGCTTGAAGACCTTGTCGGCCTTCCACGCCTTGCGAATGTCTTCGGGGCTCTTCCAGAAGCCGACGCCGAGCCCTCCGAGGAAGGCGGCGCCGAGCGCGGTCGTCTCGACGTTCCTGGGCCGCACGACGTTCGTGCCCAGCACGTCGGCCTGGTACTGCATCAGCAGGTCGTTCCGCACCGCGCCGCCGTCGACCTTGAACGCGGGAATCGCGCGGCCCGAGTCGAGCTTCATCGCCTCGGCGAGGTCTTGAATCTGCAGCGAGATGCCCTCGAGCACCGCGCGCGCGAGGTGGCCCTTGGTGGTGCTGCGGTCGATGCCGGCGAAGAGGCCGCGCGCGTCGGGCCTCCAGTGCGGAGCTCCCAGCCCGGCGAGCGCCGGCACGAAGACCACCGCGCCGCTCGACTTCACCGTCTTCGCCAGCGCCTCGACGTCGCTCGCCTTCTTGATGAGGCCCAGGCCGTCACGCAGCCACTGCACCGCCGCGCCCGCGATGAACGAGCTGCCCTCGAGCGCGTAGGTGGTGGTGTCGCCCAGCTTCCACGCGACGGTCGAGAGCAGGCCCGCCTTCGACTGCACCGGCGTCGTGCCCACGTTCATCAACAGGAACGCGCCGGTGCCGTACGTGCACTTCGACTCGCCGGGGTCGAAGCACGCCTGCCCGAAGAGCGCCGCCTGCTGGTCGCCCGCGATGCCGCTCACGGGAATGCCGTCGGGCAGCGACTTCATGCCGCGCGTCACCCCGTACAACTCCGCGGAGCCGGCGATGCGGGGCAGCACCGACTTCGGCACGTCGAGCAGCGAGAGCATCGCCTCGTCCCACGCGAGCGTCTCGAGGTTCATCAGCATCGTGCGCGACGCGTTCGACACGTCGGTCACGTGCACCGCCCCGCCCGTCATCTTGAAGACGAGCCAGGTGTCGATGGTGCCGAACTTGAGCTCGTTGCGCTCGGCCATCAGCCGCGCGTCTTTCACGTGGTCGAGCAGCCACTTGAGCTTGGTGCCCGAGAAGTACGGGTCGAGCACGAGGCCCGTCGTCTGCCGCACGCGCGCCTCTTCACCCTTCGCCTTCAGCTCCTGACACAGCTCGCTGGTGCGGCGGTCCTGCCAGACGATGGCGCGGTGCACGGGCTTGCCGGCGTTCGTCCACAGGCCCGTCGTCTCGCGCTGGTTGGTGATGCCGATGGCCGCGATGTCGGTGCCCTTCGCCTTCGCCTGCTTGAGCGCGCGCGCAATGCAGAGCTCGGTCGTGTCCCAGATCTCCTTCAGGTCGTGCTCGACGAGGCCAGCCTTCGGGAAGTGCTGGGTGAACTCCTGTTGGCCGACGCCGCGCACGTTGAGCTTCGAGTCGAGCAGCACCGCGCGGGTGCTGGTGGTTCCCTGGTCGACGGCGAGGACGTAGCGGGTCGAAGGCATGGTGGAGCGGCTCCGGGCGAAGTTGACGGCGCGCAGCATCGGGCAGAGCACGCCGCTTCGCACGTGTTCTGGAGTCGACGGCCTCTGCTACGGTGCTCGACGCCCGATGCCACGCATTCCTTCGACCTCGCACCTCTCGCTGGTGCCGAACACGCCGGAAGCCGACGAGCCGAAGCCGCCGGTGCCCGTGCAGTCGATGCCGTCGAAGCTGCGCGCGAAGGCCCGGTGGGTCGACCAGACGTTCGGGAACGGAGACGGCACGCTCAGCAAGCGCGAGCTCACCGCCTACAAGCGCGCGTACGGCAGCGACGCAGGGCACTCGGCCACCATCGCGGCGCTCGAGAAGCAGCTCGAGCTGGGCAACGCGCCCATCGCCCGGCCCGCGCGCACGGTGGTGGCGCCGGCGACGGTGACGCGCTCGGCCGAGGCGCTGGCCCGGTCACTGGTGAAGCGGGGAGGCCGTGGCACCCAGGCCGACGTCGACGCGGTGGTGGGCGAGCTCGAGAAACTCCCACCCGTGCTGCTCGAGCGCGCGTCACGGGCCGGCGTGCAGGTCGTCGCGTGCCGTGACTCCATCACCGACCACCTCACGGCGCTGCGAGGCGTGACACCGCGCGGGTGGCCGCCCGGCAGCACGTGGGACAAGGTGCCCGGCGTCTACGACCCCGCGACGATGACGGTGGTGATGGCCACGCACGACGGCGCGCGCGGAGAACGTGAGCTGCCAGACCCCGGCTACGGCCACGGCAGCTTCAACGCCCTCTTCCACGAGTTCGGCCACGCGCTCGACGGCACCAACGCGCTCGGCCACGACTCGCGCAGCCCGCTGTTCCGCCTCGCGTACACGAACGACCTGCCCGCGCTGCGCCGCGAGAACCAGACGTACCTGCTGCAGCCGGGAGACGCAGGGCCCGAAGAGGCCTACGCCGAGATGGCCGCGCGCTTCTGGTCGAAGGACTCGACGATGGGCGCGAAGTTTCCCTTCCTGCACGACTTCTTCGAGGCCCGCGCCACCGAGCTGGGAGCCCCGGCATGACGGCCCCCAGCATCGGCTCGGCGCACATGCTGCCTGACGGAACCATCGAGCTGCTGCTGCGAGCCGAAGGCCCTGGCGGCATGCGTGGCGACGCGAAGTTCACCTACCCGCCGAGCGACCCGCAGTACCAGATGGTGCTCAAACACGTCGGTGGCCTCGAGCCGGGAGCGACGAAGAGCGTCCCTCCCTGGCCCGAGAAGTAGTCACTCACTCGTTCAGGGCTTCCAGGCTTCGACGAAGTTGCTCGACGCCTTCGCCACCTTCACCAGCCCGCTCGTCACGCTCACCGTCAGCAGCGGGCCCTTCCGTTTCGTGCGCGTGATGATGGTCGCCGGGGCCACGCGCTGACCGAACTCGAACAGCTCCTGCTGAAACGCGGCGAGCTCGTGCTGCGCCGACTTCGACCGCTTGTCGAACGTTCGCTCGAGGGTGGCCATGGCTCACTTCTCCGAGAGGAACGAGGCGATGTCCTTCACCGTCTGCTTGAGCGCCTCGAACGTCGAGCGCTTCGTGTCGACCTTCACGTCGGTCTTGTCCCAGCTGTCGAAGACCTTCGCGTCGGAGTCCGAGAGGTAGACGGTGTTCTCTCCGATGACCCGGGGCTGATTGTAGGTGGGCGTCTCGACCGAGTTCGCGTCGACGTGCGCCACGCTGCTCAGCGAACCAAACCCGACTGCGCCGTTGCTGCCGACGACGTTCCTGTCTCCCATGTGCGTTGCTCCAGTGTGCTGCGGGGTGAGCCCGCGCAGGGAGCACCGCCGAAGCCAACCGAAAGCCCGCGACCCGTCGACACGACGAAGCCCCGCCATCTCCTGTGAGAGACGACGGGGCTCGAAGGTTTCCACCTCGGTGGATCAGCTCACTTGTAGACGAGCGAGGTCTGCACGCCGTACGGCTTCGCCTTCTCTTCGGCGGGGAAGGGCAGGTTCTTCAGGTCGAGACCCATGCGCGGCGCGTAGTTCTTGATGGCCACGGTGCCGCCCTCTTTGTTGATGCCGAACATGCCGCGAATGTCGTTCATCACGGTCTTCTTGGCCGTCACCGATGACGAGTCGGCCGCCTGCAGGTCGACGAGCGCGACGGGCACCTTCGGGTCCATCACCACGTTGCCCTTCATCTCGTAGCCGTAGTCATCGACGAGGCCGGGGCTCACGTTGACGACGATGTAGCTGGGGTTCGGGCCGAACTTGCCGGCGAAGAAGCCGGCCTCGGGCTTGTCGTTCCCGAAGAGCGTGGCGTTCATGTAGAAGAGGTTGTTGTTGATGCGCAGCTTCGGCATGCGCGCCTCTGGCCAGTCGTGCTGCATGGCGCCGCCCGGGTTGTACGCGAACAGGTTGTTCTCGATGTTCAGCTCGGTGCAGCAGTCCTTGTTCCACAGCGTCAACGCGCCGACGTCGCTCGAGGTCGGGTCTGGGTTGAAGGGCCAGTTCAAGATGACCGAGTTGTTCTTGAAGTTGATGGCCTTCGTCTTGAAGCCCTTGTACCCGGCCGGCGAGAACTTCATCGGGATGACGTTGTTCAGGAAGAAGTTGTTCTGCACGTCGACGACCGTCTCGTTCGACATGGGCGAGTGGTAGACCTCGAAGGCCCGCTGCGCCCCGTTCAGGAAGACGTTGTCGGAGATGACGAGGTGCTGCACGACGACCTGCTTGAGCGAGAGCAGCGGAATCGTGCGCGAGGTGCCCTTGAGCAGGCTGTTCGTCTTCGCGTCGTACTTGTTCGAAGGCGCGGCGTCGAAGATGAAGCCCGAGAGCACGAGCTCCTGGAAGAGCGTCTTGTTGCCGCCGAAGTTGAAGAACGCGTCGGGGCGGCCATCGCTCGAGATGATTTCGGTCGGGCACTGGAACGGGTCGCGCGTCTTCCAGTCGGAGCACCAGCCCCCGAGGATGAAGAGCTTGCCCTTCGAGCCGTCGACGCCGCTCATGCCGAACAGGCCGGTCTCCTGGCCCTGCGCCATGTGAATGCGCACTTCGTTGGCGGTGCCGTTGATGAGCTCGACGGCCTTGGGAATGGCCTTGGCCATCTTCGCGAACCAGAACGTCGTCTTGTCGTCGACGAGCTTCTCAGCCGCCTTGTGCGCGTCACTGTCGCGCGCCGCGACGTAGATGGTGAAGGTCTCGGCGAACGCCGGCGCAGCGGCCAGCAACAACGCGCCAGCCAGCCAGAAGGAACGAGTCGTCATGCGGTGCAGCCCCCTGTGAAAGAAGGGCCGCATGAGACGCCCGAGTTCGCTCGAGCCGAAGGGAATTCGTCAGGGCATGGGAGTCAGGAACCTGACGCTCATCAACCGCT
>JBEOKA010000263.1:0-13760 GCA_040275325.1 Myxococcaceae bacterium | reverse complement strand
GTCGCGCAGCCGTTTGATCTCGAAGTCGTGCGAGTCAGCGAAGAGCGTCGCCATCGCTTCAGGCGAGAGCCGACCGATCGCCTCGTTGATGGCGCGCTCGATCGCCTCGAGCAGCTCATCTGACACCTTGCGCTCGAGCCGATGTCGCAGCTCGGCCTCGGCGGCCTGTGCCGGTGACTGCCCTTCTCGCTGCACTCTCGCCAGCACGCCCTGCATGAGCGCGTTCTCGAGCAGCAGCCGTCGTTCATTCGCGTCCAGCATCAAGGGCTCCCTTCTTCATCAGCTCGGCCTTCACCCATCGCCGAAGCTGCTCGTCTCTCGCGCCCGGAGTGCGCATCGACGCGGCGACCACCTCTTCGAGCTCGAGCGGCTGTGTCGAGCCATCGTCGAACAGGAAGAAGAGCTGTCGCGTGGCGCGCGTGCCGGCGATGCAGGCGGCTCTCGAATCCGAGATGACCACCGTCCCCTCGATGGCGAGATCGATCGGCAGCTCGGTCTGCGCGACGAAGCGCGTGCCGCCATCACGCGTCGCGAGGAAGGCGACACGTTCTCCGCCCAGCGCGAGTGACGACGCCTTCGCCCAGGCCGACCGCTCCACGCCGTCGACGACCACGTGATCGGTCGCGACTCGCACACCGATGAACGCGACATGCCCGCCCGAGAACTGGAGTCCGTCGAGCTCGACCCACGGGCCGCTCTGCCAACCGGGACCGAACACCGTCCAACCTTCACGCCCCTCCCCCGCGAACACGGGCGCGCCCGAGCTGTGAACCCAGAGATCAGGACCAACCGTCGTGAACGGGCCGAGTCGATCACGCGCTGTCTGCACGAAGAGCCCGGCATCGTCGGCAGCCACGAAAGCCACGCCAGCATCGGTCGCAGCCACCGCTCGCACCTTCGTCTCGTCGATGAGCCTGCCGCCGACTTGCAGCTGCCACCCACCATCGATCGCCCGCGCCACCACTGCCTCACCTTCCCCAACTCGAGAGACTTCGGCCCACGGCCCGGAGTGCCGGTTCCCTTCGACGGAGACGAACGCGACTTCGCCTTCGTGTGCGACCCATGAGATCCGCTCACCCTCGGTCGAGAACAGGCTGACGCGATCGACCGCTGGCGAAGGCAGCCCGTCGATGAACACTCGCTCCTTGCCGTTGGCCTCCGCGATCCACACCCAGCGTTCACCGTGACGCGTGAGCGATCTCACGCCAGCGACCGGGCGATGCTCGACGCCATCGGCCACCACGACCCACCCATCACGCGAGCGCGCCGTGTACGCGAGGCGTCCCTCGGGCGTTGCGACGACGCCTCCGATGCCCAGCCACGGCCGACTCCGGGACTCGCCGTGAAACACCACCCAACCCTCGCTCAGCTGCGCCGCGTACGAGGCTTGACCGGCGCCATCGACGAACACCGACTCGGGAGGAATGCCACGCGTGCGCGGCCCCTCCACGCCATCGACGCTGACGAACTGGCCGCCGCCATGCTCGACCACCTGCACGACGTGACGTCGATCGTCACTGTGTCCCAGCCACACCACATGCGTGCAGCCCACAAAGCTGATGGCGAGCCACCAGAGCCGCTTCATGTCGTTCGAGTCGTCGGAAGATGGAGCGCGCCGCGAGAACTGGTGAGTGTGCCCTTCGCCACGAGCTTGCCCTCGACATGCGCCTCGACGTCGAAGCGCTGCAGGTGCTCCACCACGCGCGAGAGCGTCACGTGGTAGTCGAGCCGTTGGCCCGCGAACACCGGCTGCAGCAGCTTCACGTCGACGGCGCCGGCGAGCCCACCTCGAGAGATGGGATCAGGCGTCATGCCCAACAGCGCCGAGTGTTTGGCCGTGAGCGACGCCTGGTAGCCAGCCTTGAGCCGGTAGCCGAGCTCGAGGTTCTTCAGCACCGAGAAGACCTCGTCACTCGGCAACCCCTGCGCCTGCGCTGCTTCGCGCGCGACGTGAATGATGTGCAGCAGGTTGCTGGCCTGAAGCAGGCCTTCGATCGTGTACACGCCGGGCCAGAGGTGCAGCTCGGGGAAGTGGCCGTCGAAGACCGGTTCGTTCGCGGTGATGTAGCGCGACGCCAGCAGTGACGGAGGCGGCCCGTCGATGAAGGCCTCGACGCGATCGACCATCAGAAATGGGCGGCGATGCGGCAACAGCCGCTGCACGACGTCGGGCCCGAGGCCAAGTTCGGTCTTCATGCGACGCTCCGCAGCTGTTCCAGGGTTCGGTGCAGATCGGCTTCGTTTTCGGTCGTGAGAATTCGTGCGCTCGCGCCCAGCGTTCGGCGCAACAGCCCTCGAAGCACGTGACCGGGTCCGACGATGAGCCAGGCATCGGCGCGAACCGCCTGCAGCGTGGTGACGAAGTCGACCGTCGAGACGAGACGAGCCGGAAGCTCGCTTACCGATCCGGGCCCGCCAGGCAGCGCGATCACCGCAGGTGCTTCCTTTGGAAGCGCACGTCGGAGTGGCTCGACGGCGGACTGCATCGCGGTGCTGTGCCAGGGCCCAGAGACCGCAACCCGTCGCCCGGGGAAGCGGGAGAGCACCTCAGCGAGCGCGCCGTTCGAGCCTGCGATCACCACCTCATCGGGAGCGTTGATGAGCGCCAGCTCGAGACCTTCGATGGCCGCCATCGCCTCACGCGCGATCGAGAGCGAGGCCACCGCGACCAACCCGCCGGGACGCTCGGCCGCAGCAGCCTCCATCACCGCGCCACGAACCGCCGCGAGCTCGATCGCCTCTTCAGGGCGAAGCCGACCTGCACACGAGAGCGCCGCGAGTTCACCCAGCGAGTGACCGACCGCTGCATCGGGTCGAACACCGTGGGCCTGCAACTGCGCGAGCGTCGTCAGACACACCGCCGTGAGCACCGGCTGCAGCACACGCGTTGACTCGAGCAGCCGACCAGCGTGACGACGAATATCCTCGAGGCGGCAACCCGTACTCGTGCACGCGCGATCGACGAGCGCCCTGCCCTGCGGCGAACGGGCTACCCACTCCACCGCCTCGAGCACGTTGCGCGCGCCCTGACCTGGAAAGACGAAGGCCAGCGTCACAGGCCGAGGCCTCCATCGACGACGATCGCCTGGCCGATGACGTACGCCGCATCTTCCGAAGCGAGGAAGGTGACGACGCGCGCCACTTCGTCGGCAGACCCGAGCCGCCCGAGGGGAATGTGCGCCTTCTTCGCTTCGATGACGCGCCGATCGACGGCCTCGACCATTCCCACGTTGCACAGCCCCGGCACGACCGCGTTCACCCGAATGCCCTTCGGCGCGAGCTCGGCTGCGAGGCTGTGTGTGAGGGCGAGCACACCGCCCTTCGAGGCCGCGTAGTTCACCTGACCGGCGCTGGCCCGCTGACCGGCGATGGAGGCCACGTTCACGATCGCGCCTCGCTTGTTCGCCATCATCGGGCGCGTCACCGCTCGACAGACGTTGAAGGTGCCGTCGAGGTTGGTGCGCAGCACCTCGGCCCAGCTCTCTTTGCGCATCATCGCGAAGAGTTCGTCACGCGCGATGCCTGCGTTGTTCACCACCACATCGAGGCGTTCCCGTTTCTCGAGCACGCGCTGCACCGCTGCATCCACCGAGCTGGCGTCACCGACATCGAGCGCCTCGATGACGCCGTCTCCACCGGCGGCCTTCACCTGCGCGAGCGTCTCCTCTGCATCTGAGGCGCGAGCGCGATAGCCCACCACCACGAAGGCGCGCTCTCTCGCGAA
Source organism: Myxococcaceae bacterium (assembly GCA_040275325.1). Taxonomy (GTDB): domain Bacteria; phylum Myxococcota; class Myxococcia; order Myxococcales; family Myxococcaceae; genus Xiheimicrobium. The sequence continues at coordinate 10,036 of JBEOKA010000263.1, read as the reverse complement.
CGCCACCGCGATGGCCCGACCGAGGCCCCGCGACGCGCCGGTGACGAACACCGTCAGGTCCTGAAAGCGCGCGTTCATGGCGTCAACAGCGGCGGGAAGCCGGCGAGCTCACGATCAGCCCAGGTGTGCCGCTGCGCCGAGACGGACAAGCTGCGGTTGATGAGAATTGGAGGCGAGACCGTTCGCGCGCCGACACCGCCCACCGACACGGGAACACCGGGCACCGCGAGCGCGAGAGGAAGCCGCGCCGACGCCACCCGTCGATCGAGCAGCGGGTCGTACGCCATCGCCTCGATGTGCCCGATGCGCTCGCCATCCAGCGTGATGTCGGCCTTCGGCGCCACCTCGCCCTCGACGACCAGACACGTGAGCCGATGGGTGAAGCCGTGCGCTTTCTTCGCCGCCAGCGCCTCGCTGCCGATGAAGGCCTTCTGCGGTGCGCACCGCCACTGCAGCCCCAGCTCGAGCGGCGTCAGCCCCCACGTGCCTTCCCGCCGCATTGAGAAGAACCAGTTCTCGAACGAGCAGAGATCGAGCGCCTCGAGGCCGACCCGCCGAAGCTCGAGCGCCTGCCCTTCCTTCTCGATCGCGCGCGTCAACTCGTCGGCCGCCGCGTTGGGCACGAGCAGCTCGTAGCCGTACTCGCCGGTCTTGCCCGCGCGGAAGCAGACGACGCCCGAGGGGCTGCGCAGCAGTGACAGGTACGGCATGCCCATCACGTCGGGGCCGAGACACGTCGCGAGCAACTGCCACGCCCAGGGCCCATGCACGGAGAGGTGCCGATGGGTCTCGTCGATACGCTCGATCGAGACGCCTTGCCCTGTCTGGTGCTTCGTCACCCACGCAGTGAGCTCGGAGACGCTCGGGCCTTCGGCCATCAACCAATACGCCTCGTCGTCACGGCCCACGAGCGCGTCGGCGAACACGGTGCCGTCTTCACGCAGCAACAGCGTCGTCTTGAGCTGCGCGTCCTGCAGCGTCAGCGCCGAGGTGACGAGCCGATCGAGCGTCGAGAACACGTCGTCACCCGTGAGCTTCAGACACACCACATGCCTGACCTCGGTGAGCGCGCAGGCGAGCCGAATGGCCTGGAGTTCGTCACGCAGCGACATGGGAGCCTCCCAGCTTGCGCAGCGCGAGATCGACCACCGTGTTCACGGTGCGCATCGACAGCCGCGCAGAGAGATCGTCATCGAGGCGAAACCCGAATTCACTCTCGAGGCTCACGACGAGTTCCACCGCGTCGACGGAGTCGAGCGACAGGCCGGTGCCGAACAGCGGGGCGTCGGGATCGATCTCGTCGGGAGCGCGCTGCACGTGGAGCGACTCGATGAGCACCTTCTTCACTCGACCGAGCACCTGCACGCGGTGCTCGAGATAGGCAGCGAGACTGGGAGTCATGATTCCTTCCTGGTGAAGAGCACGGCCGCGCTGGCGGCGATGGAGTCATCGACGATCAGCACCGACGTCGTGTCTGGAGCCGACAACGCGCGCACGCACGAGAGCAGCGAGCCCGCAGCCAGCGCGTCGAGGTGTCGCTCGAGGCGGAGCTGAGGCGTGATGCCGGCGGTCGCCTCGGCGCGGGCTGCGGCGATCTGCGCCTGACCTGGGCCCGCGAGCCCAAACCCAGCGACGCGCCAGTGACCTTCGGTCGTCGACAGCACCAGCGCGGCCGCCGCATCGAGCCGCTCGGGGTTGCGCTCGAGATCGGCCTCGTCGACTGCACCAACGACGAGCCGATCGGCGTCATCACGCGTCGACAGATGCATCAGCGCGAGCACGAGCGCGACCAGCCCGCTCCCCTGCCCGGTGGTGAGGGTCGTCGTCGGCCCACGAAGGCCCAACGCGCGTGAGGCCGTCCCTGCGGACGCGTTGAGCACCAGCTTCGTGAACGCGAGCGACGAGGCCTTGTGCAGGCCACGGTCACGAATGCTGGTCCGAAACTCCTCCCACGCCTTCGGAGACGAGTTCGTCGTGCCGACGAAGAGCCCGGTGCGTTCACGCGTCGCGCCCTTGAGCTGCAAGCCAGCGGACTTCACCGCGAGGCCGACGGCGCCGGTCAACGCCTTCGCCGACGCATCGAGTCCGCGCGTCTCGGCGGTGGGAACGATCGACTCGAGCGCGAATGGCGCCAGCCGCACTCCTTCAGAGCCGCTCCGCAACGCCTCGACGCCAACGCCAAACGGCCCGACGGCGCCGAACCCCGAGACGAAGAGCGGCCGCTGGACGGCCTTGCGTGGAGCTGCGCGCTTCGAGACGACGACCGCCGCGTTCGCTCCGCCGAAGGCCGAGTTCCCACACAGCGCGTGCTGCACCTCGTGCACTCTCGGTGTGGTCTGCGCGACGGGATCGACGGGGCCTCTGGGGCGCGCGCGCGTGAAATGCAGCGTCGGCAACACCACGCCGTGCTGCATCGCGAGCAGGGTCGAGATGATCTCGAGCACTCCCGCCGCGCCTTGCGCGTGACCCAGATAGCTCTTCGTCGAGCTCACCGGAGTCGTGGCCGCGCGCGCGCCAAGCACGGCCGAGATGCCCTGCCACTCCGAGGCATCGTTGGCTGGCGTTCCAGTGCCGTGCGCGTTCACGTAGCTCACGTCGGTCGCCGTCAATGCCGCGTCCTTCAGCGCCGACCCGAGCGCGCGCGCGACGCCTGCACCAGACGGCTCAGGAGACGTCGCGTGGTAACCATCAGCCGACAGCGCGTAGCCCGAGAGATACGAGACGATCGTCGCCTGACGAGCCTGGGCATCGGCCTCACGCTCGAGCACGAGAAAGCCGCTGCCTTCACCGAGCGTCGTGCCCATCGACTCGCTGAAGGGCGAACACTTCGTCGCGCTCAGCAGGCCCAGCCCGTGAAAGCCGGTGAAGATCTCGGGCACCAGCACATCGGAGCCGCCAGCCACGACGACGTCGGCGAGGCCCTGTTCGAGCAGCTCCTTCCCGATGCCGAGAGCGTTCGTCGACGAGGCGCACGCGGTCGAGACCGTGATGACCGGCCCACTGAGACCAAGGGCTGTGGCGACCTCGGCGCTCGCCTCGTGCAGGCCTCCGAGGTGGCTGCCCATGCTCGTGCCCAGCACCAGCGCCGCACGTGACGGCTCCGTGATTCGCACGCCCGAGCGCTTCAGCGCCTCCCGCCCAGCCTCGATGGCGAACCGAATGCACAGCGCGCGGGAGCCCTTCGCGTCATCGACCCCGACGCGATCAGGCACTGGCACCATGCCGCCGAGGTGCGTCGTGAACACGCTGGTGTCGAAGCGCTCGATGGGCCGAATGCCGTCACGCCCCTGCGCGAGCGACTCCCAGAGTTGATCGACGTCGAGCCCGAGGGCCGATACGGCTCCGAGTCCTGTGATGGCGATCGGATTCACAGCGAGGCGAGGAAGATGATGAGCCCGACGATGAGCATGATGAGCCCCGCGCCGCCGACCAGCACACCCACGGTGATCGCGAAGATGTTGCCGGTGAGGAGCAGCAGCGCGCCGATGCCCAGGGCGATACCGCCAACCGTCATGGTGACGATGCCGCTGCTCTTTCGCTCCTGCTTCCGGCGCTCCTGAACGATGGCCTTGCGCTCTTCACGTTCACGCTCGCTGGTCTCTTGTGACGTGATGGGCGCGACGTCGCTCGGTGTCGTGTCAGGCAGTGGCGGCGGCATCGGAGGTGGTGACAGTGGCGTCACGCCTCCACCCGCGGGCTGCGCCCCGTCTTGAAAGAGAGCCACGCTGGCCATCGAAACGCCGAGGCGCCGCTGGGCCTCTTCGCTCACGCCGTGCCGTGCCTCGAGCTTGCGGATCTTTCCGGTGACCTCCGAGATGAGCAGATCGGGCGACTGGCGCATGCGGCTGACGGCCTGCGCGGCCGCCGTTCGCAGCTTCGTTCTGCCTTCGACGCCGACGCCGAACACGCCAGCCTGCTGATCGATCGCGCCCATGATGCGCATGCCGAGTGAGGGATCGTCGTTCAGCGCCTGCCGCACCGCCTTGCGATCGCCCTGCCCTGATTGCTCGAGCATCGTCGTCATGCCGAGCATCGCCTCGTCGAGATCGGCCATCGAGTTGGTGAGCCGCTCCGTCACCAGCGGCTGCTTCCACTGCTCGGGCGTCAGCGACTGAAACGTGTTCGCGACGAGAAAGGCCTTGAGCGTTCTACGCGCGAGCGCGTCGCCTTCCTGAAACCACGGCGCCGTGTGCGCCTTCTCCCGGTTTGGCACGCCGTCGAGCAGGCCCGAGAGCACCGACACGCTGTCGAGCTGAACCAACTGCGCATCGAGCTTCGTGAACAGCGCGACGATCGAATCGGCAACCACGGGCGCGGCGGCCGAGAGCACGGTCGCACAGCCCGGAGCGCTGGTCGCCACGACGCCCAGCTTCAGCAAGTCACGTCGTTTCACGGAGAGCTCCTTCCAGACGGAGGGTTCACAGCGCGGTGAGGAAAGCGATCAGACCGCCGATGAGCGCGACGATGCCCACGCCGCCCAGCAGCACACCAATCGTCACTGCCGAGACGCTCGACACCAGACCGGCGACGGCGCCGATGACGACGATGCCGAGCGCTACGCCACCGAGCGTCATGCTGAGAATGCCGTTGGTGCGCTGGGTCTGCTTGCGGCGCTGATCGGCCTGGGCCTTTCGCTCCGCGAGCTCTTCCTCCGTGCTGGGCGTGGCGGTCGCGGGCGGCGATGGCGGCGGCGTTGGCGAGCTCGACCTCGGAACGACGACATCAGCTGGAGCATCGAGCGGCGGAGCCGGAGGCGGCGTCGGCACGGAGCCACCACCGGCCGGCTGGGCTCCATCTTGAAACAGCGCGAGGCTCGCCATCGACACACCCAGCCGACGGTGCGCCTCTTCAGTCACGCCGTGGCGCGCCTCGAGCTTTCGAATCTTCCCGGTCACCTCGCCGATGACCAGATCCGGCGACTGGCGCATGCGGCTCACCGCCTGGGCCGACGCCGCGCGCAGCCTGGTGCGCCCCTCGAGGCTGACGCCGTACTCACCCGCGCGCTCATCGATGGCGCCCATGATGCGCATGCCAAGCGCAGGATCGTCACGCAGCGACTCTCCAAGCGACTTGCGATCGTTCTGCGAAAGCCCCTCGAGCATCGTCGTCATGCCCAGGGTCGCCTCGTCGAGATCGGCCATCGAGCCCAGCAGCCGCTCGGTGGCGATGGGCTGCTGCCACTGCTCGGGCGTGAGCGATTGAAAGGTGCCGGCGATCAGGAACGCCTTGAGCGTCTTCCGGGCCAGCGCGTCGCCCTCTTGAAACCACGGCGCCGTCTGAGCCTTGTCGCGATTCGGAGTGTCGCCCAACAGGCTCGGCAACAACGGCTCCCGATCGAGGCGGAGCAGCTGCTCGTCGAGCTTCGCGAAGAGCGCAGTGAGCGACTCGGGCACGACTGGGGCCGCGGCCGAGAGCACCGTCGCACACCCCGGCGCGCTGGTAGCGACGACGCCCAGCTTCAACAGCTCACGACGATTCACGAGGTGATCTCCTTGGAGTGAGACTGGTTATCAAACCGGGGACGTGAAGCCCTTCTTCATGAGTGCGCCGATGACGCGCGGCCCCAGCACTGCGGCAGCCGTCAGCACTCCAGCAAAGGCCGCACCACCGACACCGGCCGTGATGACGTCTGCGCCCGTGAGCAGCAGGCCAGGGAGCGCAGTCTCGACGTGCACCGGCAGCTTCAAGCGCTCGGGCACGCTGGCCAGCCCGTACGTCTCGCCACGCCGGTGCCCTGAGAAGTGCGCCGTCGAGAGCGGCGTCGAGAGCTCGGCCCAGACGACGTGCCCATCGAGCTGAGGCAGCCGCTGGATCAGCGCGTCGAGGAGCCGCTTCGAGAACGTCTGCTTGAGCGCCTCATACGACTCCGGCCGCCGCTTCCACTTCGTCGTCGACCACGCCTCGAACCACTCCCAGCGCGCCATGGTGATCACCTGCACCGTCGAGCGCCCAGGACAGCGTCGTTGAAAGTCGGGATCCTTCGCAGAGGGGAACGAGACGTAGAGCATGGGAAACGGCGCGTTCGGATCCATCGCGAAGCGGCGCACGTTCTCGTCGTGGTGCTCATCCGGGTACAGCCACAGGTTGGTGCCAGTGAGACCGAGCTCGGCGTCGGTGCGATCGAGGCCGACGTACAGACACAGATACGGAGACGACGGAGGAATCTTCGCAAGCAGCTCGAGCACCTCGGGCGGACGATGGGCCTGGGGAACGAGCTCCTCGAAGGTGCGCCGGACGCCAGCGTTGCTGATGACGAGCGGGGCCCGCAGCGCTGTGCCGTCGGCCATGCGGACGCCGACGACGCGATCCCGTTCGATCAACAACTGCGCCACCTCGGCAGACGACGCGACGTGCCCACCCGCGGTTTCGATGCCAGGGACGAGGGTGCTGGCGAGACGGGCCGAACCACCGACAGGATAGAACGCGCCGTCGAGGTAGTGCTCCACGACCGCCGCGTGCAGGCCGAACGCAGAGAGCGCGGGCGGCATGCCGTAGTCGCCGTACTGGCCAGTGAGAACTCCGATGAGCATCTCGTTCGAGGTGAGCTCGCGCAGCACGTCGAGCGTCGTGCGGTGAGAGACGTCGGGCTTTCGTTCGAGTCGGTGTCCCGAGGCGAGGCCGCCGGTGACGCGAGGCCGTGTCATTCGAGAGGCCCAGTGCACCTGGTTGCGCCGCGCGGTGGTGACGACGAGCTCGACATACGCCGTGATCGCGTCGCGCTCGCCGGGGAACGCCTGTGTGAGGCGCGTGATGAAAGCGCGGGCACCAGCCTCGAGCTCGTAACGCCGGGAGCCCAGCTCGATGACGTCGTACACGGCAGGCAGCGGAGCCCACTCCAGCGCGCCGTCAGTCGAGGTGTCGAAGAGCGCCCGGAGCGGACCTGTCGGGCCGACGCCGCCGACGTAGTGCACCCCCACGTCCCACTCGAAGCCTGGCCTCGTGAAGACGTGAGTGAAACCACCGACACGGTAGTGCTGCTCGAGCACCAGCACCTTCCGGCTCCCGTGCCTCGCCAGCGCGTTCGCGGCGATGAGGCCACCGATGCCAGAGCCAATGACGATCACGTCGAACGGGCCGGCTGGTTTCTGGTGATGCCACGAGCGCCCCGTCATCTCACGCCGAGGGTACACGGATTCTGTGCGGACGACGGCGCTCACCGAGGGGCGTCGTGCAACTGCGAGGCCCGAGCTGCACTGCCTGCAGCGTGCACTCGCCTGCGCACGGTGTGCGACACAGGTGTGCAGCGATCTGCGCAGTGGCCGAGCGTGTGCGCTCGTGGCTTGAATGAGCCACCGCATGGCCCCGCTCCCCTCGGTGAAAGAGACGTTCGCGCGACATCACCTGAAGGCGATGACGGCCGACGCGCCGGGCTTTCTGCTCGAGACGATGCAGCGGGTGGGGCCCGACTTTCGCCTCGGTGTCGGAGCGACGACGATGACCGTGCTCTCGTCTCCCGAAGCGCTGCGACACGTGCTGCAGCAGCGCGCGAGTGCGTGGGGACGTGGATCGACCCTCGCAGACACGCGGCTGTTGCTGGGCAACGGGTTGATCGCGAGTGATCCACCGCTGTGGTTGCGCCAGCGCCGCACGATGCAGCCGGCGTTTCATCACGCGCACTCGACGCGGTGGCTCGAGGTGATTCTCTCTGCGACCGATCGTTGCCTCGCCACGCTCCCAGCTGGAGCGCCGTTCAGCGTTCGACAGGCGATGCTGCGGCTGACGAGAGAGACCATCGTCGAGACGCTCTTCTCAGACTCGCTGGCAGATCAGGCCGAGCCCATCGCTGACGCCTTCGCCGTCATCGAGCAGGTGATGGGTGAGCGCTCGGTGTCGTTGGCGAAGCTGCCGCTGGACACGCCGACGCCACAGCACGAGCGCTTTCGCGCAGCGATCGCCTTCCTCGACGAGCACCTGTTCTCGTTGATCGCGAAGCGGCGCGCACAGGTCGATCCACCGACCGATCTCCTCACGCTGCTGCTGCGCGCGACCGATCCCGAGACCGGCCATGGCATGAGTGATCAGCAACTGCGCGACGAGCTGATGAGCACGTTCCTCGCCGGCCATGAGACGACCGCGAACGTGCTGACCTGGGCCGTGGCGTTGCTGGGCCAGCATCCGAAGCAGGCCGCGTTGGTGAAGGCCGAGCTCGAGCAGGTGTTGGGCTCCGGAGCCCCCACGCTGGAGTCATTCGGCCAGCTGCCGCGCCTCACCGCCATCATTCGCGAGACGCTGCGGCTCTACCCGCCGGTGTGGATGCTCGCGCGCGAGGCCCTCGAAGACGACGAGGTGCTCTCGGTGCGCATGCCACGTGGCTCGGTGGTGTTGTTGACGTCGTTCCTCACGCACCGCTCGCCTTCGCTCTGGCGCGAGCCGTCGACGTTCGATCCTGACCGGTTCCTCACGGACACATCGACGGACGCGGCGGCGTGGGGCTTTCGCTACCTGCCCTTCGGCGCCGGCCCGCACGTCTGCATCGGCAATCGCCTCGCGCTGCTCGAGTGTCTGGTGGTGCTGGCGCGGTGGCTCCAGCACGGCGCGCTCGAGCTCGACGCGCCCGACTCCATTCGTCATGCCGTGGGCATCTCGCTGATGGTGGCCGACGGACTGCCCGCGCGCTGGCGGTAGCGGCACTTCACTTCCCAAGCTCGCGGCAATCGAGCGGCAGGCCGAGCTCATCGCGCAGGCGCTCGTGCAGATCGTTCGCGTTCACGCGGTGATCGCCAGCCCGATAGAAGAGCTTCTTGCCGCGCCAGCCGACCGCGCCGTGGCTGTTCCACCCGTAGCGAGCCACCGCCTCGACCGCTTCGGGCTCGAGGTGCTCGACGGTTCGAAACGTCACCGTCCCCTGAAACTCCCTGTCGAGCACGCGCACGGCGGCCCGCGTCGCGTCGCAGACGCGTCAGAAGTTCAAGTAGTAGTAGGTGACGACGAGCTGCTCGCCTTCGGGTTCGCCGGGCATCGCCCCGCGGGTCTTCGCGCAACCAACGAGCGCGAGCGTGACGATCAACGTGAGGCGGATCATGCCGGCCAGTGTGACGTCGCTGTGACGTGACCGCAACGCGAGCGTGCGAGTCGCCACTGACATGTTGCTGGTCTGCCTGTGACACGCCGGGCAAGGAGTCGCGACATGATCGTGACACTGGCAGTGATGACGGTGCTCGCCCAGGACGTGGACGCCGGTGTCGAGACACCGCTGGCACGGGAACGAGACGCGGGCGTGACGCTCGCTGCGCACGTGCCCGACGCAGGCAAGCCGCCGGCCACCGTCGAAGCGAAGTGGGGAGAAGGTGTCGTCTTCAAGTCCGGCGACTTCTCGCTCCAGCTGCGTGGCCGTGTGCAGGTGCGCGCCGAAGCTGCGGTGCCGATGCCAGGCTCGACCGTCGCGCGCATCAACCAGATGCTCGTACGCCGCGCCCGGTTGAGCCTCGTCGCGAAGTACACCGACGCGTGGACCATGAACGTGCAGCTCGCCTTCGCGACGCTCGACATGGAGGCCGATGCGCCGAACGTGCTCCGCGACGCGTACCTGACGTGGTCGGGCCTGCGGGATCTCAACGTTCGCGTCGGACAGATGAAGGTGCCCTTCGGCCGCCAGCGCGTGATCTCATCGGGCAGTCAGCAGATGGTCGATCGGTCGATCATCATCGGCGAGCTGAGCCTCGATCGTGACGTCGGCGCCCTGCTCCGCAGCGATGATCTCTTCGGCCTCGGTGGCCGGCTCTCGTACGCGATCGGCGTGATGGGTGGTGATGGCCGCAATCGGCTCGGCACCAACGTGGGCCTGCTCTACGTCGCGCGCGTGCAGGTCAGCCCCTTCGGCAAGTTCGACGATCTCGTGGGCGGAGATCTCGAACGGCTCGAGAACCCGCGCCTCGCGTTCGGTGTGGCGGCGGCGCGCAACGTCGCCACCGTGCGCCAGCGCAGTACGATCGGCACCACGTTTCACAACGGCTCAGTCACCTACGATCACCTCGGCGCCGATCTGATGTTCAAGTGGCGCGGGTTCTCGCTCGAGAGTGAGGCGCTGCTCCGCTTC
>JBEOKA010000262.1:0-4504 GCA_040275325.1 Myxococcaceae bacterium | reverse complement strand
CATGAAGCGCGCTCTCTTCCTCCTCGTCGCCAGCGGCTGCGCCACGACGATGCCGCTGTACCCGTCACGCCCCTCGGCAGCGACCGCCGCACCGCCCGCCGACCCGATGCCCGCGAAGATGGTGGTGCACCTCACCGCCACCGCCGAAGGCCTCAAGCGCGCGCTCGACACGCGGGTCCCTCCGAAGGGCGAGACGACGTTCGAGCTGCGTGGCCAGCGCGCCGTGAAGTGGAGCCGCAGCCCCTTCACGCTGCGCTTCGCCGACGGCCGCATCGAGCTCAAGACCGACCTCTCCATCGAGGCTGAGCTGCCGATGCTGGGCACGACGACGGTGCCGGTCTCCATCGCGGTCTCGGGCGAGCCCATCATCACCAGCGACTGGAAGGCGCGGCTGCAGGGCGCGACGAGCAAGGTCGAGTCGAAAGACCTTCGCCTGCGCACGATGCAGGGCATGACGGGCGCCATCGAGAAGACGCAGACCGCCATCGACGCGTACATCGAGAACTTCTCGTGGGACCTCTCGCCGCAGCTCGCTCGCGCGTGGGAGAAGTTGTCGGCGCCCATCGCCTTCGCCGTCGGTGACGCGAGCGCCTGTGCGCAGCTGCGCGTGAGCTCCATCGAGGCCGGGCCGACCGTCATCGCGGGTGGGCTCGAGAAAGACGTCGCGTTCGTGCTCGCTCCATCGGTGTCGCTGCCCTGCCCGACCGACGCCGCACCAGGACAGCTGCCGCGACTCTCCAACGTCGCCACGCTGCCCTCCGGCCCCTTCACCGTCGAGGTGCCCATCGCCGCCCGCTACGAAGAGCTCGCGAAGGCCATGTCGGCGACCTTCACCGACGGGAAGCTGTTCTTCTCGAAGAGCTACCCCGAGCTGTACCTGAAGGACCCCGAGGTCTTCGCGAGCGCCGACCAGCAGCTCGTCGTGAAGCTGCACCTCGCAGGCCCCATCAAGGCCGCGGGGCTCTCGGCGACTCTCGACGGAGACCTCTTCTTCGCAGGCCACCCGCAGGTCATCGACAACGAGCTGCGAATTCCCGACCTCGAGCCCACGGTGCAGACGACGAGCTTTCTGCTCGCGCTCAAGGCGACGCTCGACGCGAACGGCATTCGCGACCAGGCCCGGCAGGCGCTCACGCTCGACCTCGGAGAGCGCTTCAAAGCCGTGCGCGAGAAGCTGTCGACCGACACGTCGTTCGAAGAGGGGCTCGGCTGCACCCGCACGCGCGTCTCGAAGATTGCGGTGACTGGCGTGTACCCGCACGCGTCGTACCTGCGCGTGTACGTGACGGTGACGGCGCAGGGAGCGGTCTATCTGCCCTGCCCCGACGCTGGTGACGCCGTCGCGGGACGTTAACGCTTCAGCAGCGCGCGCACCGTCATCGGCACTGCCCCGACGCCGAAGCCGATGGCCATGCCGACGATTCCCGACGAGCCCGCGCACGAGCAGCCCATGGCGCCGGTGAGCATCGAGATGGCGCTCGCTCCGAGCAGAAACGGGAGCCCCAGCTTGCGTCGGTGCGCGATGGTCGAGACGACGAGCCCCGCGAGCACGCCACCCGCCGTGCACGCCGGCAGGCAGTAGGTGGAGCAGTGCCCCGACGCACACGCGTGGCCGCGGTTCGCGATGATGGCGAAGACGAGCGGCAACAGCCCCGAGAGCACGCCCGGCAACACCGCGCGACGGAGCAACTGGCCACGCCACAACGCCACCACGCCCGTCGCGAACAGCACGCCACCGAAGACTGCCGCCGACGTCGTGCGCCGGTTGAGCCACGTCGCGAGGGCAACGAGTCCGAGCACGGGCAGAAAGCCCACCACCGCCCGGCCGAACATCGTGGCCTCGTAGCGAAGACGCGCGCGGCGCTCGAGCGTCGAGAGGTCAATCGAGTCCATACAGCCTCCTGAACGCGTCTTTCAGTCTCGTGAGCGCGCGCGACCGCCGCTGGCGAAGCGTCGCACCAGCGACCGGCGTCGCGTACTCCCAGAACGTCGCGAGCAGCGTCTGCTGATCGCCCTCCGACAGCGTGCCCATCGCCGTCAGCGCCGCCTCGAGGAGCAGCCGCCGCTCCTGCTCTTCCACCGTGCTGCCTTCGTCACTCTCGGGGCGCGCGGCGTCAGTCTCGCTGCGCCGCGTATGCTTCGTCAGCAGCGTTCGGCACTCCCAGCTCGCGATGCCCAGCGCCCAGGGCAGCGCAGGTCGCGTTCGGTCGTACGCGTTCGCACGCTCGAGGATCTTCACCATCGCCGTCTGCGCAGCGTCGGCTCCGTCGGCGTCGTTCCCCATGAGGCGCGTGCAGAGGCGCAGCGTCGGCTGCCACAACGTCTGGAACACGGGCGTGAAGGCCGAGCGGTCACCATCGGCGAGCCGCGCGAGCAACACGTCGAGGCTGTCGGGCGCGACCGTCACGACAGGGCTTTGTGCAGAGCCTGCACGTGACTGCAAGTGATCGCCCTCAAGCGATGGGCAGGCCCCCGCAGTCGCACGCGCCCTCACGAGTCGAAACGACCCTCACGGCGATCAATCGATCCACATCGATCGAGGGGGCACGCGTGGTGCAGCCGCGAGACGCACATGGGCGCTCACGTGCTGCTTCCCGATGCTCCAGTGACTGACTTCGACTACCAGGCGTGGGCCATCGCGGCCGCGCACCCCGAACTGCAGCCGAAGCCGGAGGACTTCGTTCACCTCGAAGAGGCGCGGAGCGTTCTGCTCGAGCGCGCGCACCACGCGAACCTCGAGCTGCCCGCGTTCCCCTCGGTGGCCGCGAAGATTCTCAACCTCATCGAGTCGCCTGACTGCGACATGCGCGCGCTCATCAAGACGATTCGGCTCGACGCCGTCGTCTCGGCGCAGGTGCTTCGGGTCGCGAACTCGATGGCCTTCTCTCGCGGCGTGCAGCTGACGACGGTGCAGGATGCCGCGGTGCGACTGGGCTTCAAGGCCATCGGCAACATCGCGGTGGCGGCCGCGACGATGAGCCTGTTGCAGGAGCACGAGCGCGACATTCACGATTGTTTCCGCGAACGCTGGTCGTCGTTGGCCGTGACGTTTCCGCGCGTTGCCGCGAGCGCGAGGTGGCTGTCGAAGGCGTTCAGTCGCGGGAACCCCGAAGAGGCGTACCTCGCGGGGCTGATGCACGACCTGGGCAAGGTGGTGGCGCTCGAGCTGTGCGGCGAGATGGTGCAGGACGGCGACCTCGCGGCCGACGTTCACCCGGGCGTGCTCGAGCGGCTCATCGACGACACGCACGTCGAGCTGGGCACGCTGCTGATGAAGGAGTGGGCCATGCCGTGGCCAATCGCCTTCGTGTGCATGAAGCACCACGTGCCCAACCCGCAGGCCGCGAAGGAGCACGACCTGCTGCACGTCGTTCGCATCGCGTCGGCCCTCGACGCGGCTCGCACGAACCCGTGGGCGTCGCCGGCGCTCAAAGACGAGCTGCTGTGGAGCGCCCAGGCGCTGGAGCTGAGGCTCGAGCCGTTTGTGGTGGTGGCGGAAGAGCTCAAAGCGCTGCACTGAGCGCCGAAACGAGTGTCACTTCAGGGGCGGATTCCGCACCTCAAACGGAGCGAGTCGAGTGCTCGGGTGTGCCGCATCACGGACTGAGTCGTTGCGTCCGACGAAGGCGCGTCGTGGCCCCACGAGCGAGGTGAATTCGCGACGAATGCCCATCCAGGAACGAGGTGGTGCGCCGACGACTGAGTCGTGCGCATTCGGCCCGACGAAGTGAAGCCACGACGAACGCGGTGCCGACCTCTGCGGAACGAAACTCGGCCGACGGCTCAGTTCAAGCCCGGCCGAGTTCCTTACAGGGAATCGCGAAGGCGCAGGGCCTGCGGAGCCGCCGACGTGTCTCCGAACTTCTTGAGCACGAACTCCACCACCGCGCGGGCCTGCTCCTTCTTGCCCGTCGCCTGCAGCGCACGCGCCTTGCGAACCATCACGCTCGCCTCGAGGTCACGCGACTCAGCGCCACGCGAGAGGTACTTGTCGAGCAGCTTGATGGCTCGCTCGGGCTGCGAGAGGTCGTCCTGGAGCACCGAGGCCGCCATCAGCGTCGCCCGGTTCGCATCAGCGCCCTTGCCAGCAGACGCCTTCAGGTACGTGTCGACGGCTCCCGACTTGTCGCCCGTGCGGCGCTGACAATCAGCGAGCGTCATGCGGGCGGGCACGTCATCGGGTGACTGGCCGAGGAACTTCTTCACCTCGGTCATCACCAGCCCGCACTCACCGCGCGCCGCACGCGTACGCCAATCAGCGAGCTTCGAGGCCGGCACCGACTTCTTCTTCGTCGGCTCCTCTTTCACCGCGACAGGCTCAGGCTCGTCGACGACGGGCTGCTCGACCACCGGCTCCGGCACCAGGACAGGCGGAACCACCGCGACCACGGGCTTCTCGCTCAGCTCGTCGAACGCGGCGTCTTCACGAGATCCCAGCGTCGCCACGCCAGCCTTCACGACCAGGCGCTGGCCCACCGTCACGCGAGACGTCTGCGCGCCGTGC
>JBEOKA010000261.1:0-17970 GCA_040275325.1 Myxococcaceae bacterium | reverse complement strand
TCCCCCTGACATCACGAGGTTCCCTCAATCTGGGCGTGCACCCCGAATAGCTTGGCTTCTCGACCGCGTGTCAGGGCGGTGTGCTACTCGTTTTCTCGTGAGGGACCTTGCTCAACCGTTGAAGTGGGTGTGGCCGGCGGCCGATGTCGAAGGCGAAGCGGCGGCGCGCCTGTCGAAGGAGCTCGGCCTGCACCCCATCGCGGCGCGGGTGCTGGCGAACCGTGGGTACCAGACGGTCGAGGCGGCGCAGGGGTTTCTGTCTGACGCGCTGACCACGCTGCCTGATCCGTTCACCATGAAGGGCCTGCCGGCGGCCGTGGAGCGCCTGCTGCGCGCGATCGATCGGCAAGAGAAGGTGACGCTCTGGGGCGACTACGACGTCGACGGCGTGTGCTCGACCGCGCTGCTGACGACGTTCCTTCGCGACGTGGGCCTCGAGGTGCGCACGTACATTCCGCACCGGCTGGGTGAGGGCTACGGGCTCAACCACGGGGCCATCGAGAAGCTGGCGGTCGAGGGCACCCAGCTGCTGGTGACGCTCGACTGCGGCATCACCTCGCATGCCGAGATTCAGAAGGCCAACGAGCGCGGGCTCGAGGTGATCGTCGTCGATCACCACGCGGTGCCCGAGACGATGCCGCCTGCGGTCGCGGTGCTCAATCCGCTCCAGCCCGGCTGCGAGTACCCGACGAAGTGGCTGTGCGCGGGTGGGGTGACGTTCAACCTGTGCATGGCCTTGCGGAAGTCGCTGCGCGAGCGGGGGCATTTTTCGAAGCGCCCCGAGCCGAACCTGAAGCAGCTGCTCGATCTCGTGGCGCTGGCGACGGTGGCCGACGTGGTGCCGCTCACGGGCGCGAACCGCGTACTGGTGCGGCATGGGCTCGACATTCTGACCTCGGCGACCCGGCCGGGCGTGCGGGCCTTGAAAGAGGTGTCGCAGCTGTCGGGAGCGCGCATCACCTCGGGGCACGTCGGGTTCCGCCTCGGGCCCCGCATCAACGCCGCCGGCCGGCTCGATGACGCGTCACTCGGGCTGCAGCTGCTGTTGTCACGTGACGTGGAGTCGGCGCGGCCGCTGGCGCAGAAGCTCGACGCGGCGAACGCCGAGCGGCAGCAGATCGAGCGCAACATGATTCAGGGCGCCGTCGAGCAGGCGCAGGAGTACGTCGGGCGCGGGGCGCGTGGGCTCGTGCTCGCGAAGGAAGGCTGGCACCCGGGCGTCGTGGGCATCGTGGCCTCGCGGGTCGTCGAGCGCTTTCATCGGCCGACGGTGATCATCGGCTCCTTCGAGGGCGCGTGGCGTGGCTCGGCGCGCAGCATCGAGGGCTTTCACCTCTATGACGCGCTCAAGACGTGCGCGGGGCACCTGACGAAGTTCGGTGGCCACAAGGCGGCGGCCGGCTTGTCGATCGACCCGGAGCGGTTGGGCGAGTTCCGCGCGTCGTTCGAGCAGGTGACGGGCGAGCGGTTGTCAGAGGAGCAGCTCATTCCGCGCCAACGCGTCGACGCGATCGTCGCGCCGAAGGAGCTCGATGTTCAGGCCGTCGAGGCACTGCAGACGCTGGCGCCGTTCGGCATGGGCAACCCCGAGCCGGTGCTCGGCGCCCGTCGCGTGGTGACGTCTCCGCGGGTGCTCGAGAACAAGCAGCCCGGGTTGCCGGGCCACCTGAAGCTCTCATTGGAGGCCGCCCCGCAGCTCGACTGCATCGGGTTTGGCTTTGCCGAGCTGGCGCCGCTGACCGAAGCGCCCGTCGATCTCGCCTTCCAGGTGGCGGTCGACGAGTACCTCGGTCGTCAGCGCGTGGGGCTGAAGCTCAAGGCATTGCAAGCTACGCCCTGAGCAGCTCAGAACGATGGGTGGAGCCTGTAAACGAAGGCCGTGTTCGATTGAATGCCGGGCGTGTTGATGTTGATTGGCGCAGCGACGAGGCCG
Organism: Myxococcaceae bacterium; assembly: GCA_040275325.1. Taxonomy (GTDB): domain Bacteria; phylum Myxococcota; class Myxococcia; order Myxococcales; family Myxococcaceae; genus Xiheimicrobium. The sequence goes on along the minus strand of JBEOKA010000261.1, from coordinate 16,037 downwards.
AGATCGATCCAGGTTGTGGCGCTGTCTCCCGTCGCGCGCGTGGCGACGGTGCCTGTCCCGCTCATTGTTCCGAAGACGAACTCGATCTCCTGATTCGCCCTGATGATGACCTGGAAGTTGAGGTCAGCAGGGTTCGTGGCGTTGGCTGAGAAGAAACTCCAGTTCTCCCACGAAATCGTCACGTCGCCGTTTGGGCTCTGCAGAAAGTACAGACTGCTCCCTGCGTTACGTCCGCCGTGCAGGTCGTCCCAGAAGGGGGCGATGACAAAGACGGGAGTGCTCGCCGACGGCAGGCTCTTGTTGCTCAGAGACAATGACGAAGAGGAGTTCGGGAGTATGCCTCCATTGGCTCCGATCGCCAGGCTGGTAATCTGTGACCCGTAGAGCGTGATGGGCCGCGGCAGCGTGACGACTGCTGATCCGTCATCTTGACTCGAGAGCGTCAGTGCGGTCCCGCTGCCCGCCAACGACGCGAACGCGGTGGATGTGGCAACCGGCGCCTCGTAGGGAAAGCAGGAAGGATTCAATCCGCCTGGTGTGCCTCGCTGCCCAGCCGAGCCGTAACCAACACGGAATGATTGGCACACGTACCGCGTCGTCGCGGAGTCGTAGATCGTCCACGGGGCCCGAATGTCCTCCACCCCGTACGATCGGCCATCTCTGCCGGGTGGCAGGTTCGAGGGGGGATTGGTGTTGGGGAATCGCGAGTACTCGTTGCCTCCGATGCTGAGGCGCACGATTCCTCCCGCTGAAGCATTCAGTGTCGACGGGAAAGTGGCGTTGGCAGGCTGCCGGGGCTCTGTGCCGCCGTCTCTCAGGGGGAACTCGCTGGGCGTTCCATCAGGGTCCCCCAGATCGCTGTTCTGGCCCAGCAGCACGCGCCCGAAAGGCGGTAACACCGTTCCCATGGGTATCTGAAACGACTGCGCCCCACCGAAGTCCACTTCCCAACCGCCCAGGTCCAGGCCGGCGTCGGAGTTGCTCCCCAACTCGATCCACTGGCCGCCGGCGACGGAAGCAGCGGGCCTGTAGTGGACTTCCGTCACACCAAAGAGGCCAGCGGGGAAGCTCGCGGCGCCTTCGGCCTCCATCATGAGGCCGCCAATGATGGCAGTGCCTGAAAACGCCGACGTCTCGATGCGAAGGGGCGCCGGAACTGGCTGGGCCCCGAAGAGCCTGTAGATGTCTCCTGCGGCAACTGCCGTCGTCGGCCCAATCTCATCGGATTCTGAGTTGTTCACCACCCCGACCGTGCCGCTGCCTTGAACCTTGAAGAAGTCGCGGTAGGCCAGGACAACACGACCGTTGGAGTAGAGCTGCGCCTGGAAGGTGAGCCGCGCGTCGATGGGGCCGAGTGCCGGGCGAACATTCGTCCACTGAACGATGAGGCGGCGGGCATCTTCGACCGAGTCAAGCTGCCAGTGCACTTGATTGCTGGCCGTCACCAGGTTGGCCCAGTACGGAGCGATGGCCAGGGGCTCTAGCGCGTCACCCAGTCGCGCGTCGTTGTCAGGTCGGCCCGAGACCGCGCTGGTCGCTGAGGAGAGGTTGAACCAACCGAACTTCGAGATGTTGAGCCGGGTCCGACTGATTCGCGTGCCAAAAAGCGTGGCTTCGAAGGGGCTGGGGAGAAGCAGGTTTGTCGCGTCTGTCGAAAACGAGACGGCGTTGCCAGTGCGTCGAATATCGACGAACCCCTCTTGGGCTGGGTTCTTCTCGACGTTCTTGAAGCCGACGACCTGAGTGGTGGCTCCAAGCGTCGTTCCTGTCACAGTCGTTGGTGCTCGAACGGGCAATTGTCTTGAGAAGGTGAACGTTGCGCCCGTCGCCACGTTGACGTCCAGCGTGCGTACGATGGGGGCCGCTCCCGTGCCGTTGTCTGCTTCCAGCCGATAGGTAACCCGAGTGTTGGCCGTACGGACGTTGGGTAGAACCACAAGTGAGCCCGAGTCCACGTCTCCAGTGAACTGGCGGAAGAAACCGGCTCCGGTGTTGCTTGTGATTCTCACTGTGCGCGCGTTGGTGATGCTCCACTCGAGCGTCACTGGCTCGCCAGCTGCGGCGATGGCTGTTTTGTCGCTCCGGAAGAAGTTGTACGCGATTGGGCCGACACCCTGAATGGTTCGCGCTTCTCGTGCCTCGGCGCCACGTGCATTGCGGACGATCAGTTCGACTCGCGTGCTCTGGGTAGGACCAACCAACGTGTATGTTCCGTTGGTGACCTCACCGGCGGTTTGAGCCAGGTAGGCACGTCGCCCGTCGACGACGATCTCGGCCGATTCGCCACCGACTGTCGTCCACGAGATGGTGAAGGGCGCACCGCTGAGGGCGTACGATGGCGCCTGGAAACGCGTGATCTGCACCCCACCACCCACAGGGACTTCGAGTGCTCGAGAGGCGGTGGTTCTTCCGTCGCTCGCCTCCAGCACGTAGGTGAGAATGGCGTCCACAGGCAAGGTTGCGGGAACGGTGTCCGTGAAGGAGCCAGAAGTCTCTTGTCCGACGGGAATGGGAAGGGGGGTTGCGAGCCCCACTCGTCGCAGCGTCACGGAGGTTGCAGACGCTGTCTGCCAGGTCAAGACAACGGGTTCACCAGCTGCTGGCAACGTGGCCTGTGCCGCAAACCCAACGATCGTCGGCGCCACTGTTACTTGGGTGGTCGCAACAACAGCGTCAGCCACGAGTCGATAGGTGGTCGTCTTCCTCGGGGCAACCCGAATCGACCCCGACTCGAGCTGCTGGCCGATCTCAATCCGCGCGCCATCGACTTCTTCAAGACTCACCGAACGGGCTCCGGGGGCGTTCCAGACGAGGGTTGTGAACGCTCCAGCTTCCACTGTCGGTGGTACTGCGCTGAACAGCACCGAACGAGCGCTCTTCGTCACCGTCACCGCCGAAGCCCGCACGTCACTCCCGCCGGCGCCTTGCGCGGTAATGAGGAAAATGGTGTCGGCGTCAACTGCGAGGCTGAGGCGGCCCTTGGTCCTTGAATCGCCCAGAGTGAGGGGGCCTTTGCCAACCTCTTCAATGGTGACGTCAATGGCATTGCTGGTGCCCCACTCGACGACCACTTCTCCGGGCGTCGTCAGCACTGAAGGCTGAACTGAAAAGGTCGTGACAGTTGCTGGCGGAGGGACAGGAAGCGGGGACTGCGGCCGAACTGGGCAGGCAAGCACCAACAGCGAGGTCACCGCGATTGCGAGTTTGGTGGCGTGGGTCGTCATGAAGGCGTTCCTCACGGAATCCGCGTGAAGCGGAGTGCCATGTTGGAGGTGATGGACGGAGTGTTCACGCTGTAGACGAGCGCTCGTGCTGGGGTCGATTCAGGGGCTTCGAGCCAGACAGTGGCCGAGTTCCCGGTGGCGCGGTTTGACGACGAACCACTCGTCATGATCGCGTAGTGGTACTCGATGTCGCCGGTGTCGACGACCGTCACCTGGAAACTCAGGTCGTCGTTGTTGGTGTACACCTCGGTCCTGTTCCACTGAATGATCCAATGGGCGCGGGGCTCGTTCGGATCGTCGTTGGCGGCCAGCCGCTGCGAGAAGAGGTTCGAGCCAGCCCGGCTCGTGAGAAAGCGCAGATCGTCCCAGAACGGAGCAATCACGCCTCCGATGTCAGGAGCAGTCGAGTTCGGCGAGACTTTGTTGTTGCGATTCGAGTCACTCGGGTCGGCTTTGGACACCATCCATCCGTTCGACGAGATCCAGAGGGTGTTCGTCGATCCTCCGAAGGCAGTGACCGGAGCCGCCGTGACGTCGACGGTGCCCACCGAATCGTCAAGGCTCGACAGCGGCACCACGCGGCCAGTCGCCGAGATGTCTTTGAATCGCACGGGAATGGTCGACATCAGGTAGCCGATGCAGGAGCCATTGCCTGACGTTCCTGGAGTCCCTCGCTGGCTCGGCGAGAGGTTGCCATAGGTCTGGCTGGGCCGCGAACTGCACAGACCAGCGGCGAAGGGCGTCGTCGAAGTTGCATTGCGCAGCACGAAGGGCCCCTGATCGACGGTGAGCGAGATGCCCTGCGTGCCTGCAGGGTAGACCAGCCGGTTTGAGAAGCCCTGCGCGTTCGAGAGCGTGACCGACGAGCCAGTTCCGACGAGCGAGAAGCCGGCGTTCGCCACCATGTTCGAGGGCAAGCCGTCGTTGAGCAGCGGGTCTGCATTCTGGCCGATGACGAGGTAGCCGCGCGGGGCGATGGTGTTCCCCAGCGCCAGTGTCGAGAGCACACCGCCGTCTTCTGCAGTGACCTGCCAGCCCCCGACGTCGATGGTCGCGTTCGAGAAGTTCGCCAACTCGAGCCACTGGCCCTGCGGCACGGCAGGGTTCGGCCGGTGCATGATCTCGCTCACGAAGATGTCGGTGGGCTTGACGATCTGATCGTACGCGAGCCGCAAGCCACCCGTTCCGATGGTGACGAGACCCGCACCGGGCGCCGCCAGCGTCGACACGACCGCAGGAGAGGTCGTAGCCCCGGCGAATGAGACACTCGACGCAGCGCTCGGGAAGGCGGCCAGCGAGCCCCCGTCGGCACCAGCCGTCTGGAATGAATGCGCGTAGCCGAGCCCTGGTGGGCCCTGGTAGCCGATCGAGACCGGTACTTGCGCCGTGGTGGTGATGGTCTGGTACTCGAACGTCACCGCTCCGGCCTGGTGAACACGGGCTTGGAAGGTAAGGCGCGAGCCGGACTGGCCCCGCACCCGCACGTCATTCCACTGGACGACGAGTTCGCGAAGAGGCGCGGTGCCGGTGACCTGCCACCAGATGCTGCCGGTGGGGCCCAGCTCGAGGTCGGCCCACAGCGGCGCGACGAAGTCTTCGGGCACCGTTGCGGTGACCGCGTTGGGAATGATGGCGACAGCCGGGCGGGCGTTGGTGGCGTTGCTTGAGAACTGGAGGAAGCCGTTTGTCGAGACCCAGACCGTGTTCTCTACGCGCCGACCACCCAGGAACGTTTCGAAGTTGACCGGCGTGAAGCTGGCGAGGGCGTCGTTGGCGTTGGTCGGCAGCTCAAGGAGGGTCCCGGTCGTCGAGATGTCGACAAAGCCGGTCGAGCCCGCGCGCACGCTGGCCGTCGGCGTTCCGAAGCCGATCAGCGACGAGCTGGCTCCGCCCACTGTCCATGCCAGCTGTGCCGCACTCTGTGACTGGTAGATGGTGCCACCGTCGGCCGAGACGAGAGTCGCGGGCGCTGTCACCGCAACGGAGGCCGACGTTGTGATCTGTGGCTCAAGGGTGTTGGTGGCGCGAAGCTCATACCGGGTGGTAACGCGGTTCGGGTACACGGTAATCGTCCCAGCGGCGGCGCCAGCGCCTTCGATCGCAGCCACCGTCGTGTCGTCGTTCTCGATGATGCGGGTGCGCACCGCGCCCGGGGCTGTCCAAGTCAGCGTGACTGGGGTTCCTCCGGCTGCGATCGTCGTCGGCATGGCGCTGAGCGTCGGTGTGCCGACGTCCGTTACGGTCGTGACGCGAAAGGCCCTGGTGGCCGTCGCGCCGCTTGGCGACGAGATGGCGGCAAGCGTAAAGTTGGTTGCTGACGCGGGCGCAGGAATTGCGACTCGACCCGTCGCCACGCTGACACCGTCAGGGGTGCGGTAGATGACCTGCTGGCCTGCACGAACTTCGACGCGGTCGGCGCCCACTGTGGTCCAAGCAACCGTGAAGCGCAGATTCTCTTTGACGAAGTCGGGCGCGGTGACCGAGATCACCTGGGGGGCCGATCCAAAGTAGACCGTGACGACCTTCGTCTCCACGGGGCCTCGGCCCTCGACCTCGAGAACGTAGTTAACGGCCGAACCCTCGAGTTGCGCGCCGAGCTGATCCATGACCGAGCCCATGCTCATCTCGGCGGCGTCGGTCGTCTCTTTCACCACGCCACGACCCGGGCTGCTGAGCCGAACCTTCGAGGCGTTCTGCGTCTTCCACGAGAGGGTCAGGGTGTCTCCCTGCTTCGCCTGGGCCTGCGAACTCTTGAACTCGCTGATGCCCTGACCCCTGACGAGCACCACGCTGCGCGTCACGCCATCTGCGGTCAGCACGTAGGTCGTCTCGGTGACGGAGGGGTCGACCTCGATGCTTCCCGAGGTTTTCTGGCCCTTCAGATCGAGCGGCTGGCCACCCATGGGCGCGATTTGCACCTGCTGGGCGTTGGGCGCATTCCACACGAGCAACCCCTTCTGTCCGGGGCGCACGACGGGCGGGTAGGCGGTGAGAACGATGGCGGCCGCCTCAACCCCTTCGACGTTGACACTGGCGACGGACGAGACTCGGACGCCACGGCTGTTCTTTGCAGAGACGACGAAAACCGTCGGCTGGGTGACGACGACCTCAACGCTGCCGTTGGCTCGATCGGCGGCGCCTGAAATGGCTCCGCGGGTCAGATCGACGACCTCGATCGTGGACGCATCGGTAGTTTCCCACTTGAGAGACACCGAGCCACCTCGCGCGACAGTGGTCGGAGTCGCGGTAAAGGAAATGATGCGTGGGGGCTCTGGCAGCGGGTCTGGGGCCGGAGCCACTGGGCACCCGAGCGAGAACAGTGCGAATGCCCCGATGAGATATCGACGAATCATGGTGTGGCACCGAGAAGGTGGCTTGGGGTGAAGCGGAAAGCTGTGTTCGGCCTCACGTCAGGCCGATTCACGCTGATGGGGAGGGCTCCGGTCCCATCTGGGTTTTCGATCCATCTCGTTGCGCTGTTTCCGTTTGCCATCAGACTGGTGCTGCCCGAGAGCATGGTGGCGTAGTGGAATTCGATGACTCCGTCGTCGAACAGCTTCACCTCAAATGTCATCTGGTCGTCGTCGAACAGTTGTTCGACCCGATTCCATTGCACGATGGTGTGATCGCCACGGCGCACAACGAAGACGTTCGAGACATCGACAGGAAGACCGAGGTTGTTGGCGAGATCGTCCCAGAAGGGGGCAATGGTACCGAATGGCTCACTGCTCGTGGGAACGGTCTTGTTGAAGGCGGCCGAGCTGGCTCCCAGCACAACAGAAATCCAACCGTTGGATGAGACCTGAATGGTGCTGTAGCTCTGTCCGAAGTAGCTAAACGGTGAGATCGGAACGGTGACGATGGTGTCGTCCCACTCGCCGAAGGAGTCAGCGGGAATTCGCGGGGGGCCGTCGGCACTCACATCATCGAACGACACAGGAATCTCGCTGAGCACGTAAGGGAAGCAGAACTCGTTCATCTGCCCTGGGCTTCCCTGCTGTGCAGGTGTTCCAAAGCTCAGGGTGCGGTCCTGCAACTTGCAAGTGAACCCTGGCGCTCCGGCTCGAACCAAAACTCGAGAGTCGGGTGCCAACACCGTCACGCCCGGCTCGACGCCGCCATCGGGAGCGATGCCTCCATCAGGCAGCTTCGAGTTGGTGCCACCCCACGCGAGGCGCGAGATGACGAGCGTGCCGCCGTCGGCGAGCGGCGTGGGCAGCACGAGGCGCACTGCGTCGGGCGTGGCCATGGGCACGGCGCCGCTGGTCCACTCCAGGCGAACGCCGGCGTCTCCGTTCAGCGTCGCGTCGGTCGACTGGCCGAGAACGAAGAAGCCGTTGGCCGAGACGATGGTGTCTGCAGGGAGCACGAAGGGGTTCATGGCGCCCGAGGTCGACTCGAGCCGCAGGCCAGTGATGTCCTGGTCGTCGGTGCCGGGGTTGTTGAGCTCGACCCACTGGCCCTGCGCGATGGTGGCGAGCGGCGCAGGCATCACCTCGCTGATGATGAGATCGTTCGGGCCGAACGCGCGGGCCTTGCCGTAGACGGGAATGCGCTCGGTGGGCGTCTCGACGACGAAGCCCAGCACCGAGGGGCCGCGTACGCGAAGCTGCCGCTGACCGGCGCTCTCGAGGTTGCCCGAGAACCACACGCGCTCGGTGTCGATGGCGAGTTCGGCCGAGGTGCTCGAGTTGTACGAGACGAGGCCCTGGTATGCGTCGACGGCGTCGACGGCGCCGATGGTGGCGTCAGAGCCGTCTGCGCCCGAGCCGTCGAGGGTCTTCCAGGTGAAGACGAACTTGCCGGTCTCGAAGAGCTGCACCTGGAAGGTGAGCTCGCTGCCGGGCACGCCCACGCGCTTGAGCTTGTGCCATGAGATGGTGAGGCGGCGCGGCGAGATGGCCTCGTCGACGTTCCACAACACGCGGCCGTCGACGCCGAGCTCGAGGTCGTCCCAGAAGGGGGCGAGCAGCGGCGGGCCCGAGTACCCGACGTCGCTCAGATCGGCGTTGGTCGGCAGCGAGTCGGCGCTCGCGCCGATGGCGACGAAGCCGTTGGTCGAGACGGTGAGCTGGCGCGCCTGGCGGGTGACGAAGGGGAAGACGAAGCCGTTGGGCAGGGTGATCGTCGCCGTGCCGTCGTCGCGGTTGGTGAAGAAGAGCTGCCGCGCGGTTGGCGCCATCGTCAGATCGTCGAACGAGTTCGGGTTCATCGCAACGGCGGGCGGCGGGTTGATGAGGCCGGGCATGTCGGTGGGCTGAATCACGCCGACGTCCCACGTCATGGTCGTCAACTCTCCGCGCGCGAGCAGCTCGGGGTTGACGGTGAAGGCGACGGGGGCGCCGACGTCGATGAGGCGCTCCTCGCTGACGAAGTCGCCGGCCGCGTTCCACGCCTCGAACACATAGGTGCTCTTCTGCGGCACGGTGAACTGGGTGGTGCCGTTGGCGACGCTGTTCACGCCGTCTTCACGGAAGAACGAGGGGCCGTTCTTGAGCCGCAGCAGCACGAAGGCCGCGTCGGCCGTCGTCCACGTCACGGTGATGCGCATCGCGGCGGTCGCGGTGGCGGTGGGCGCCATGAAGCTCAGAATGCGGGGCGGCGGCACGACCTTGACCGTCTTCGTCGACGAGACCCGCAGGCCGTTGAAGTCGAAGGCGACGATGGTGAAGGTGGTCTCAGCCGAGAAGTTGCCGAGCCGGAAGCTGCCGGTCGTGTTGACGCCGGCGAGCGGGCTGTAGACGGGCAGGCCGTTGGCGAGCAGCTGAACGCGCGCGGCTCCGCTCGTGCGCCACGACAGCCGCAGCGGCCGGCCGCGAGTCCCGAAGGCGGGCGCTTCGAAGACGTCGATCACCGGGCCCTGGCCCACGCGAGCGTCGAGCGCGCGCTGAACCTGCTGGGCGGGAGTGACGGTCCTGGCGGTGAGGGTGAAGCGCAGCGGGTAGCCGTCGCGCACCACGGGTACGGTGGGGAGCATGGTGCCCGCGTCGCTGACGCCGCCGTCTTCGGTGCCCGCATCGGCGTCGACGACCCCTGCGTCGCTCACGCCCGCATCGGCGAAGAAGCTGGGCACGATGAAGTCGGCGGTGCCCGTCGCCACGTCAGTGGTGGTCGAGACGAGCTGGCCGAACGAGGCCTCTTCGATCACGACCTGATCGGCGCCCGCGGTCTTCCACGTGAGCGTGATCTTCTCACCGGCCTTCGCGGCGGGCGGCGTCGCGGTGAACGACTCGATGAGCGGCACGACGGTGACGGTCGCGCTCTGGGTCGACTGGGAGCCGTCGGTGCGCTCACCCGTCAGGGTGTATGTCGTCGTCTTCATCGGCGCTTCGGTAGCGGTGCCGCTCTCCATCATCGAGAGCGCCTGGGTGCCGGCCATGAGGCGCACGTTCTTGCCGCCGGCGGCCGACCAGATCAGGTCGACGCGCTGCCCGGGGCGGATCTGCTGGGGCACGACGACGAGGAACACCGACTGCAGCCCCTCGTCGACCGCGACCTGCACGAAGGCCGTGTCACGGCCGCCTTCACCCTCGGCGCGGAGCACGAAGAACGAGGTGCGATCGGGGCTCGCCTTCGCGCTGCCCGTCTGCGCGAGCGCATCGAACGTCGTCGCCACCGCGGCGCCGGTTTGATCGACCAGCTCGACGCTCGTCGCGCGTTGCACGGTGAAGTTGAACGTCACCACGTCGCCGCGGCGAATCGCCTGCGTGTCGACGGTGAACGAGGTGATGGCCGGTGGATCCGGCGGGGGCTTGGGCTTCTCGGGCGTGGTGCACGCCACAGAAACGACCAGGGCCAGGACGACCCCAAGACGGAGCTTCATGTCTCGCCTCGTTGAGCAGTGAAAGAGGGGCCAATGGAACGGCAACCCCTCGTGACGAATTGAAAATTCGGTTCTGTCGGCCCATGCGTCTAGCGATGGGGCCCCTCACCCGTCAACCCAGATTGCTGCCCTCATTCACGGCGGGTGTCAGTGAATGTAGGGGCTCAGAACAGCAGGCCGATGCCGGCGCCGAAGTAGGTGTCGTGCATGTAGCCACGAAGGTAGCGGGTGATCTCGATGCGCCACGTCAGGCGAATGGTCTCGTCGTCGGTGACGGCGGGGCGGCCGCGCAGGCCGATGCCGTACTGAAAGAGGAACCGGGCGCCCTGCAGCTGCACCTCGGTGGTGTCGATGCGCACGCCGGTGAAGGCGGCGTTCACTCCGATACCGAGCTGCGCGTAGGCGCCCAGCGTCTTCGAGAACGCCCAGACGATGGCCGGGGCGAGGGTGAAGTCGTGCTGGCTGGCCCAGCTGCTGATCTGCGCGGTGCCGTCGGTGGTGACGGCGAAGCGCCACTGCACATCGGCGAAGAACATCTCGCGCAGGTACTCATCCGAGAAGAGGCGGCCGAACTCCCAGGTGAAGCGCACGCCGAACGAGAAGCGGGGGTCGACGCCACCACGGCTCGCGTCGAGCAGCATCAGGCCGGCGTTCAGCTCTCCGCCGACGCCGTAGTTCGGGTCGTCGGTCGAGGCGAGGCGCTCGTCGCGCTCGGCGGCGTCTTCGTCTTCTTCCCGAAGCCGCTCGCTCTTGCGGCTCTTCTTCGGCTTCACCGGCTCTTCGGTGGCGCCTTCGTCATCGTAGGGAAGCGGAGCGTCGTCTGTCTGGGCGAGCGCGGGCAGGGCGAGCAGCAGCGGCAGGGCGAGCCCGAGCCAGGCGCGATCACTGCCGAGCCAACCGCGGCGACGTTGGCTCGCGACGGCACAGTCGAACTGGGGAGGAAGTCGGAGCATGGGCGCGTGCTCAGGGAAGCGGAGGCAGGACGGCGCAGGGAGTCATGGCGCGTCGGGTGGTGCCGGGGCAGCTGGGCATCTTGTCGGCGCAGTCGGGGCGGGCGCACTGCAGCTGCAGGCGGGCGATGGCCTCGCTGCAGAAGGCGGTGCGAAGGGGAATGTCGGCGATGTGGCTCGCGATCGATTCGGCCACCACCTCGGGCGTGAAGGCCATCGGGTTGTTCACGTTGCGGTTGATGATCTGGTTGAGCCCCGGCGTGCCGGCCTTGTCGTCGTCGTAGGCGGCGAGCAGCGCGACCTGCATCGACTTCACTTTCTGCAGCCCGCCCGTCTTGGCGCCTGCCTGGTACAGGGTGACGGCCCAGAGGTTTCCGTAGAGGTACAGCTCGCGGCCCCGAACCCACTGGTCCTGGCTGAATGACTTGAGCGCCGCGCGCAGCCCTTCATCCATGCAGGCGTCGGGGCGGCTCACGTCGCGCTGGCGCGCGTAGTCCTGGTCGGCGATCGACACCGCGAGAATGTCGGGGCGGCAGCCCGAGAGCGCGCGGCAGCTGACGCCGTACCCGTGGAAGTCGGCGAGGCCCTCGTCGAGGGACTTGAGCAGGTTGAACGCCTCACCGCTCCAGGTGCGCAGCGGCGCCGGCACGCCCTCGTCGTTGTACACGCGCTTGCCCCAGACCTTGTGCGCGACCTCGTGCCCGACGATGCCGAGGTTCATGGCCAGCGGCACCTTGTTCTCCTTGGAGAACGGCGCGATCGCGAACGCCTTCACGAACGAGAGGTAGAGGGCGTTGTCGGTGATGGGCGTCTCGGAGTTGATGCGCAGCTCGGGCCAGTACATCACCTTCATCTTGTTGAGCTCGTCTGGCGTCTTGGTGGGCTGCTGCGACGCGAGCAGATCCTGGAAGTAGAGGTACGCGTTCTCGAAGTTCCAGTACGTGGTGACCATGTTCCACGTGTGGAAGTCGGCGGGCCAGTACACACCCGAGCGCTCGAGGAAGTTGCCGCGCACGTCGGTGCCCTTGTCCTTCACGATGACTTCGTAGCGCTGCTCATCGGTGAGGTTCTCGATGCCGCCACGCTGGAGCGGATCGTTCCCGTCGACGGTGAGCCTGTTCGCGCCCACGAGCTCGGCGACACTTCCCTTGAGGGTGGCGAGGTTGCCGAGGGTCTGAATCGAGACCTCGCGCGTCTCGTAGCTGCCGGTCTCGACGGGGACGATGGCCATCACGCGCACGGGCAGCGGCGGCGTGGGGCCGCACGAGACGGCCACGAAGCAAAGGGCGAGCAGAAGCACACGCATGGGGGCGCAGCCTAGTACGGAGGTGCGCCCCTGCGGGCTGCGATCAGTTCCCCATGCCGGCGGGGATGCACGCGGTCGACAGCTGCGAGTTCGTCACCCGAACGATGCCGTCGGGCGGAGAACGAATGCCTCCGACGGGGAAGCGCACGTCACGGTTGCGGAAGCGCGCGACGATCGGCTGCGAGGTGGGTGAGTCATCGCCGCGGAAGGTGGCGGTGAAGAGCAGGTCGTTGAGGCCCGGCAGGCGCTGCGCGCTGGGCGCCATCGGGTCGGGGTTCGCCAGGGTGCGGGCGAGCTGCACGTTGTCGGTGCGAACGGCCCAGCACTGCTGGCCCTGCTCGTTCATGCCGAGCGACGTGATCTCGGTTCGGTAGCCACCGCGCGTCGAGCTGGCCGAGTCACTGATGTTGGGGTCGGTGTGGCGCTGCAGCTCGGCACGGTGCGAGATGCCGTCGTTGTCGGAGTCGAACGAGAGATCGCGCGACGCGGGGTTGGTGCCGAGCTGGTGTTCGATGGGGTCGGCGATGCCGTCGCGATCGCTGTCGAAGGCGCGGGCGTTGGTGCCGATCATCAGCTCATCGCAGTCGAGCAGGCCGTCGCAGTCACTGTCGGCGCGCACGGCCTCAGGCGGGCACCCGGTGTCTGCGATGGTGGGCCGCAGGGGCGCTCCACGTGACCGCAGCTGCACCTCGACCCCGTCGGACATGCCGTCGCCGTCGGTGTCGACGACCCAGGGGCTGGTGCGCTCGCGCAGCTCGTCGGCGTCGAGCAGGCCGTCGGCGTCGGAGTCGGCGCGATCTTCTGGGCTGCCGGCGGGCGAAGACAGGTTACTGACGGTCACGTTGTCGAGCGTGAAGCTGCGGCGCACGCGGCCGAGGTCGTAGTTGAGGAAGTTCACGGGCTCGTTGTTGCGGAAGTCTCGGAAGGTGCCGCCACCAAGCTTCGCCATTCTCGTCAGGCGCTCGACGTCTTCGTTGATGATGACCAACGGGCACGAGTCGCTCGGCACCGAGGTGAGGCTGCAGCCGTCGTTCGCCACAGGCGGAGGTTGGGGCTGGTCGCACTTCGACGAGTCGACCTCCTGCGTGGGGCGGAAGACGTGCACGGTGTGGAACTGCACGTCGTCGGCGTTCTCACGCAGCCGGCGCAGCAGGCTCACCACGTTCGGAGGCTCACCGTCGCAGAGCAGCACGTTGTCCTGGTTGATGGTGGGGTGACCGTCGGTGAGGAAGATGACCGAGTAGCGGGCGGGGCCGCGGCCGCGACCACGGAAGATGTCGGTGTTGATCATCTGGTACAGCTGAGAGATCGGCTTCTCGAAGTCGGTCGCGCCGCGCTGGGTGGTGCTGGTGCCCGCGCGAATGATCTTCTGCTGGAGGATGTCGAGGTCGCCCTGGTCGTAGTCGATGACCTTCTCGAACTCGTTCTCGCCGCTCTTGGTCAACCACGCCGTCGTGGTGTCGGCGAAGACCATCACCGCGAACTCGATCTCTCGCTCGTTCGGCATCGAGCGCAGCAGCTCGACCACCGCCTGAGCCCGGCTGTGGTCGGGGTCGTTGATGGCCATCGACTGCGAGGCGTCGAGCGCGATGAGGATCTTGATTGGCCGGTTCCCTTCGAGCGGCGTCGGCGCGCAGACATCGGCGACGATCGACACGGTGCGGTCGACCGGCACCTCGAGGTCGCGGCGCTCGTCGTGCAGGTAGGTGTCGGTGCAAGCACCGAAGGCGAACAACACCAGCGGCAGGCGGCGAGTCGTCATGAGGGCTCCCGGGGCAGCGAAGGTGCTCGAGCGTAGTGCCAGCGCGCGCAGCCTGTACACGGTGGCCGACTGACGGCCCTCAATCACGGGCAGGAAACGGGTGGCTACGCCGTCGTTGATGGGGCGGGTCCCGTCCTCTACGGTGCTCCGCGTTTCTGGCAGCTCACTCATCACAGGAAGAGCCACTCGACATGTCGCACCAGTTCATCTCGAAGGTGAAGCGCACCCACTCCTGCGGCGCCCTGCGCGCCTCGGACATCGGCAAAGACGTCGTCCTCTTCGGCTGGGTGAACAACCGTCGCGATCACGGCGATCTCATCTTCATCGACTTGCGCGACCGCGAAGGGCTCACCCAGATCAAGTTCGCGCCATCGATCGCGAAAGAAGCGCACGATCTCGCCGAGCAGCTGCGGCCCGAGTGGGTCATCGGCATCGCCGGCAAGGTCGCCTCGCGCGGCACGCAGTTCTCGAAGAAAGAGAACAAAGAGGTCTCGGCCTCGAACCCGAACCTCGCGACCGGTGAGATCGAGGTGCAGGTCACCGCGATCGAGGTCTTCAACAAGTCAGAGACGCCGCCCTTCGAGATCAGCGAGCACATCAGCGCCAACGACGAGCTGCGCCTGCAGCACCGCTACCTCGATCTGCGCCGGCCGCCGCTGCAGAAGGCGCTCATCACCCGCGCGAAGATGAACGCGGCCACGCGCAGCTACTTCGTCGACAACGGCTTCCTCGAGCTCGAGACGCCGTTCATGGGCCGCTACACGCCCGGCGGTGCGCGCAACTTCCTCGTTCCCTCGCGCCTCAACGCCGGCAAGTTCTACGCGCTCGCCGAGTCACCGCAGCTTTACAAGCAGCTCTTCATGGTGGCGGGCTTCGAGCGCTACTTCCAGATCGTGAAGTGCTTCCGCGACGAAGACCTTCGCCTCGATCGCCAGCCCGAGTTCACGCAGATCGACGTCGAGATGAGCTTCGTCGCGCAAGACGACATCTTCGGCATCATCGAAGGCCTGCTGAAGCGCCTGTGGAAAGAGGTGCACGGCCTCGACATTCCCACGCCGTTCCCTCGGCTGAACTTCGACGAGTCGATGGAGAAGTACGGCAACGACAAGCCCGACCTCCGCTTCGGCATGGCGCATGTCACGCTGAACAAGGTGATCGAGAAGTTCGGCGCCGAGGGTGGCGTCGCGCCGATGTGGGAGGCGATTCAGCAGAAGGGCGGCCTCATCAAGGCGTTCGTCGTCTCGCCCGTGCAGCCGGGGCAGCACGACCAGTCGGTGGTGAAGGCGAAGGAAGAGGCGTTTCGTCGCGCGAACCCGAACCCGACGGCCAAGGTGCCGCCGCCTCCGCACGAGCTCTCGCGCAAGGAGATCGAAGAGACCGAGGCGTACGTCATGGGCATGGGCGCCAAGGGCCTCGCCCGCGCCAAGATCGCCGAGAACGGAGACTGGACGCAGGCGCCGCTCTTCAAGAACGCGAAGCCCGAGCTCAAGCAGGCCATTCTCGACGCGACCGGCGCGAAGCCCGGAGACCTGATCCTCTTCCAGTTCGGGCCCGAGGCGAAGGTGCACACGGTGATGGCGAACCTGCGCGTGTACCTCGCGAAGAAGCTCTGGCTGATTCCCGAGTACGGCTCGGGCGGCAAGTGGAACTTCCTGTGGGTCGTGAACCCGCCGCTGTTCGAGTACGACGAAGAGACGAAGACCTGGGCGGCGGCGCACCACGCCTTCACCCGCCCGATGGACGAGTGCCTGAAGTACCTGCAGCCGGAGTCGTTCGACCCCGCGAAGGTGTACTGCTACCGCTACGACGTCGTGCTCAACGGCTTCGAGATCGGCGGCGGCTCGATTCGTCTGCACAACCCCGAGACGCAGTCGCTGGTCTTCAAGGCGCTCGGCATCAGCGACGAAGACGCGCGCTCGAAGTTCGGCTTCCTGCTCGACGCGCTCAAGTTCGGCGCGCCTCCGCACGGCGG
>JBEOKA010000260.1:0-10910 GCA_040275325.1 Myxococcaceae bacterium | reverse complement strand
GAGGTCACCAACTTCAACTTCCTCGCTGACTGGAGCTCGCCGTCGATTCAGCCCATCAAGCAGGACGCGGTGCCGTACTACGTCAGCGACCCGAACGACCCTGACGCCTTCCGCATCGAGCGCACCGGCGAAGAGCAGGCGAGCTACCTGGAGGTGACGCAGAAGATCGTCGCCAGCCCCGAGACCGTCACCTTCGAAGACGGGTCGAGCTGGCCGCTGTGCTGGCTCGAGTACTCGACGAGCGACTGCGCCAGCCAGGAGATCCGCGTGCGCAACGCGTTCCGCCGGGCGACCGCCCGCGACTATGAGCCGCGCGTCTACGACGACAAAGACATGGAGCGCTTCGGCTACTTCTCGACCGAGCGCCGCTCGTACAACCGCCAGTACGGCCTGACCGAGACCGGCCGCGAGCGCTTCATCAACCGCCACAACCAGTGGTGGAACTCGCTGTCGACGAAGCGCTGCCAGCTCGACGTGCACTGCGGCGACACGTCTCCGGGCGTGCGGTGTGTCACCGAGCTTCCCTCGGCCACCGTCGAGGCCGACGGCAAGGTGACGGGCGTCTGCTCGTTGCCGTACGCCGTGCGCAACCGGGCCGATCCGGCCGATCCCTCGAGCACCGACCTCGGCGCGCGCCCCATCGTCTACTACCTGAACCAGGGCTTCCCCGAAGACCTGAAGGGCGCCGCGAAGGAGCTCGAGCGCCAGTACGACGTCATCTTCAAGGGCGTGGTCGAGAGCCTGCAGGGCCGGCCCGTCATCGGGCAGGCCTTCGTGGTGTGCGTGAACAACCCGGTGAAGGAGGGTGACCCGGCGGTGTGCGGCCAGCCCGGCACCACGGTGCGCATCGGCGACATTCGTTTCAACGTTCTCTACTGGGTCGACGAGCCGGTCTCGGCGGGCCTGCTGGGCTACGGCCCGAACTCGAACGACGCCGAGACGGGTGAGACCATCGCCAGCTCGGCCTTCGTGTACGGCGCGCAGATCGACACCTACGCCGCGATGGGGCGCGACATCGTGCGCCTGGTGAACGGCGAGCTGCGGCCCGATCAGTTCATCGAAGGCGTGAACGTGAAGGAGTGGCTGGCCGGCCAGCAGTACGGCAAGCGCCGCACCTTCAGCCAGGCCGAGGTCGACGCCATGGCCAGCTCGATGGACGTCGCGTGGACGAAGGGCCTGCCGAAGACGCCGCGCATGACGAAGGGCTCGGCGAAGCAGCTCAAGCAGCAGATGGCGACGCGCGCGCAGGCCCTGGCCGCGACGCAGGTGCTCGGCGGTCAGCAGGGCCAGACGGCGCAGCGGTTGATGAAGCTCCGCGGGTCGGACCTCGAGCGAAAGCTCGTGACGCCCGAGGTGCTCGTCGCCCACCGGCAGGATCCGCGGAGCCCGGTGACGAAGGGCCTGCTCGAGCGCATGAGCCCGCTCACCCGCTACACGCCCGCGCAGCATCGGCTGCAGCAGGCGCAGCGCCGCCGCCTCGGCGCGCACGGTGTCGACCTCGCCGAGGCGACGCTCAACGACGCCGTGCTGGGCTTCGCGCTGGGCCAGAAGGGCGTCGACCCAGAGCTCGTGTGGAAGCGCATTCGCGAGCAGGTGTTCCTCTCGACGGCGCTGCACGAGGTCGGGCACACGCTGGGCCTGCGCCACAACTTCGCGGGCTCGTATGACCCGATGAACTACCCGAAGGCGTATTGGGATCTGCGCACCGCCAACGGCACGAAGCAGCCGCGGCCGCGCTACCTCGACCCCGAGTCCGACGCCGAGCTTCAGGGCGTGACGGCTCCGAGCGGGCTCAAGGCCGGCATCAGCGAGTTCATGCAGTCGTCGATCATGGACTACGGCGCGAACTTCAACTCCGACATTCAGGGGCTGGGTCGCTACGACAGGGCCGCGCTCAAGTTCGGCTACGGCAACCTCGTCGAGGTCTTCGAGAACGTGAAGGACGTGTACCTGCTCGGCGCCGTGCAGGCGGTGAACGCCTACGGAGACGCGCTGCCCTTCCTCATCAGCTGCGACGGCAACGACTACACGTCGTTGCACTACACGAAGCTGCCCGACGTGGTGGACCTCGAGCGGCGCGTCGACGTGCCGTTCTCTCAGATGACGCGCAAAGAGCTCGCGACCCGCTGCGCGTTCCCCGATCTCGTCGAGGTCGATTCACGCGATCGTCCGCTCGTTCCGTACAAGTTCTGCTCCGACGAGTTCGAGTCGGCGTCGACGGGCTGCGAGGCGTTCGATCGCGGCGCCGATGTCTTCGAGGTCGCCGAGGCGAAGATGAACGACTACCGCTCGTACTACCTCTTCGACTCGTTCCGCCGAGATCGCCTTGCGTTCGATCCGTGGGAGGCCGTCGACCGCGCCTACTGGCGCTACTTCGGCTCGCTGCAGACGATGATGCAGTTCTACGTGCTCAACCGCGGCGTGTACGCCGAGTTCATTCCCGACGCGCCGAACGACCCGAACAACTTCTGGCGCTCACCCGACAAGTGGGGCCCGTACACGGTGGCCGTCACGAAGAGCTTCGACTTCTTCGGCGACGTGATGATGACGCCAGAGCCGGGGCCGTACGATCTCGAGACACAGGCCGACGGCCGCGACCTCTACGTGATGGACGAGTTCTGGGACCGGCCGAAGTTCACGCTCGGGCTCGGTGAGGGCCGCTACTTCGAGTCGAGCTGGGAATATGACTCGGGCTACTTCTGGTACGAGCGCGTGCACCACGTCGGCAGCTTCAACGACAAGGTGTCGGCGATGATGCTCCTGTTCGACTCCGAGACGTTCTTCCTCGGCAAAGACGTGGCGGCCGACTCGCGGCAGTACGCGATCAACTACTGGCGCATCTTCCCGAGGCAGATGCTCGATCTCTTCGGCGCGGCGATGACCGACCGCTTCGATCGCATCGGGCCCATCTATGACGGCACGAAGTTCGTCACCCGGCCCATCTCGGGCACCATCACCATTCCGCCGATGGGGCAGAACCCCGTCGACCCCAAGCTGGGCTTCACGCTGCAGTTGTGGATGACGGTGCTCGGCAACGCGCTCATTCCGGCGACGTACGATCAGACCTTCTCGAACTCGTCACGGCTGTGGCTGCAGGGCACGGGTCAGACCGTGACGAGCACGCTGCCGACGGTGACGTTCGATGACCCGTTCAGCGGCAAGACGTTCGTGGCCATCAGCTATCGCGTCGGCATTCTCGAGACGGGCATGGCCGCGCGAATGATCGCCCGGGCCAACGAGCTCAAGGCGCGGTTGGTGCCGGGAGACGCTGCCACCGAGACGCCGCTCAAGCAGTACATCGAGCTGCTCGAGTCGCAGCGCACCGTGACCGATGTCTACGGCGGCGGCGTGTTCTGACGGCTACGGCCGAACGATCAGCACGTCGTTCGTCGCGTGCGACAGCACCCACTCGGCCACCGAGCCGACGATGAAGCTCTTGAGCGCCGTCTTCCCGTGCGTGCCCAGCACGGTGAGATCGGCGCCGAGCGACTGCGCCTCCTCGAGCACCAGCGTGCGCGCGTCTCCGCTGCGAACGATCGGGTGAAAGTCGATGCCGGAGATCTTCTTCAGCAGCGCCTTCAGCGCCTTCTCGCCGTCTTTCACGAACTTCGCGCGCAGCACCGTGCGCTCGTCGGCCGTCATCGAGATGAAGTCTTCGTACGGCACCGGCGTCGCGTGAAACACGTTCACGCTCTTCGTTCCCGGCTCGAGCAGCGTGAGCCCCTGCTTCACCACCGAGAGCGCCTTGTGCGCCGGGTCGATGGCGAAGAGCGGGTGCTCGTAGGGGCCGGTCGCCGCACCCTGCACCAGCAAGACGGGATGATCGGTCTGCCGCATCACGCGGGTCGCCGTGGAGCCGACGATCAGATCCATCACGCCGCGTCGCCCATGCCGCCCGATGCAGATGACGTCGGCCTCGGTGCTGTTCGCGCGCTTCATCACCTGCTGCGCTGCGTTTCCCTCGACGACGTCACCGACGAACTGGGCCGGAGAGAGCCCACGCTCGACGGCGATCGATCGCGCCTGCGCCAGGTGCTTCTCGAGGCTGCGCTCGGAGTCGGCGATCGCCTCTTTGCGAAGTGCTCCCGGAATGTCGGCCGGCAACACGTGGAGCAGGGTGATCTTCGCCTTCGGCGCCAGGGGCAGCCGCAGCGCCCGCTCGAACGCCTGCTGCGCGCCCGGTGAGAAATCGGTCGGAACCAGAATCGACGACAAGCCCTTCGAAGCCATGAACCCCTCCCTCGAGGCGGCGAAGTGTGCCCGCGCGTTTCAACGAGTGTCGGAAAAAGGGCGGAATCCACCCGCCGCGCCGCGAAGTCGATTCCCGTGAAGGTTTCGGGGTGGGTTGGACACTCACCCGTCGCCCTGTATGGTCCCTCCCCGCTGGCGTGGCCGAGCGCCAATCGCGCAGGACATCGTCGACATGTCGTCTGGCACCACCGTCGTTCGTCACCTCATCGCGCTCCTCGGAGCGGCGATGCTGGCGGCGTGTTTTCAGCCCGTTCGTGAACCCGACTGTCTGTTGGACGGGAAGTGCGAGTGCAAACAGAAGTCTGACTGCACGCCCGAGAAGGACTGCGTCGGCGGGTTCTGTCGCGTGCTGCCCGACGCCGGCCTGCCGGGCGATCTCGGCTGGCCCTGCGCGACGAACACCGACTGCCGCTTCGGCCCCTGTCTTCCGAAGGGCCCGGGCAACGGGCTCGTCTGCTCTGCGGCGTGCGGCGTCGACGGCGGCTTCACGTGCGAGAAGGGCTGGGAGTGCAAGCAGTCGACGCTCGGCCCCGGCTTCATCTGCGTGCCGCCGTTCCGCGCGCTCTGCAACGAGTGCGTGAAGGACAACGACTGCAACGCGGCGGGCGATCGCTGCCTCGACCTCGACGGTGGCCGCTTCTGTGGAACGGACTGCTCCGTCGTCGCGTGTCGCGCGGGCTATTCGTGTCGGTCGCTCGCGGTCGACGGTGGCGTGGCGCGTCAGTGCGTGCCCGACTCCAACTCGTGCGTCTGCAACCCGAACACCGTTGGCCTCACGCGCTCGTGCGCGACCTCGGCATCTCTCGGCCGCTGCTTCGGTGTCGAGACGTGCCAGCTCAACGGAACGTTCGCCTCGTGTGACGCGCTCATCGCTTCGCCCGAGGTGTGTGACGGCATCGACAACGACTGCAACGGGCTGACTGACTCCGCTGACCCGGGCCTCGACACGTCGGGCGTCGCCGGCTTCCCTGACTGCCGCAAGGGCGTCTCGTGCACGGGCAAGTACTCGTGCGGCTCGAAGGGGCCTGACGCTGGCTTCGCGTTTCTCTGCTCGGCGCCCGACCCGGTCGAAGAGCGCTGCAACGGCGTCGACGACGACTGCAACGGCACGGTCGACGATGGGCTGCGTGACTCGACCGGCCGCTACTCGAGCCCGCGCGCGTGCGGTGGTTGCAACACCGATTGTTACGTGACGTTGAACGGTCTCGAGGTCGACGCCGGCCCCGGTGCTGCGTCGTGTGTCGATCGCGCCGGCCAGTTCACCTGCGTGCCGCGCCGCTGCGCGAAGGGCTTCTACCTCTTCCCATCGGCGGTCGACCCCGCGCGGTGTGAGCCCGTGCCAGAGACGCAGTGCGCGCCGTGCTCCTCGAACGCCGACTGCCGCGTGCCGCAAGACGTCTGCGCGACGGTTGGAAACGATCAGGGCCGCTCGTGTCAGCAGTCATGCGCGCCGTCGAGTCAGCGCCTCGACTGCACCGGCATCGTCGGCTCGCAAGACTGCTGCCCGATGGGCAACACCTGCCAGAACCAGGGCGGGGCGCTCGTCTGTGTTCCCACGACGAACTCCTGCGAGTGTGCCACCGCGCGGCAGGGCTTCTCGCGCAGCTGCTTCGTCACCTCGGGCCCCTCGACCTGTGTGGGCCGGCAGCTCTGCGAAGCGACGGGCATGTACTCGACCTGCGACACCTCGATGACGACGGCCGAGCTCTGCGACGGCGCCGACAACGACTGCGACGGCGTCATCGACGACGGCTTCGTGAACACGCGCGGCACGGGAACCTACGACTCCGATGAGCACTGCGGCACGTGCCAGACCAACTGCCGCGCACGCTGGAGCCCGACGATTCAACACGCCATCGGCGGCTGTCGCGCTGACGGCGGCGTGGGCTGCACCATCGTTCAATGCACCACCGAAGCGGTTGGCGGAGACGGTCAGGCCTGCCGCACCAACGCCGAGTGCGCGAGCGGCACCTGCGATTCCCTCTACGCGGTCTGCGTGCGCCCCTGCTCGATGGGCTGCACCGGCACCACCGTGTGCGTCGGCTCGTTCTGTTCTCCGCGGTGCACCAATGACGCCCAGTGCGGCACCAGTGGCTCGACGTGTCAGACCTTCGATGGCGGCGTGCGCGGGTGCGCCATCACCGCGCAGTTCAACGACGTCGATCGCGAAGAGACCAACGGCTGCGAGTGCCCGCGAATCCCCGGCGTGGTCGACGCTCCCGACGTCTCGGCGACGTGGCCGACCGCGGGCGATCGCTACGTCGATCGTGACTGTGACGGGGTCGATGGCGTCGCGGCGAGCTCGGTCTTCGTCTGGGCGCAGAGTGCGAGCAGTCAGGGCACGCGCGCCAACCCGTACCGCACCATTCGTGAAGCCATCGCGAACCGGGGCTCACGCACGGCCATTCTCGTCGCGCAGGGCACCTACGTGGAGCAGGTCATTCTCGAGCCGGGCGTTGCGCTGTACGGCGGCTACTCCAGCGACTTCTCGCGCCGCGACATCATCACGTTCCCCACGCTCATCGAGGCGCCCGAGCCCGACTTCACGACGGCCACCTTCAAGCGCGGCGCGGTGAACGCCGAGTGGCAGGTGCCCTCGGCCCAGCCCACCGTCATCAGCGGCTTCACCATTCGCGGCTACGACGTCACGTCGCGGCCGGCGTCGGGCCTGCGCGGCTTCAACAGCTACGCGATGTACGTGAACGTTCCCGGCGGCCTCACGGTGCAGAACAACCACTTCGTCGGTGGGCGTGGTGGTGACGCGACGCCTTCGGCTCCAGGAACCGCGGGCGCGAATGGCGGCAACGGCACCGACGGACTGCCTTCGAAGGAGTGCAACACGCCGCAGTGCTCGGGCGAGTCTCAGGCAGGCGGGCCCGGCGGCGCGAACGTGGCGTGCCCCGGTCAGACGAGCGGCAACCCGGGCGGTGGCGTGAACCCGCAGAGCAACCCGCAGCAGTACACCTCGGGCGCGAACGGCAACGGGCAGGGCGGCAGCAACGGCCGCTACGACAACACCTTCGGTATGCAGTTCAACCTCTGCAAGTACGACTGCGTGGTGCCTCCCAATGGGCTGAACGGCGGGCCGGCCTCGAACGGAAGTCAGGGTGCGTCGGTGGGCGCGGCGCAGGGCTGCAACAACCCGCTCGGCGGCATCGTCGGAGATGATTGGTCGACGGACCTCGCGAGCAACGGCCAGAGCGGCAGCAACGGACGCGGCGGTGGTGGTGGTGGTGGCGGTGGCTGCGTCGACAACGGCAACTCTCCGATGTGCACGGTGGGTCGTCGCGTGGGTGATCTCGGCGCGACGGGTGGTGGTGGTGGCGCTGGTGGCTGCGGCGGTGGAGCGGGACAGGGCGCGGCGAGCGGCGGCGCGTCGTTCGGGCTCTTCATCGTCAGCGCGGGCGTGACGGTGACGGGCAACCTCATCGATCTCGGCTTCGGTGGAAACGGAGGCAACGGCGGGGCGGGAGGCTACGGCGGACTCGGCGGCCAGGGCGGTCGTGGTGGAACGCAGAACTCCGCGGCGTGGTGCGCGGGTATGGGCGGGCCCGGTGGGCGCGGCGGGAATGGGGGCGGAGGCGGTGGCGGTGGCGGCGGCTGTGGTGGCCCCGTCTTCGGTATCGCCGGTCGGGTGAACGCGATGACCATCAGCGCGGCGAACACGTTCGCGCCGGTGCCGATGAACGCTGCGGGCGCGGGCGGTATTGGTGGTTCGTCTCCCGGCGGCGCGGCGTTCAAGGGCGCCGACGGTCAGCCCGGCGTCGTCCAGACCGTGAGGGCGTTCTGATGCGTACGACAGCCCTCGCGCTGCTGCTCCTCGCCTCGGCCTGTGGCCGGACCGTGTTCTTCACGCGCATCGAGCCATGCGTCTTCGACAGCGACTGCTCGATGGGCCTGCGCTGCGTGAATCAGGAGTGCCGCGTGCTCGACGAGGTCGACGCTGGCGCTCGTCGCGGCATCAAGCGTTTTGGAGAGCCGTGTGACGGTGGCTCCGAGTGCGCGTCGTCGTTCTGCTCCAACGGCCCGCAAGGAACGTTCTGCACCGTGGAGTGTGGCGCCGCTGCCGATGCTGGGTGTCCTCTCGCGTTCACGTGCAAGACGATGCCTGAGCCGGGCAGTCGCCCTGACGCCGGCCTCACGCGCGCGCTCTGTGCCGTGCCGCAGCCGTTGCTCTGTCAGGACTGCCAGCGTGACTCCGAGTGCGGAGCGACCGGTGCCGACAAGTGCCTCACCCTCGAGGGCGGCAACTTCTGCGGCCGCGATTGCTCCTTCCTTCCGTGCCCGAACCTGTATCGCTGCGACGCGCGGCCCGACGGCTCGAAGCAGTGCGTGCCCGATGGCCGCACCTGCGACTGCACGCCCGACACGCTGGGCCTCGAGAAGGGCTGTCGTGGCGCGTCCAACACGTTCGGTCGCTGCGAAGGCAACCAGGTCTGTCAGGCCGATGGAGGGTTCACGCCGTGCGACGCGCCGCCCGCACTTCAGGAGACGTGCAACGGCGTCGACGACGACTGCAACGGCCGCATCGATGACTTCACCGCGCCCGAGTGCACGAAGACGGTCGGCGTGCGCACGTGTCGCGGCCCTCAGGTGTGTCTTGCCACGGCCGGTCTCGTCTGCACCGCGCAGGATCCCGAGACCGAGGCCTGCAACCTTCGCGACGATGACTGCGACGGCGTCGTCGACAACGGCTTCATCGACGCGCAGGGTAAGTACACGCAGCTCGCGCACTGCGGCCGGTGTGGAAACGACTGCGCGAAGATTCCGAACGCGACCGCGACGACGTGCTCGGCCAACGCGATGGGCACGTTCCGCTGCCAGGTGACCGCCTGCGCAGCCGGCTTCTTCCCCTCGGCCGATCGCACCTTCTGCCAGGAGCTGCCCGACACGCTCTGTCGCGCCTGCCAGAACGACGTCGACTGTATTGGGCCGAACGCGCGATGCCTCGCGGTCGATGGCCAACGGGTGTGTGGCCGCGACTGCTCTGCGACGTCTGCGTACGGAGCGGCGTGCCCCACCGGCTACGTCTGCCAGGCCGGGACGCTGCAGTGTGTGCCGACGACGAACACCTGCACCTGCTCGACGCGCACCGTGAACTCGACGCGCTCGTGCACCGTGACGGAGCCGGGCGGAACCGCGATGTGTCGCGGCTTCGAGACGTGCCGCGCTCCCGGGCCGGCGTGGTCGGCGTGCGACGTGAACTCGTTCAACCCCGAGATCTGCGACGGGCGCGACAACAACTGCGACGGCCGGGTGGACGAGGGCTTCCGCAACCAGACGTCTGGCCGCTACGAGGCGCTCACCCACTGCGGCTTCTGCAACAACGACTGCTCGAAGATCTGGTCGCCCGCGCTGCAGAAGACGAACGGCATCTGTGACACCTCACAGGCGATGCCCCGCTGCGCGATGGGCCCGTGCCTCACCGAGACGATCGCCGGCACCACGTTCGAGTGGGTGAACGTCAACGGCGACACGTCTGATGGCTGCGAGTGCCGGCGCGTGCAGGGCAACCTGACGACGGACCTGCCCGATCGCACCCGCGGCACCACCGCGTCATGGGTCGACGAGAACTGCGACGGCATCGATGGTGTGCAGGCCGACGCGATCTTCGTCTCGGCCACGGGGCCTGCGATGGGCAACGGCTCGCGCACTGCTCCGTTCCAGACGATCGCGCAGGGCCTCGCGGCGCTGGTGCCACAGAACAAACGCTACGTGCTCGTCGCGCAGGGGCTCTATCGCGAGAACGTGCGGCTCACCGAGGGCCAGCAGCTCTTCGGCGGGTACTCGAGCGACTTCCTCAAGCGCGACCCGGTGCTGCACACCACCTTCATTCAGGGCGTGACGCCCACGGTGCTGAGCGCCGGCGCGGTGCACATCGAGAACGCGGGCAGCGGCGCGGTCGACACGGTGGTCGCGGGCTTCACCATCGTCGGGTGGGATGCTCCGCCGGCTGCAGTGAACACGGCTGGAGAGGCGAGCATCGGCGTCTATCTCTTCAACACCGGCGCGCGCGTGGTGGTGGGTTCGAACGAGATCATCGCGGGCCGTGGCGGGCAGGGCGGCAACGGCAGCACGGGCGATCAAGGCTTCGGCCGGCAGATGACGAGCGTGCTCAACGGCCAGCGCGGCGTCGACAGCGAGCACTTCCCCAATGGCAATTGTTCTCCCGCGAACCACCGGGTCGGCGGCGCGGGTGGGCTCAACCCACAGTGTGCAGGTGGCAGCGCTCCGGCTGGCGGGAGCGTCGTGTGCCCGTCGTATTCGATGGTGACGAACACGGGCACCCAGCAGGAGTACGTCGGCCCTGCGAGCGGGAGCCGCAATGGACGCGGCGGGTTCGATCGCACGTTCTCGATGCTGTCGCAGCCCAGCTGCAGTCAGGTGCAGGAGAGCGGGTACCCCTCGGCGATTCAGCCCAACGACGGCCAGGACGGCATTCAAGGGCCTGACGGCGCGGGCGGGCAGGGCGGGCCTGGTGCAGCTGCTGCGGCGCGGTTCGGCAGCATCGTGTCGGGGCGGTGGCGCCCGGCTCCAGTCGTTGCGGCGAGTGGTGTCGTCGGTGCCGTGGGCCTTCCCGGTGGCGGCGGCGGCGCTGGCTCGGGCGTCGTGAAGTTCACGCCGGGCGGCTGCCAGGCGTGGGAGATCGGCGCGAGCGG
>JBEOKA010000259.1:0-16089 GCA_040275325.1 Myxococcaceae bacterium | reverse complement strand
CGCAGGGTCACGGCAGGCGTTGGGCCGAGGCCATTTTGGGCGCCATCTTCGCCGCCGGAGTGGGCCTCTACCCCTACCACGCGTTCAGTGTAATGGGGTTTGCATTTGCCTTTGTCTTGACTGCCATTGCACGCCGCAGCGCCCCGATCTTCTGGTCGGCGGCTCGCGTGGGTCTCGCTACCGCTCTTCTGTGCAACGTCAACCTCGAGGTGATTCTCGACTTTGGTCAGGGGTCGATGCAGCACCGCGCTGCCCTCAACGCCATCGGCAGAGGTGTCGTCTTTCCCTGGTTCGCATCACCCGAGGCACCGGGGATTCTGGCAGGCACGGATGACTTCGTTCGAAATAGCACGCTGGCCGACGCCTTTGCCCGCGAACTCTTCGTGGCGATGCCACGAACTGGAGCACGGTTCGTTGCCCTCGAAGGAGCGCTGCGAGCGCTCGTCCCGTTCGCGACGGTAGCGGTGCTGCTGCTTGCAGCGGCCAGTCTGGTCTGGCTAACGGCTCGCAGAGATCGCGGCGCACTGGTTGCGCTCTTCACCATCATTACGCCAGCCATCATCGCCGCGAAGCTGATGCTGTCAGGCGATGTCTACTTCTGGGTGAAGTCCCTGATGACGCTCTCTGCGTTGATGGTGGTGCCTGTCTCGGGCGTACTGGTCAGCCTGTTTCTCGCGCGGTCACGCCTCTGGATCGTTGGTGCCTTGATGGCGTGTGTATTCATCCTTGTCAGCCTGCGCACGGCCTGGTTCGACTCTGCCGCCTACTTTCTGCCTCGAGAATCAGCGGTGCTGGCGCAGGCACGCACCCACCTGGCAGTGAATGGCGATGGCCTCTGGCGGTTCGAGCGATGGGTCGAAAGCCTGCCACCAGGGCAGCGCTTCGTCCTCGAGGGAAGACTCGATGACCGCCTGTGGACTGATGGCGACTGGGTTACGACGAACAGGGTTCTGCAACAGCTCGAGGGCCACCAGGTCTGGTACGGAGAAGACGAGACGAGGCGCTACACACGAAGCCGCGATGTTCGCTACCGCGGCTCGCGCCCATTGTCGGCCTTCGACTACGTGATTGCCTTCGACAGCTGTCGACGGCCCTTTGCGACGGCGCCCGTGCTCACTACCGAGCTGTTCTGCGTGTTTCGTGTCGCTGAGAGCCCCCGTTGACCTTGTCAGGTCGCTTGTGTACGGGCAGCGAGTGAAGATCGGATTCCTGGTCGGCGACATCGCCCACATCAGCGGTGGGTCGAACGTCATCATCGAGCACGCAGCGGGGCTCACCGAGCGCGGTCATGAGGTCGTCCTCATTCCAGCGACCCCGCCTCCTGCCCTGTCGGCCTGGCACCCCAAGCTCCGAGCGCTGACGGTGAAGCCACTCGATGACTGCCGTGGCGAGACTTTCGACTTCCTCTTCGCAACCTGGTGGCTGACCTGGTTCGACCTGCACCAGCTCGACGCGCGGGTCTACGGCTACTTCAATCAGTCGTACGAGTCGCGATTTCACCCAGAACGACACTACAAGCTGCAGAACCGGGCGACCTACTCGCTGCCCATCTTCTTCGTCACAGAGGCTCGTTGGCTCGAGGCTTTCATCAGCGGGCTCCAGCCACTTGCTCGAGTGGCCTACGTACCCAACGGCCTGTCGAGGGACTACTTCCCGATCCGCAAGGCGCCGGGCGTTCGCAAAGGCCCGCTCAAGGTCATCGTCGAGGGGCCGTGGGGCGTGCCTTTCAAGGGCGTCAAAGAGGCCTTCGATCTGCTCCATCTGGCAGCCAAAGAGACGCCGCTCGAGGTCGGCTGGTTGACCTCGTACGCGGGGGGGCAGACCCCCTCGATCGGTGGTCGCCCGGTGAAGATCTGGGAGCGAATCGGCATCGACGAGGTGGCTGCAGTCCTGCGCGCCCACGACGTCATGCTCAAGTTCTCGACGGTCGAAGGAATGTACGGCCCTCCCCTCGAGATGTTCTCGCAAGGAGGGACGGCGATCACGACCCCGGTCTCGGGATGCGACGAGTACGTCGTTCACGGGCACAACGCATTGCTGGCCCCCAGCACCGACGCGACCGCGGCGGTACGCTACCTGCGCCAACTGCACGAGAACCCCACCTTCCTCGCGACCCTCAGGCGCAACGCGCTGGCAACGGCGAAGGCCTGGCCTGATTGGAAGAACTCGACAGGCCAGTTCGCGGCTGCCCTCGAAGCAGCCTCGAAAGCGAAGTACACGAACGCCCACCTCAGGCCTGCCCTTGCGGGCGTGTCAGCGATGCGAACGCATTGGCTCGACGACGTCTGGCGTCACGAGGCAGCGGTGAAGACGATGCCGCACCTTGGAGACGGCGAGTGGCTGCTGATGCAGCGCTACCGCGAGCTCAAGGCCTCAGCGCCAGTCACGACGCTCAAGCGGTACGCCCCACCATCGGTCCGTGGAGCACTCCGCGACTACGCCAGGAAGATACTCGAATGAAATCGTCAGTTCCGGCTGGCCTTCGACTCGCCTTTCTCGCCGCCCCACAACATCGGCCCGCACTGCCGCTCCACGCCCAATGGGCCTCGGTGCGGTTCTTCGACCCTTCACGGGGGTGGAGTCTCGCCGCCGCGGAAGCCACGCTCTTCAGGCCCGACCTGACCTTCATCGTCTTCGACGACAGCTTCGACCCCGCAGCGGTCAAGGACATTCCGGGAACCAGGGTTGGCATGGTGGTCAGACCACCACATGGCGCTGCGGGGCCCTGGCCGTTGGCCAGCTGGCGCGAATCGATCGCGCTGACGACGTGGTACGAGCCTCCGCCGAAGGGCGAGCCCGAGCCGTTCGCGATCATTCCGCTTCCAGTCGACCGCAACGACCTCGCTCCGCCTGACTTCAAGCAGCGTAGAATCGTCGTGCCACGCTGGGCCGCACCTTCGACCGAAATCCTCGAGCGACTTGCGAAGATGGAAGAGTTGGTGGTTCTCGAGCCGCAGGGCCGGGTCGACGATCAGCTGAAGATTCTCGACACATCAGGTGTCTTCGTCACGACGACCTACGACGCGACGGGCCGCCTCGACCCGCTCCCGCTCCATGCGATGGGGCGCGGGCTGTTGGTGATAACGACGACGGCCTTTGCGCCGCTCTGGGGCTTCGAGCCAGAAGACGACTATCTGATCCGTCCCGAGCACAGCATCCTCGCAGCAGTCGACGAATTCTTGCGCATACCCGACACCTCTCGTGCGGTCAGGTTGCGGGCTTTCCAGAAGGTTGCAGAGTTCTTCGACGCTGACGAAGTGTTCCAGCGACTGACCGTCGACGCCTTGATCTCGATCGACGCTGCGCGACTCGCACCCCAGGGTGGCGCCCGTCTGCGGAGCGTGAAGTGAAGCTCAGTGACGCCTTTCAGCGCTTTGTCGTCGAAGAGGCGCGAGACACCAAGCGCAGCATTCGTCGAATGGCGCCGGCCCCAACCATCGCAAGGCCCAAGCTGAAAGAGCGCGTCGAGTTGTGGTGGGTGCAGCGTGGAGTCACTGCTCGAATCGAGGTCATGAGTGCCCGGCTTCGGCGCCTTCATCAGTTGGTGCGCAAATGATCAGGGCCGTCGTCGGGTTCGCCGACCTTCAGCGAACCGTGCTTCACCACGCTCGCGACAAACGCGTGGTCGCATTCGATGTGTTCAACACCCTGGTGCGACGCCAGGTCGAAGGGGAGTGGCTGAAGCGAGCCGCGTCGTTTCATCTGCGCAGACTCATCGAACCCCACGTTCATCGCTGGTTCCTGCCTTCGTTCGAATCGATCTTCGAGCGACGAAGAGAGCTCGAGAGCCAGGTCGTCGCCGAGCGGGTCGCACGAGGCGAAGACAACGAAGCCGACTTTGCAGAAGTCGCTCGACGGTGGATCGGAACGTGGGTTCCCGTCGACAACGAGGTCTTGATCGCCGCCTGTCTCGAGCAGGAGCTCAAGCTCGAGGAGCGGGCGCTGTCAGCGACGCCGGGGGTCATCGACGCCCTCCGCGCCCTCAAGGCCACCGGGGTCAGGCTGATCTTCGTCAGCGACATGTACCTCTCGGTCGCTCACCTCGAACGCCTGCTCAAGCACTGCGGACTGGGGGAGTTGTTCGACGAGGGATACTCATCGACCGATATTGGGAAACGCAAAGCGACGGGTCGCCTGTTTCCGTGGCTGCTGAAGAATGAGGGCGTGCAGGCGCAAGAGTTGCTCTTCGTGGGCGACGACCTCGAGGCCGACCAGCTCCAGCCTGGAAGATTCGGCATCGACTCGATTCATGTCGTCGACCCGCACGAGACGGCCCGGCGCGCGACGCTGAAGACGCTCGAGAACCTCGCAAACAAGAACCACGCGTGGAACGCCCAGCTGCTCGAGGAGCTGATGAGGCGGTCGCCGACCCGCCGTGGCAAGGGACTTGAAGGAGACGTCGACCTCGAACTCGGCCAGACCCTCGCGCCGGGACTCGTCGCCTACGTGATGGACACGGTCGACCTCGCGCGTCGACGCGACATCGGCACGATCTTCTTCCTGGCTCGTGAGGGGCTCACCTTTCTGCGCATCTTTGCGCTGCTCCGTCAGCACGGCGTGCTGGGCGAAAACCTGCCGCGGGTGCGGTACCTGCATGTCTCGAGAGCCTCGACCATTCTGCCGTCGATGGACTCGTTGACCTGGATGAGCCTGCAGCGCTTCTGGCGTCAGTACCCACGTCAATCACTGCACTCCCTTCTCAAGAACCTCTCACTGCCGCTCGACCCATTCGTCGGGCTCGCAGCTGCGGTCGGTTTGACAAACCCGAGGCGCGAGCTGGGAGACCCCAGCGTCGACCTCGAGTTCCGTCGTCTGCTCGAGTCACGCGACGTTCAATCGGCCTTCGTTTCGGCGCGGGACGAAGCACGCGAGACGCTCAGGGACTACCTGCGCTATCGAGGGCTCTGGGACCACGAGCGTGTCATTCTCGCAGATATCGGGTGGAAGGGCTCGATGCAGGACAACCTCGCGCGCGCCTTTGGTGGCGAAGCCGGTTTTCCCGAACTCTTCGGAGCCTACCTTGCACTCGCGAGTGAGGGGGAAACACACCCACGATCCTACAAACACGGGTTCCTTGCAGACTTTCGACGA
The DNA here is from genome assembly GCA_040275325.1 of Myxococcaceae bacterium. Classification (GTDB taxonomy): domain Bacteria; phylum Myxococcota; class Myxococcia; order Myxococcales; family Myxococcaceae; genus Xiheimicrobium. Next base: position 10,998 of record JBEOKA010000259.1, on the reverse strand, counting down.
GGAGACGCCGAAGAGCAGGACTTGTTCCGAAACACAGCCATCTACGAGATGGTGACACAGGCGGCACATGGCAGCACTGTCGGGTACGAGCGCCGCCCCCACAGCAACTCTGCAGTGATTCCGGTGTTGAAGGAATACGAGATCGAGCGCGAGAACGCCCAGCGGTACTTCAAACGAGCCCGGCAGGGCATCGACGGGTGGACCCGCGATTTTGGTGCAGTCTTCCCTCTTTCGCCATTCACGGGCGAACAGTTACGAGCCGGCGCGTTGACGCATGCCCTCGACTACATCAGGTACCCCACGAAGGAACAGGCGCAGGCCTTTCTTCGATACTCACACGTCGAGAGCTTCGGAGTGCATCAAATCAGTCGTTTCGGTCTCGAGTTCAGCTTCAGGGAACTGCTCTCGCAATCACCAAGAAAGAGTTGGCGAGAGTTGGGCAGGCGCTTCGAGCACACGATGTGGCGCGAAGCGGTCGTCAAACGCACTGGCCTGCCCCTCGGCACGTTCTTTTGGGACCTCTACGTCAGGTTGAACAAGGTTCGGTGATCCACAATGACCATCGAAAAGTCGACAGTCCGGGACTACTCGGGCGAGCGCTACGAACCTGAGCAGGCAAATGCCTTGGCGCACGCTGATCACCACGCCCGATATCACTTCGTTCGGCGGTCATTTTCTGGTGGTCGACTCCTCGACGTCGGCTGCGGACTCGGCATCGGTGCCGCCTTCCTTGCAGACTCGTTCAGCCACACCCACGGCATCGACGCCAGCGTTGAGGCCATCGCAGTCGCCCGCCGAACGAGAGGAACATCACGACTCTCGTTCTCGACCGTAGAGGAGTTTCGAGCCAGCGGAGGTGGCCAATTCGATGTAGTGACCTGCCTCGAGGTCATCGAACACACGCTCGCGCAACGCGAACTCCTTGAACTTCTCAAGGCGTCAGTCGATCAGCATGGCGTCGCTATCATCTCCACGCCGAACAGAGACTGGACGCAGAGGAAGGGCCTTCACAACCCATTTCATGTCAAGGAGTTGAACGCCGACGAATTCTTCAAGCTTGTCAGGTCGGTGTTTCCCCACGTGCATCAATGGTCGCAACTTCAGGTGCAGGGCGGCATCGTCACGCAGGAAGCCTCCGCGCAATCGGTCTCGACTGCCTTCTCCGGCCGATATGCCATCGACGCGCCTTTTGAGCTCTCAGACGTGACGAACTTCGTGGCTGTCTGCTCCATGCTCCCCAGGGCAGCCGCAGAAGCGATCTCAGTCCTCGACGCGTCGTGTACCTACCAACTCGAACTCGAGGCGATCATCCAAAAGAACGAAGAGATGATCGACGAACGCGACAAGTTGCTTCGACGTCAAGACGCCGCGATAGCCAAACTCAACGACGAGCTCAGCGCGGCGCTCAGGGCGCGTGAGATTCTCAATGCGCAGGTCAGACGACTGCAGCGCCTCGAAGAGCCCCCTGACTCCGATGCGATGCCGCTCAGATGGCGCATCGCCGACCGAGTGAATGCCGCGCTGAAGACAACTCCAGTGCATCGACTGATCAAGAAGGCGCTCTCGAAGAGATAAGCCTGCGAAGGGCATCTCTCGCGTCGAGCGATGCTCGATCAGGAGAAAGCGCGACTTGCCGGTAGTAGGCCGCAGTGGCTCGTGCGGTTTTCGTCCACGAGAACTGATTCACACGCGATTCAGCAGCACTCAGCAGAGCGGTCCTGAGCGGTTCGTCGACGATTGCACGCTGGATTGCGCCTGCAAGCGACGTGGGTGAGGGCTTTGTCACGATGAGTGCCGCGTCGGCCGACACCTCGGCCCCCGCAGAGGCTGACATCACGACGGCAGGAACTCGACACGCCGCCGCTTCGAGGACTCCAAGGCCAAACCCCTCGTAGACGCTCGGAAGAACCGACAAGCAAGCCCCTGCGAGCACAGGCAAGACGTCGACTGAATCGAGTTCGCCCAGATAGCGAACCCGAGGCGGAAGCGTGCGACCCGAAGTGAACAGCGCACCGGCGAGGTTGGAGGGCGGGCCTGCAATGATCAAGTCGAGGTCGAGTGTCTTTGAAAGGAGCGGCCACGCCTCGAGCAGAAGTTCGAGATTCTTGTGTGGGTAGTCGCTCCCCAGATGAACGACATATCGAGCCGGGAGTGCGTAGGCCCGGCGCACGCGGCCGATGTCGACAGCATCCGGCGGTTCGCCGGTCGGCCCAGCGAGAGGAATGACCGCCGCACGACCAGTCAAGGAGGGCTGAAAGTCGACGACTTCTCGCCTGGCGAGCGCGCTGATGGTGATGACTCCTTGCGCGGCCGATAGGGCAGCCCAGGTCAAGGAGCGGAACTGGAGCGAACGAGCGAAGTCGCCCAGCGCTGGTGGCGAACGCAAGGCAATCAAATCTTGCCATGTGAGGATGAGGTGCCCTTCTGCCAGAAGCAACTCCGAGAGTTCGCCCTGAGAATACACCTGCGTCGGCTTGTGCACGATGTCGAACCCCGAGAGCCTACTCGTCTCGTCAATCGTTCTCACGCCACTTGCCGAGAGTCGCTCGCCGACCGCCGGGCGGGCCCGAACCGTGAGTTCAACTGCCGGCTCGTGCTCGAGCGCCAGTGCGAGCTCAACCCCATAGACAGCAGTTCCGTGAATCGCGGGGGCAACGAGATGAGACAGGTCGAGACAGACACGGAGCGGGCCCATCTGAGCTGCCACAGCAATCGCCGCAACTCGTGCATGTGGCCCCGTTTCGAAATCGCGGTTGTCCTCAAGGTACGACGGGTGGCGCATCAGAAGACGTCGTGCGTTGTGCTCATCCAGCTCGGCGCGAGCTCCCCGAAAGGACACTTCACCGTGGTGAAAGACCAGACATCGGTTGGCTCGCACCACGACAAACCCGAGGGCCCGAGCGCGCTGGCACCAGTCATTCTCTTCGTTGTACCCGCGCCCAAACGCAGGGTCGAAACCGCCGACCAGCGAGAGGACGTCATCGCGGAGCGCAAGGCAGAAGCCCACACCCGTGGGTGTCTCCGTCCACCGCGGCAGCCGAGTGAGCTCGAGTTGGCGGCCACGCAACTCGGCGACTTTGGCTGGTGCGCCAAAGCGCGGCACCGAAGCGAGCGTCGCGTTGTTCGAGAGCGGAGTCACCGCTGCAATTCGTGGCTCTGCGTGCAGAACGCCCAGAATCTCGTCGAGCCAGCCGGCCGTTGCTTCGGCATCGCTGTTCAAGAGCACGACGTCGCCGTCTCGCACCGATAGGCCCCGGTTCGCAGAAGCCACGAAGCCGAGATTCTGTTCATTCTCGAGAAGCCGAACCCGGGGGTCGCGGTCGCGCAACGCCCTGAGCATGGGCCTCATCTCGGGTTCGGGTCCGAGGTCGTCGACGAGGATGAGGCGCCTGAGTGCAGCACCAGAGTGCTCGAGAACAGACTCCAGACACCGCATCGTCAGCTCGACGTCGCGATAGATGGGCACCACGACGTCTGCCTCGAGACTCACCGTCGGCCTCGATTCCGGTCCAACAACTTCTTCGCGGCCCCATGCATGGGGCCCAGCGCCCGTTTTGCTGATTCGTTCACTTTGTCGACGAGCTGGTACCGCAAAGGCGCAGGGCCGAGCCCGGTTCCTGCCGGGTAGCGAGGCACGTTCGTTGGTTGATCGGCGCGCAACTGAAGGCGAAGCGCGTTGGTCAGTTCGCGCTCACGCGCCAGCTCCAGCAAAGCTGCGTCGCGCTCAGAGCGAGCGTCTGCCAACGCCTGTCGGAGCTTCTCGTGGGTGGGATCGGTGCGGTCCACCACAGGGGGCTTTTGAGTTTCACGTCGTCGCTTCATCGCCGCTGCTGATAGCACGGACACCCTTGACCCTCTGCACACCTCTACGTAAGCGCGCGGGCACCATGAACGTGCTCGTCACCGGGGGTTGTGGCTTCATCGGGTCAAACCTCGTCCACTGGCTGCGCAAGAACCGCCCCACGTGGAACATCGTCAACCTCGACAAGCTGACCTACGCGGGCAACCTCGAGAACCTGGCCGCGCTCGAAGGTGACCCGAAGCACGTCTTCGTGCAGGGTGACATCTCGAACCGCGAGCTCGTCGACCACGTCATTCGCACGCACCGCATCGACGCGATCATGCACCTGGCCGCCGAGAGCCACGTCGATCGCTCGATTCTCGGGCCCGAGGCCTTCATCAAGACGAACATCCTCGGCACGCAGGTGCTGCTCGAGGCCGCGCGCCACGCGAAGCTGAGCCGCTTCCTCATGGTGTCGACCGACGAGGTGTACGGCTCGCTCGGCCCCACGGGCTTCTTCACCGAGACGACGCCGCTGTCGGCCTCGAGCCCCTACTCTGCCTCGAAGGCCTCGGCCGATCTCATTACGCTGGCCTACGAGCACACCTTCGGCCTCGACGTCGTCGTCACCCGCTGCTCGAACAACTACGGCCCGTTCCAGTTCCCCGAGAAGCTCATTCCCCTCATGGTGATCAACGCGCTCACCGACAAGCCGCTGCCCGTGTACGGCGACGGCCTCAACGTGCGCGACTGGCTGCACGTCGATGATCACTGCTCGGCACTCACCACCGTGCTCGAGAAGGGCAAGAAGGGCGGCGTGTACAACATCGGCGGCAACTCGGAGCGCACCAACATCGTCATCGTGAAGACGATCCTCCAGGCCGTCGGCAAGCCCGAGTCGCTGATCAAGTACGTGCAGGATCGCCCGGGCCACGACCGCCGCTACGCCATCGACGCGACGAAGATTCGCACCGAGCTGGGCTGGCAGCCGAGCCACGTCTTCGAGAAGGCCATCGCCGACACGGTGAAGTGGTACCTCGAGAACCGCACCTGGTGGGAGCGCGTCACCTCGGGCGCCTACCGCCAGTACTTCGACACCCAATACAAAGCCCGCCTCGAGAAGCACTGACATGCGCGTCGCCGTCACTGGAAGCAACGGACTCGTCGGGCGTCGGCTCGTCTCGCAGCTGCTCTCTGCAGGCCACGAGGTGCTCGGCCTTTCGCGCGGTGAACGTCGCGTGGACGGCGTCTACACCTACGCAGCGGTCGATCTCGCAGACGCAGGCCTGCTCGCGAAGACGCTCGGCGACTTCAAGCCCGACGCCATCATCAACCCCGGCGGCATGACCGACGTCGACGGCTGCGAGCGCGACCCCATCGCGGCGTACGAAGCGAACGTGTCGGGTGTGGCGAGCCTGGCGAAGGCCGCACGCTCCACAGGCGCGCACCTGGTGCACGTCTCGACCGACTACGTCTTCGATGGTGACGACGGCCCCTACGGTGTCGACGCGAAGCCCAACCCGCGCGGCACCTACGCCATCACCAAGCACGCCGGCGAGCAGACCGTGAAGGCGCTGCTGCCCGCGACGCAGTGGAGCATCGCCCGCACCGCCGTCGTCTACGGCTGGCCCTCGACGGGCAAGAACAACTTCGGCTTCTGGCTGGTCTCGACGCTCGCGCAGGGCAAGCAGGTGCCGCTGTTCCAGGATCAGTGGGTGTCGACGAGCCACGCCACCAACGTCGCGGCGATGGTGAAGGAGCTGGCCGAGAAGAAGCTGGCTGGCCTCTGGCACACCTGCGGCTCCGAGGTGATGGACCGGGTGACGTTCGGCCACCGCGTCTGTGAACGTTTCGGCTTCGACAAGGCCCTCATCAAACCCAGCCGCATGGCTGACGTGAAACTCGCGAGTCCCCGGCCGGCGAAGAGTGGGCTCGACGTGACGAAGACGGCGCAGGCGCTCGACGCGAAGCCATGGACCGTGGCTCGCGCGCTCGACGAGCTGCACCGCGAAAGACAGGAGCACCCATGAAGGGCATCGTCCTCGCCGGTGGTTCAGGCACCCGGCTGTACCCGCTCACGCGCGTCGTCTCGAAGCAGCTGCTGCCGATCTACGACAAGCCGATGGTCTACTACCCGCTCTCGGCGCTCATGCTGGCGGGCATCAAAGACATTCTGCTCATCTCGACGCCGACCGACCTGCCGCGCTTTCGCGAGCTGATGGGCGACGGCTCGCAGTGGGGCATCTCGTTGTCGTACGCCGAGCAGCCGCGGCCCGAGGGCCTCGCGCAGGCCTTCATCATCGGCAAGCAGTTCGTCGGCAACGACACGGTCGCGATGGTGCTGGGCGACAACATCTTCTACGGCCACGGCTTCTCAGACCTCGTGCAGCGCGCGGCCCGCCTCGACAAGGGCGCCACGGTCTTCGGCTACTGGGTGAACGACCCCGAGCGCTACGGCGTGGTCGAGCTCGACGCGAACAAGCGCGCGATCACCATCGAAGAGAAGCCGAAGCAGCCGAAGTCGAACTACGCGGTGACGGGCCTGTACTTCTACGACAACCAGGTGCTCGACATCGCCGCCAACCTCAAGCCCGGCGCGCGTGGCGAGCTCGAGATCACCGACGTCAACCGCATCTACCTCGAGCGCAAGCAGCTGACGGTCGAGCTGATGGGCCGCGGCTATGCGTGGCTCGACACCGGCACGCACACCTCGCTGATGGAGGCGTCGGAGTTCATTCACGTCGTCGAAGAGCGCACCGGCCTCAAAGTGGCCTGCCTCGAAGAGATCGCGTGGCGCATGAAGTACATCGACGACGGCCAGATGGAGAAGCTCGCCCAGCCGATGGCGAAGAACGAGTACGGCCAGTACCTGCTCAGCCTGCTCAAGAACAAGGACAAGCTGTGAACGTCATTCAGACGGCGCTCCCCGGCGTGCTGTTGCTCGAGCCGAAGGTGTTCGGCGACGCGCGCGGCTTCTTCCTCGAGACGTACCGTGCCGAGCGGTACCGCGACCTGGGCATTCCCGGCCCCTTCGTGCAGGACAACTGGTCGCGCTCGCGGCGCGGCATTCTGCGCGGCCTGCACCTGCAGCACCCGAAGGCGCAGGGCAAGCTGGTGATGGTCACGCGCGGCAGCGTGTTCGACGTGGCGGTCGACGTTCGGCGCGGCTCTCCGCACTTCGGCAAGTGGGTTGGCTACGACTTGTCGGAAGAGAACAAGCGCCAGCTGTGGATTCCGCCCGGCTTCGCGCACGGGTTCTGCGTCACCAGCGACGAGTGCGACTTTCTCTACAAGTGCACCGAGATCTACGCGCCCGAGAACGAGCGCACCGTGCTGTGGAACGACCCTGCCATCGGCGTGCAGTGGCCGGTGACGACTCCGGTGCTCTCGAAGAAGGACGAGGCCGGGCTGCCGCTCGCCCAGCACACGCAGCTGATGGACTACGTGGCCTGAGCGACGCACCTGCCCGCTCGTTCGGGTATATGCGCTGACGCGTGGACCCTGTTCAGCGAGACCGTTGGCTCAGCCGAGGAGAGTTCACGGCGCTGGTGCTCGCAGCGCTCGCATGGTGCGTCTCCCGCAGCGCCTGGCACGTGCTCGACCCGCGAGAAACGGCCTGGCTGCACAACGGTGACTGGGAGGTCTACTACCAGGCGTGGCTGCTCCACACCCGCGGCCCGTGGACCCTTCAGCTCGGCGCGATTCCCGGCCTTCTGTACCCGCATGGGCTCTCGGTCTTCTACGCCGGGGCGAACACGTGGCTGTGCCTCGTCGGCAAGTTGGTGGCGCCGCTCGTGTCGGGCGAGTTCCAGCTCTACGGGCTGTGGTACCTGGCGAGCTTCATCGCGCAGGCGCTCGTGTTTCGCTGGGCGCTCACACAGGCGGGCGTGACGGGGCTGCCGCGGTTCGCCGGGGCACTGCTGGGGCTGGTCGACCCCGTCTTGATGGCTCGAATGGGCCACATCGCCCTCATGATGCATGCCCTCACCATCGCGCAGCTCGCGTTGGCTTTGCGGGCGTGGCGTCGACCCGAAGTCAGCGGCAACACGGCGCGGTGGGCCATCGCCGTGGCGGTGTTCTCAGTGGGCGTCGAGGCGTACCTCGCAGGTCAGGCGATTTCGCTCGCGGTGGCCGTGCTGGCGGTGACGCGCATCGTGGGCAAGCGCCCCTGGAGCGCGCTCGCGACTGATCTCTCGCTGCTGGCCGGCGGCGTGCTGTTCATGTTGTGGCAGGTCGGCGCCATTCCGGCCGGAGACGTCGATCGCAGCGCCGAGGGCTTTGGGCAGTTCTCGTCTGACCTGTTGGCGCTCTTCAACAGTCAGGGCTACTCGAAGCTCGTGCCGGCGTTGCCCCACGGGCCTCGGCAAGGCGAAGGGTTCGCGTACCTTGGAATCGGTGGAATGGCCCTCGTGCCGCTGGCCGTCGTGTCGCTGGGCCTGTGGGTTCGACGCCAAGGCGTGCGCGCGCTGGCACCGCTCGTGCCCGTCGTGCTGGTTGCGTTGCTCATGGCCGTCTACGCGTGGTCGTCGCACGTCACGCTGCGCGGCGTCGTGGTGCTGAACCTCGAGTGGGCGTTCGCCCCCTTCGAGGCGATGACCCGCGCGTTCCGCACGTGCGGGCGCTTCATCTGGCCGCTCCACTACCTGGTGAGCCTGGGCAGCCTCGTGTTGGTGGCGCGGTTGCTCCGACGTGGGTGGCTCGTGGCAGGCGCCTTCGCGATGCTGGCGGGTCTGCAGGCGTACGAGCTCAATGCCAACAACCCGGCCTTCTTCCATGCACCGGTGCCACCCATTGGACAAGGCTGGGCTGGCCTCGGAAAGCAGTACAAACACCTCGAGATCGTTCCAGTGCAGGTCCAGTGGGTCTGCGACTACGACCCGAACGTGGTGTCGTACCTCACGCGCGTCGCTGCCCAGGAAGGCATGACCATCAACAGCGGAAATGTTGGTCGCGTTCCGCGGGCGGTGAGGGCCGCGTGTGGAGCAGCTTTCGTCGGCCCGATGGACCCGACAGCGCTCTACGTGGTCGCACCGAACCACCTGAACGACCCCGGCTTCGTTGGAGCAGAACGCACCACCGTCGACGGCTTGCCCGTTCTGAGGCTTGCCAAGTAGTCCTCAGCGGATGGGGAAGAGCACCTGCTCCCGGGTGACGACCTCGACGCGAAGGGGCGCTTCGGGCAACGGCTGACTCCACCGAATGGGAACACCCGCGACGTCGCGCACGAAGAGGTGTGTTTCGGGCCCGACTCCGGTTGGCGCCCACCCCGCTTCTGAGCGCGCTGCTTTGATGTCTGAATAGACGGCGCTGTCAGGCGTGAGCGTGGTGCGCTCGAGCCGAGACACCCTGAGATCGATGGCCACGAACGGCGCGGGCGGCTCGGGTTGCGAGGCGGCGGTCCTGGTCTCGTACCAGCCCTGGCTCGTCGAGAGCAGCACGGCCCCGGTGGGGAAGGCGCTCAACCACACGGCGTCTTCTCCGGCGCTCTGCAGCCACGTTTGGGGAACGGTGACGAAGTACCAGGGGCTCTCATGGCGCACCGAAGGGGCATCGCCGGGTTGCGCCTGCAATGCCTGCAATCGGCGGTCGAAGAACCACACGAGGCCGCCCTCGTTGAAGTGGTGGTAGTGCCAGAATTCATCCATCGGCAGCACGACCGGGTTCTTCGGGTAGAGCCCGAAGGGCGCCAACACCGGGAGCTGGAAGATGGGCCGATCGGCTCCAGCGCGGTCGAGCGCGAACCGGGCCCAGGCGAGAATGGACGGCCGGCGGTAGAGCGGGTCGTTCATGCGCTGGAACTCGGCGAAGGACATCGGCAGCGCAGCGCCGAGCGTCACGACGGCAGCCAATGCAAGCGCGACCCGGGAGGGGATCCACGACAGCCCATACATCACGAGAAACACGAACGATGGCAGCAGCGGGAAGGCGTACCGCGACTCCTTGTGGCCAATCATGAACACGAACATGGCCAACAGCAGTGCAAAGAATGACAGATGGTACAGCGCTCGCCGATCTCGAGTCGCCACCGTGCGAATGGCGCCGAGGGCTGCGAAGAAGACGGCGGGTGCCCCGAAGAGCGCGAGGAGCGCGGTCGGAATCTCGGAGCGCGGGTCGGTCTCACCGCCGGCACTCCCACCTCCCGCCGAGCCCCAGGCGCTCGTGAGCCCGGCCGACAACTTCTGCCACCACGAGGCGTCACCAGGCACGAAGCGGCTGAAGATGACGGCCTGGACGAGAAGGAAGAGGGCGAGGCCGAGCAGGAGGGGAATCGCGAGGCGCGGCTGAACGATGGAGAGGAGCTTCTCGCGGAGGCTGCGCGGGCGGTCGCGACCGGCGAGGCTCCAGACGAGGTTCGCGAGGGGAATCGCGAGGCCGAGGGCGGCGACGGGGTACTTCGAGAGCATCGCGGCGGCCACGGAGAGGGCGAGCACGATGAAGTCGATGCCGCGGCGGGTGGTGACGGAGCGCTCGGCGGCGATGAGCGCGAGCAGCGAGAACGTCATCGATGGAACGTCAGCCATGACGAACGGCAGGAAGTGGAGGAACAGCGGGTTCAGCGCGAGCAGCAGCACGCCGCAGAAGGCGAGGCCGTCACCGACGCTCGTGCGCAGGGCTCGCCACAGGAGCACCAGGCCCCAGATGCCGATGGCCCAGGGGATGAGGTGAATGAGGCCCGCCGCTCCCCGCTGGCCTGGCGCGTAGCCAGAGGCGAGGAGCGGCGCGACCAACAACGAGATGCCGGGTGGGCGGTCGACGCGGTAGTTCTGGGAAAGGCGGGTGAGATCATGCCCCGCCAACCAGCGCGCGTTGATGAGGTAGTCGTACGCGTCCCAGGAATCGAGCGGCAGATCGAGCGCGAGCAGGAAGGACCAACCCAGCAGCGCGACGAGCACTGCACTGCCGAGCAGATGGACTGCACGCGCTCCGTTCGAGGACATGGAGTGGACCGATACTTCGAGCGGCACGACCGGTCCACCCCGAGCGACTTCCCACTCAAACCATCGAGGCGTCGAACACGCGATGCCGCCTCAGCTCCTGCAACAAATGGGTCCGGTAACGGTGCGGGGCGCTCAAGCCGGAGCCGAAGCCGCATTCGCTTGCCGTGTGCAACTCCGGAAACTAGCACATCAGCGAGCCGTCATTCCTGCTAACGACGCCACAGCCACGGCTATACCGCCCAATTCCGTCCAGCCCGCGTTAAAAACAGGCATCTTGGC
>JBEOKA010000258.1:0-53121 GCA_040275325.1 Myxococcaceae bacterium | reverse complement strand
GCGGCTCGGCAGGCGGCGGCTCGGCAGGCGGCGGCTCGGCAGGCGGCGGCTCGGCCGGCGGTTGTGTTCCGCAGGGCGGCACGGACTTCCCAGACGAGAACGGGCTCGATACCAACTGCGACGGGGTCGATGGCGAAGCTGCTCAGGCGGCGTTCGTCGACGGCACCAACGGTCTCGACACGAACCAGGGAACCAGAGCGGCGCCCTTCCGCACCATCGGGCGAGGGCTCGACGCGGGGCGGCCTCAGGTGCTCGTTGCGAGCGGCACGTACACCGACACGCTCGGTCTGGGCACGGGCAACTTCGGCATCTACGGCGGCTACGACCCCACTGCGTCGTGGGCACGCACTGCGACCCGCCCCATCATCACGCAGCCCATCAACATCTTCGGAGACGGAGGCACGCTCGCCCTCGACTTCCTTCGCGTCGCGACTCCGAACGGCTCGTCGTCGCGCAACGCGGTCTACGCGCTCATCGTCGAGAACGTGGCCGGCGGAGTGTTGATCAGTCGGTCCGAGTTCCAGGCTGGCCGGGGTGCTGCCGGGGCCGATGGGCCTACTGGCCTCACCGGCTCGAATGGCGGAGCGGGCCTGCTCGGTGGCGGCGGGACTGACGGCGGCCTCGGAGGCAACGGAGGCACCTCGACCTGCGGCGTCCCCGGAGCACGGGGCGGCAACGGCGGCGTCGGTGGCGGCCTCGACGGTGAAGACGGACCTGGTGGCGGTGGCGTCGGTGGCGCAGGGCTGACGTGCGACACACCTCCGTGCCTGGGCAACTCCGGCCGCGGGGGCTCCAACGGTGCCGATGGCGGTCGTGGGCCTGACGGTACGAACGGCACGACGCCGGGTCTCATCGTCGCTGGCCGGTGGAGCCCGGTCGATGGCACGGCGGGCGATGGCGGCGCACCCGGCCTCGCCGGTCGTCCCGGTGGTGGTGGCGGCGCGGTCTTCAACCCCGACGCAGGCCTCGTCGCACGTGGTGCAGGCGCTGGCGGCTCGGGCTCAGGCGGCTGCCCCGGTCGTGGAGGCGGTGGCGGTCAGTCTGGTGGCGCCTCCATCGCAGCGCTGATCATCGCCTCGTCGCCGACGTTCGATCGCTGCAGCTTCACCACCATCGGTGGAGGCAACGGCGGCAACGCGGGCCAGGGTGGCCTCGGCGGTGTGGGTGGCGTCGGCGGTGGTGGCGGACAAGGCGAGCAGTTGATGACGCTCTCTGCCGGTGACGGCGGCGTTGGCGGTCGGGGCGGCAACGGTGGCGCTGGTGGCAACGGCGGCCGCGGTGCGGGTGGTTCCTCCATCGGCGTGTGGTGTGAGGGAGCCTCGACGCCTGTGTTCACGATGCCCACCTTCGTCATCGGCACGGGCGGCACGGGTGCCGTCACCGGTCTCTCTCAGCAACGTCATGGGACGTGCCCCTGAGAATCCGGCGCAGCCGCTCGTCGCTGACTCGTCGACTCCTGCAGAATGAGGCACCACTCGTCTCCTCGCGTCGGCCGGCGCGGGAGTCTCAGGGAGCAGTCATGCGTCTTCGTTCGCTCATCGGTGGCATCGGGCTGGTTGCGCTCATCTCGGGCTGCTCCTGCGACGTCGTGCCTGCAGAAGACGATGCTGGCGTCGGTGGCGGCTCTGTCGGTGGCGGCTCCGTCGGTGGCGGCTCTGTCGGTGGCGGCTCTGTCGGTGGTGGCTCTGTCGCAGGCGGCTCTGTCGCAGGCGGCTCTGTCGCAGGTGGCTCCGTCGCAGGTGGCTCTGTCGCAGGTGGCTCCGTCACCGGTGGTGGAAACGCCGCTGGCGGAAACGCAGCAGGTGGAACGGCGCAGACCGATGTCTACGTGTGCGCGAACTGTCCTGGCGCGAACGCGAACAATCCAGGCACGGCGAACCGCCCGGTCGACAGCATCGTGCGAGGCCTTCAGCTCGCGCAGATGAACAACCTGCCCCGGGTGCTGGTCGCCGCACGCTTCGGCGCGAACGTCGCGAGCTACGCCGAAGACATCACCATGGTCGAAGGGCGCTCCCTCGACGGGCGGTGGTCGGTGACCGGCGCCGCGGGAAATCTCAGCTGGAGCCGCAACGGCCCGCGCACGCAGCTGCGCAACACGGCGCCCGCTGGCCTCAAGTTCCCCGCGGGGCTCTCGGCCGGCACGACGCTCGACGGCTTCGCCATCGAGAAGAGCGGGCCGGGGCTGGGGGCAGGGCGCGTCGTGGGCATCACCATCACCTCGAGCGCGCCGGTGCTGCGCGACTTCTCGGTCGATGTTCCGCAGATCGCCATCGGCACCGCCAACGATGCCATCGGCGTCGACGTGGTGGGCGCTCCAGCAGCCATGGCTGCGCCCTCCTTCCAGGGAGGCGCGGGCGTTCAGAGCGTCGTCAACGCAGGGCAGGGGCAGGCCTCGAGCCTCGCGCTCTCCGTCACCTTCGGGCGCGTCACCGTCACCAACGTCGACTTCGCCGCAGCCAACGCGAACACGACCTCTGCCGGCGTGTTCCTCACCTCGTCGAGCGGCTCCACGTTCAACCGCGGTACGTACTCGGCGGGCGCGGCCTCGAGCTGCTTCGGGTTTGCCTCTTCCGGTGACGCGAGCGGTGTTCGTGTCGAAGGCGTCACCGCGACCGGCTGCCCTCGCACGCCAAACCTGCTCAACCCTTCGCGCATCGGCATCGGCGTGTTGTTCGACAACTGCCCACCGCTCACCCCCGGCGGCGCGACGCCTCTCGTGCGCAACGTGACGGCGACGGGCGGCGTCGTTGGAGGCAACGGCAGCACCGCGATTGGCGGCGCGTCGGCCGACGGTTGTGCCGTTCGGTTCGAAGGCGCTCCAGCGGGGGCGTCGACGTTCACGGGCGCGACAGGGGCTCCGTCGATTGGCCAGGGCCCCGAGAACGGCTTCGGCATCGCGTGCTCGTTCGCGGGCATTCGCAGCATGAACGGCTTCGACGCGCGCTGCTCGGTCTCGGGCGTCACGGCGACGGGCGGCCTGGTGGGCTCGGCCAACTCGGCCGGCCTCGTCTGTGATGGCACCTGCGGCAACCAGCCGGTGAGCTGCCGTGGCTCGTGTGAAGAGGTGGTGAACAACACCTTCCTGGCAGGCCCGGCTGGCGCGATGAGCCACGTCTTCATTCGCAACTCGTCGCCCGCGCTGCGGCAGAACCTGCTCGGGGTCGCGCGCAACGGCGTGACGTGCGGCAACAACGCGACGGTCGCCGGCCTGAGCCTCGAAGGCTCGGCGTCGAACGTGGTGAACAACCTCATCGTCGCAGGCCCGTGCCTCACCAGCGTTGGTGTCGCTCACACGCTGCGGCTGCGCTCGGACGGAATGACGCCGTCGCCGACGTTCCACTCCAACACCATCGTCTCCACCCCGTCGGGCAGTGGTGGCAACCCGACCCTCACCAGCGTGGGCGTGCAGCTCGGAGCGCCGATGGGCAGCGCGGCGCTCCTTCAAGGTGGTGTGTGGCGCAACAACATCATCTTCGCCGGCCCGTCACAGGGCGGCGGCGCGGTCAGCATCGCCTTCCGTGAGACGACGCCCGGCACCGACCCGCTCACGCTGGCGAACAACCTGTTCTTCACGCAGGGCACGATGTCGCTCTACGTCGACGAGGGCAGCACCACGCTCGGCACGCAGATGGCCATCAACGGCCTCACGGGCGCGAGCGGCAACCTCGCCGCCAACCCGCAGTTCATGAACGCGGGCAACGCGAACTTCAGCCTGCAGAACTCGTCACCGGCGCGCGGCGCAGGTGGCACCGTCGGAGCGCCGCCAGTCGACGTGACGGGAGCCCCCCGCCCCGTGCCCGTCGGCAGCAACCCCGACCTCGGCTGCTACGAGGTGAATTGAGTCACTCGAGCACCACGGCCGCGCCGACCGGAATGGTGGCGTAGAAGCCGGCGACGTCTTCGGGGTGCAGCACCACGCAGCCCCACGACAGCCCGAAGCCCTCGACCTCGGCGCGCCACGGAGCAATCCACCCGTGAAAGCCGATGCCGCCGCCCAGCTTCGTCTTCTGCGCGGTGAGGCCGCGACGCCACCACGTGCGGGCGATGGAGGCTGACTGCTCCTGCGAGACGACCTGCTCCTTCACGCCGCGCGAGGCGTCGAACGCGTTGGGGTAGTTCACCTTCACCCAGTGCCCGCCGTAGTAGCCCGCGAAGTCGCCGCTGAAGGGCCCGGTGGACTTGTCGGTGACGAAGTACAGGCCGCGCGGTGTCTTGAGGTCGCCGCGCATCGTCTTGATGCCTTCGGCCTGCCCACGGCCCACCTCCCAGGCGTGCGTGCGCTGGCCCTTCTCGTAGCGGCGCGCCTCGTGGCCGTCGACGTTCACGACGATGAGCACCGGCTCGGCCTTCGGGTCGTACAGATACGGGTGCTGCTGGAAGTACGTCGCCGGTGGAAGTCCGTCGAGCGTCACGACACCGCCGCGGCTCAGCTCGTCTCCCCGCTTCACGATGGCGCCATCGGCGAGCGTGTGCTTGCCGCCACGAATCGAGAGCCGCACCTCACGCACGAGGTGGTTCTCAAACGCGCACAGCCCGAGCTCGAGCCCGTCAGGCCCGCTGCGAACCGTGCCACCAGACGGCGCGAGCACGACACGCCCGCCCATCGGTTGCGGCATCAGCGGTGACGGGCAGCGGTCGGGAAAGTCGTCACCCGTCGCGGTCGTCAGCAGGGTGAGGAGGACGGTGAGCATCGCGAAAGAAGACGCTCGGAGCCGGGCTTCGGGTTCCAGCCCTCAGCGGCTACTCGCGAAACGCCGGGCAGTAGCCCACCGCAGTCTCGCTCCGAGTCGTGCCCGGCTGGCAGACGTTGCCGGTGCAGCGCTGGCTTCGGCACTCGTAGACGGTGTCGTTGGTGCACATGTCTCCTTCGGGGAGCTCGACGGTGCAGACACCGACGCCCGCATCTCGAGGGCTGCAATACGTGCCTCCGGTGCAGGGGACCTCAGTGGTGAACATCGGGTTGCACCCCGCGCCGACCCGCTCGTGTCGCTTGCAGACCCCGAGCGACGTGCTGGTGGCAGCGTTGCAGTAGAGCGATTGAATGCACTGACCCACCTGACAGGTTTGTCCTTCGGTCCTCAAAGGAACGCACACAGCGTTGCTGCCGCAGAACGCGTTCCACAGACAGGGCTGGCTGGCCGAGCACGGGTCTCCGATTCCACCGGGAGCGACGCAGACGCCTCCCTCGCAGTTCAGCCCGAGCAGGCAATCATAGTTGCAGACCTCTCCCAGCCGTTTCCGCGGCACGCAGGTGCCCCCGACCGCGCAGACTTCGCTCGGGGGACAGTGTTGATGCTCGCTGCACGCGCCTCCAGATGGAACCAGAACCTCGAGCTCGCACCGCTCGACCGCTGAGCAGACGCCTGCCGCGCACTTGTGTCGCCCCGTGAGGCCACCCGTCGGCGCGCACGACTGCCCGACGGGAATGTTGGCCACGCACGTGCCTCCGTAGGCGTGCGCGCCCTCGACGCAGATGCCCGTGGCGGGCTGGCCAATGGCGATTCTCGGAGCACATCGGCCGGGGCAGACGTTTCTGCTGTCGCAGTAGAGCCCGCGCGCGCATTCACCCTCGAAGCAGGGCTCGCCAGCGTCCTGCTGGGGAATGAACACACGCTCATCGTCGATGACATCGAAGAAGGGGTTGAGGTTGAGGCACCCGCCATCGGTGAAGTCGGCGATCAACGCCTCGGCGCCACCGCGAGAGATGCGCACCCGACCGGAGAGCACCGAGAGCGACTGAGCGCACTGGAAGTCGATGACGGCCCGCTGAACCCCACCGTCCTGGGCGGCATCCAGATGGCCGCAGCGGCTCTGGGCGCGAACAGCCGCTTCGCCCACGCGAGGGCAGTACTCGGCAAGCGTGAGCCAGGGGCCCGCGTCGACCGCAGCTCCACCCGCGACCGCGCTTCCGCCGGCCTGCGCTGCGCCGCCAGCCATCGAGGAGCCACCCGCAAAGCCACCACCCGCCGAGCCTCCACCCGAGCTCGTCGTGCATCGACCAGCCTCGCAGCCACTGGAACAGGCCTGACACGCCGCGCCCGAGCTTCCGCACGCTTGAGCGCTGGTACCGGCAACGCAGGCACCACTCGAATCACAGCATCTGGAACAGCTCGAGGCATCACACGGCGCGGAGCCACAGCGGCACGCGCTCAGGAGCAGCGTCATCAACACGAAGAGGAGTCGCATCGCCCAACCGTATTTCAGGCCGCTCATCGCCCAAGTACGACTTCGCCATCGGGCGTCAAACGCGTGGCCGGGCCGCGACCTCGAGCGCGAACTTCACCATCTCGCTCGCCACGTCCTGCTTCGTGGCGCGCTCGAGCCCCTCGAAGCCGGGAGACGAGTTCAGCTCCATCACGCGTGGCCCGTCGCGCCCCTCGAGCATGTCGACGCCGCAGATGTCGAGACCGACCAGCTTCGCGGCCTTCACCGCCGTCTCGCGGTACGCGGGCTCGAGCGTCACCGGGCTGCCTTCTCCGCCGCGGTGCAGGTTGCTGCGGAACTCACCGGCGCGCGCCTGCCGCCGCATGGCCCCGACGACCTGGTCTCCCACCACGAGCGCGCGCACGTCGCGGCCCGATGACTCGGCGATGAACTCCTGCAGGCAGATCTCCTGGCCGAGCGAAGTGAACGTGTCGACGATGGTGCGCGCCTCGGTCATCGTCGTCGCCAGCATCACGCCGACACCCTGTGTGCCACGGAGCAGCTTGATGATGCAGGGCAGACCGCCGACGGCCTCGACGAGCCGCACGATGTGCGAGGTGTCGCTGGCCATCACCGTGCGCGGCACGGCCACGTTCCCCGCGGCGAGCAGCTGAAGGCAGCGCACCTTGTCGCGGCTGCGGGCGATGGCGCTCGCGCGGTTCACCACCGGCACGCCCATGGAGTCGAGCTGGTTGACGACCTGCATGCCGTACGCGGTCACGCTGGTGCCGATGCGCGGAATCACCGCCGAGAGCCCTTCGACCGCCACGCCGCGATAGAGCAGCTTCGAGCCGCCCGGCCCGACCACCATCGTGCAGCGCAGGGTGTCCATCACGATGGGTCTGGCGCCCAGCGCTTCGGCGGCCTCGACGAGGCGTGCGGTCGAGTACAGCGACTTCTGGCGAGACAGAATGCAGAGGCGCTCGTGGCGCACGCGGGACATGCGGGGCGCACCGTAGCGCGACGGGCGAAGGAGGCGAGGGCGCTGTGCTATCGACGCGGCGTGGCGCTCTTCACCGACCCGCAGTGGAACGAGGCGACGCAGCGGCACGAGATGCACTCGTGAACCAGCAGTACGACCTGCTCATGGTGCTGCGGTGGGACACCACGGTGAACGACTACGCGTTCGACGTGCCGCTCGATGAGGCGACCCGCATCGGCCGCGCATGGGGCCCGACGAACTTCGACGCGATGGTGGAGCTTCAGCGTCAGCGCCCACGCCTGCTCGACCTCGACGCAAAACGTTCAGCGGCGAAGTGAGGGCAGCGACTCCCACGACGCGGTCGGAAAGCGGTGGTGCGTGCGGTGCAGCCCAACGTGGTGCGGAAACACGAACGGCGAGAGCCACGCGTTCGAGAACTCCCGAGTCGTCTCGTCGAGGCCCGCGTCGGCGTCAGCAAGCGTGTGCTCGGCGAGAAAGCGGCAGGCGTTGAAGAGCGCCGCCCACCCGAGCGGCAGCCACCAGTGTCGCAACAGCGGTGATGGCGCGAACGCCGTGAGCATCAGCAACGCCGCCCAGGTGAGCGCCACCGGCCACTCGACCCGTCGGGCGCGCTCGACGTCACGCCGACCCGCAGCGTCGTCTTCGCCCGAGACCAGCAGCGCGGCGTAGGTCTTCGTGAGCCGGGGCAGGACGAGTGACGCGACGCCGATGAACGAGCGCACGACCCAGAAGGGAAAGATGCCGAGCAGCACCACGAAGAGGCGCACGTCTCCGAGCGCCCGTCTGGGCACGAGGTAGGGGTCGTTTGGGGTGTTGGTGCGCGCGTGGTGGCGAAGGTGGTGGGCGCGCATGGCCTCGACCGTCGTGCCGATGGGCCAACCGCCGAGCGCTTCGAGCAGCCGAATCGGGCCAGTCGTGCCCGGCAGGTGACACGCATCGTGCAGCAGCACGCCAAGGGCGTGAACTCGACCGCCGAGAACCGGAGCCACCATCAGAAACGTCCACCACGGCCCGAGCGCCGAGAGCGCCCAGCAGGCGAGCATCACCGCGACGTCGAGCGCAGCCCAGCGAAGCAGGCGAGCGTCGGCCTTCACTCCACCTTCTCGATGACGGCGCCGCCCTGCATCACGGTGACGAGCTTCGAGGTGACGGTGATGTCGTCGAGCGGGTTGCCGTCGAGCAGCACGAGGTCGGCGCGTTTGCCGGGCTCGATGGTGCCGAAGTCGGCCGCGTCTCCGGCGATGAAGCGCGCAGGCAGCACCGTCGCCGCGCGCAGCACGTCGGCGTTGGGAAGGCCGGCCTCCGAGAGCAGCCGCAGCTCGTCGAGGAAAGCGCCGCCCGCGAGGCACCCGATGGAGCCCGCCGCGTCGCTGCCAGCGAGAATCGGAACGCCTGCGTCGTGGAGCGTCTTCACCGCGGCCAGCCGCTCAGCGCGGTCGGCCTTCAGCTTGCCCAGCCACTCGAGCAGCTTCGGGTCGAGCGTCTGCTGCCGGTTCACCTCGGGCGTGAACGGCGTGAGGAACGACGTCGGGTACAGGCGCTTCTCGACCTCGGTCGGCTCGAAGCGAAACTCGAGCAGCTTCTCGGCGCGGTCGAAGACGACGAGGGTGGGCGAGACGACCAGGTTTGCGGCCTTCAGCTCTGCGGCCTCGGCCGGCGTGAGGGCTCCGAGGTGAATGCCGTGCATCAGCGCGTCGACGCCTGCGCGCGCGGCCCTCAGCGCGTGCACCGCCGTGTCGATGTGCGCGATGGCCTTCGCGCCCTTCTCGTGCGCGCGCTTCACCGTGGCCTTCACCAGCTCGGGCGGCATCGTCTGCGCGTTGAGCGGCACGCTCGCGATGGCCAGCTTGATGTGGTGCGCGCCGTTGTGCATTCGCCAGTCGACGGCGGCGACGGCCTCGGCCTCGTTCGAGATGGGGCCTGCGAAGCGCTGGTCGGCCGCCACGCTCGCGGGCCACGGGTAGAGGATGTTCACCATCGACGTCGGGTAGCCGTCTTTGAGTGAGACGATCTGCCCGGAGTACCAGAAGCGCGGGCCCAGCCACGACGCCTCGCCCTGCGACTTCCACAGCGCCTTGAGCTTCTCGAGCTCGCCGCCCGCGTCCATCGCGCTGGTGATGCCGGCGGCGAGCAGCGCGCGTGCGTTGTGCGCTTCGTCGGGCCACGCGACGGCCCACGGCGGGGCGGGGCTGCCGGTGAGGTGCACGTGGAAGTCGACGAAGCCGGGCATGAGCGTCTTGCCCGCGCCTTCGATGACACGCGCGCCAGTGACGTCGGTGCCCGTCGGGGCGATGGCGGTGATGCGCCCGTTCTCGACGCGCACGTCCTGATGCTCGAGGGCGGTGGCTCCCGTCGAGGTGAACACTCGCACGTCACGAAACACGGTGACGGCCGACGGAGCGGCTTCGCGTTTGATGAGCTGCGGATACCGATGGGTGGCTGGGCAGCCGAGCAGGCCGAGAGCGAGGGCGAGGAGCAACGTGCGCATGATCGCCGATGGTAGCTGGCTCACCTGCGCAGGGCTTCAGCAGAAACGGGCGTCGAGCGGGAAAGCTCCGAGACGACGTCGTCGAGTGATTCACGCACGTCGATCTTCATTCGCAGGCCCTTCATCACCATCATCGCGGTGGCGACGGCGATGCGCACGAACGCGGAAGAGCTCGGCGACAGGGCGATGATGGTCTCGGCCGTCATCGAGTGCCCCTGGCGGCCCCACTCGATGAGCTTCTCGCGCGCGTTCGTCGAGTACGCGCCGCAGGCTCGCCAGTCGTGAATGTAGCGAACCTTGCGGCCCTTCCAGACGTAGCGGGTGTTGATGGCGAACTGAAAGGCGCCGGTGAGAAAGGCGGCCGCCTCGTCGTTCATGGCGTCGAGGGTAATCTGATCGAGCGCGGTGGCCGTGTCATCGAAGAGCCAGAAACGACCCTGCGGGCACTCGAAGGTCGGAGGGAGCGAGAGCAGCGGTGCGACGGGCATGCGGCGCTCGTACCCCGGGCGATCTGGCGTGTGCAGACGAAAGGACGCGCCTTGCGCTGGGGCAACCCGTCGTGCGGCGGGTTGCGCGACTGGAGCTTCGGTTCAGGCCTGACGAGAGCAGGACAAATGTTTCGCTTGCGCTGACGCAAGCCTGACAGCCCGCACGATACGACGCTGCCGTCGTTCACTCCGACGGGAGGGGTCTTTCGTGTTGTACCTGCACGCCATCGGTCACTTTCACCCCGAGAACCTCGTCACCAACGCGTTCCTCGAGAGCCTCGGCATCGAGACGAACGAGGCGTGGATCATGGAGCGCGTCGGCATTCGCTCCCGGCACACGGTGCTGCCGCTCGACTACATTCGCGAGACGAAGAACAAAGACCCGCGGCAGGCCATCGAGGCCGCCACCCTGTCGAACGCCGAGACCGGAGCGCGTGCCGGCCGCCTCGCGCTCGAGCGCGCGAAGCTCACCGTCAGAGACATCGGCATGGTGCTCTCGGGCAGCTGCAGCCCCGACGAGTGCATTCCCGCCGAGGCCAACCGCGTCGCCGAAGCGCTCGGCATCGACGGCCCCTCGCTCGACGTCGCCAGCGCCTGCTCGAGCTTCTGCAGCCAGCTCTACTTCATCGAAGCGATGCGGCCCGAGAAGCTGCCCGACTTCATCATGCTGGTGAACCCCGAGAACTCGACCCGCGTCGTCGACTACAGCGACCGCTCCAGCTGCGTGTTGTGGGGAGACTGCTCCACCGCCGCCATCGTCTCGCCGCGCATTCCCGGCCCGTGGAAGGTGACGTCGACGTACCTGAAGGGCGAGCCCGCTGGCGCCGACAAGGTGAAGGTGCCGCGCTTCGGCCACTTCACGCAGCAGGGCGCCGAGGTGCAGAAGTTCGCCGTCAAACGCGCCGGTGAAGTCTACGAGGTTCTGCGCGCCGACTGGATGAAGCGCGGCGGCAACGTCAACGACCTCACCTTCATCGGCCATCAGGCCAACCTGCGCATGCTCGAGGCCGTCGCTCGACGCTGCGAGGTTCCCGAAGGCCGCCACCTCTTCAACGTCGACGTGCGCGGCAACGTGGGCTCCTCGGGCGCGCCCAGCGTCTTCTCGGAGCACTGGGGCAGCGACGCCCTCGGCCAGGCCATCGCCCTGTGCGTCGTCGGCTCGGGCCTCACGTGGGCCGGCGCGCTCTTCGAACGGGCCTGAAAACCCGAGTCGAATCAGTCGGTTCGACTCGCTCCACCCGATTGGGCGAAACCGGGCTCGAGCTCGTGGCGTAAGCCCCGTGTCTTTCGAACGAACCATGGAGCCCGACACGATGAACCGCCTCGTCTTCCTGCTGGTTGGAGTCGTCCTCGCTGTCGCGGCCGTCGCCTGGGCGCAGGCTGCGAAGACGAAGCGCGCCGGCGCCTCCACCACCTCGAACACCTCTGAACCGGAGCTGCCCGTGAAGAACTACCTCAAGCCCTCCAAAGACGAGCTCAAGCAGAAGCTCACCGCCGAGCAGTTCAAGGTGACCTGCGAAGCCGCGACCGAGCCGCCGTTCCGCAACGCCTATTGGGACAACCACGAGGCGGGCATCTACGTCGACGTCACCACTGGCGAGCCGCTCTTCAGCTCGACCGACAAGTTCGACTCGGGCTCGGGTTGGCCGAGCTTCACGAAGCCGATTCAGAAGCAGGTCGTCACCGAGCACAAAGACATGGCGTTCGGCATGGTGCGCGTCGAGGTGCGCTCGAAGTCGGGTGACGCGCATCTCGGCCACGTCTTCGACGACGGCCCCAGCGACAAGGGCGGCCTGCGCTACTGCATCAACTCGGCGTCGCTGCGCTTCATCCCCGTCGCGAAGCTCGAGGCCGAGGGCTACGGCGAATACGTGAAGCTGTTCCAGAGCGTTGGCGCGAAGGAGAAGGCGAACGTGAAGACCGAGACCGCGTACCTCGCTGGTGGCTGCTTCTGGGGCATGGAGGATCTGCTCCGCAAGATTCCCGGCGTGGTGGAGACCGAGGTTGGCTACACCGGCGGCCACCTCGACAACCCGAAGTACGACGACACCCACGACAGCAAGTCGGGCCACGCCGAGTCGGTGAAGGTCGTCTTCGACCCGAGCGTGATTTCGTACTCGGACCTGCTCGAGAAGTGGTTCTTCCGCATGCACGACCCGACCACGCCCAACCGTCAGGGCAACGACGTCGGCACGCAGTACCGCTCGGCGCTCTTCCCGGTCGACGACGCGCAGAAGAAGGCCGCCGAAGACGTCATCGCCCGCGTGAACAAGGCGGGGAAATGGAAGAAGCCCATCGCCACCACCATCGAGCCGTTCAAGAAGTGGTGGAAGGGTGAGGAGTACCACCAGGACTATCTGGAGAAGAACCCGGGCGGGTACACCTGCCACTTCATGCGCGATTGATCAGCTCGCCGGCGCCCGCTTCTTCACCAACTCGCGTGGCGTCGGCGGCTTCGGGTCGGGTGCATCGAACGGCTCTTCGACCAGCTCGAAGCGGCCGTTGTCGAAGGGCTGTCCGGGAGCGCTCTCTCGCAGCACCAGGCGCTCCCGTTTGCCCTGCTTCTTGAGTGACTGCGCGCGGAAGTAGCAGAGCGGGTTGTTGCCGGGCCGGCCGAGCACCGAGTGCGCGGTGAAGGTGCAGCCACCGAGGCACTCCTTCGCGAACGGGCACGTCTTGCAGAAGCCCCACAACGACTCGGTGGTGCGGTCCCGCGTGAACGCGAGCTGCGGAGACGACTCCCAGACCGAGCGCAGCGACGCGTCTTTCAACGAGCCGCCCACGTACGACGGCTGGAGCGACGGGCAGCCCTTCACGCCACCGTTCGCCTCGATGCCCATCACGAAACGGCCTGCGTGACAGCCGCCCCACGAGTCTTCGGCAGGCGCCCCGGAGAGCGAACGCAGCTTCGGCTCCTCGGGGTGGAAGTAGCCCAGGTTGTTGCCCGGCATCACCGCGATGCGCGACTCGTCCCACGCCTTCTGCTTCAGCGCGAGCACGCGGGGCACCAGCTCGATGAGGTCCCACGGCTGCAGCAGCATCGCGGGCCGGTCTGCGGCGCGGCCGAGTGGCGCGGTGATCTGCACCTGCCACGCGGTAATGCCCTGCGCGCGGAGGTGTTCGAAGAGCGCCTCGAGATCGCCGAGGTTGAGCCGGTTCACGTTGGTGTTCGCCGAGACGCGAATGCCCGCCTCGCGCATGAAGCCCATCGCGGCGGTGGCCGACTGGAAGCTGCCCTTCGCCGCGCGCATGAGGTCGTGCGTGGGCTCGAGGCCATCGATGGAGACCGACGCCTGGAACAGCCCCGCGCCCGCCATCTTGAACGCGAGCGAGCGGTCGATGCCGCGGCCTCCCGTCGTCAGCACGGGGCGAATGCCCGCCTTCTTGAGCGCCGCCACCACGTCGAGGAAGCCGGGGTGCAGGTAGGCCTCTCCGCCAATGAGCACGACCTCTCGTGCGCCGAGCTCCTTCAGCTCGTCGACGACCGAGAGCGCCTTCTCGGTCGAGAGCTCACCCTCACGCGCCGTGCCTGCCCGCGAACCGCAGTGCGTGCAGGGTTGGTCACACGCGAGCGTGAGCTCCCAGACGACGTACGCCGGGTGCCACGCAGCCGAGAGGTCTTGCCGGCGTGACATGGCGCTCAGGGCCCTGCGTCGGCGCCCGCGTCGGTCGACGCTCCGCCATCGCTCGTGCCGGCGTCAGTGGCGCCCGCGTCGCGAACACCCGCATCCGACGGCAGCGTGACGGACGCATCGCGCTCGTCATCGCAGACGTAGTCGGTGGTGCTGCCGCCATCAGGCAGCTGAACGCGCTGGTAGCAGCTCGACGCCGGAGCGCCGTAGCAGGCCATCAACGTCATCGACGCGCCCAGCCCACCGAGCACGCCCAACGCGAACTTTCCCAAAGACGACTTCGGCGCGAGCGGCAGCTCACAGTGAGGACACGTGGTCGCCTGATTCGGAACGACGCCAACGCACGACGGACACTTCGACAATGACATGTGAATCAGTTCCCTCTCCGGCCCAGCGGGCGGGGCTGCAGAGCAAAGCGGCTGCCACCGCTTCGGGCGAGTCGATTCGACAGGTTGCGAACCGGCCGGCCCATGCCTCCACCCGACCGTGACACGCGCGACATGACGCGATGGTCAGGCCGTCGCAGGCGCGCGCCTGGGCCGTTTGAGCCACGCGTTGAGCAGCACCAGCGAGAGCAGCGCGGCGGCGCCCGAATAGAAACGCCAGGTGAGCTGCTCCTCTCCGGGGAACAGCACGTACGCGAGCACCAATGAGTAGACGGGCTCGAGCGTGACGGCGAGCGCCAGCGTGTAGGGCGAGAGCGTCTCGAGAATGCGCAGGCTCGCCAGCCAGGGGAACACCGTGCAGACGATGGCGAGCAGCAGCAGCCAGAGCCCGTCGCGCGCGCTCAACGCCCACGGCGGCACGAAGTCCCACACGGCGAAGGCGAGCGACGTCACCAGCAGCGCGCTCGTCAGCTCGTGCAACGTCACGCGCTCGGCCGGCTCGCCCTGCGCCCAGACGCCGTTGAGCGTGCCGAAGCCCGCCGAGAACAGACTCGACAAGAGCCCAAGCGCCAGGCCCATCGGCGTCGCGTTCGTCTCGAACTTCACCAGCAACGACACGCCGCCCACCGCCGCGACGCCGATGAGCAGCTCGGCCACCACGACGCCACGTTTGAAGACGAGCGGCTCGATGAGCGCGGTGAAGAAGGTGAGCGACGACAGACACAGCACCGCCACCGCGACGCCTGCGTACTTGATGCAGCCGTAGAAGCAGAGCCAGTGCAGCGCGACGAACACGCCGATGGCCCAGAACGCGCGCTGCGTCTTTCTCGCCGTGAAGAACGACTGCCCTTTGAGCCGCAGCACCAGCGCCATCACGGGAATGACGATGAGCAGGCGGTACCAGACGAGCGGCACCGCCGAGATGCTGATGAGCCGGCCGAGAATGGCCGTGAAGCCCCACACGAAGACGGTGACGTGCAGCAGCGCGTGCGCCGCGCGGGGAGACAGCTTCGAGGCGCTCACGTCACCTCACTCGGCCAGCGCGCGGAGCGTCGAGAGGCGCTCCAGCTCATCGTCGGGCAGGTGCGTTCCCGACGAGCCCGTGAAGCCGAAGTACAGCCGGTCAGAGAGCTGCCCGAAGCACTGCTTCGCCAGCGGCGTCTTCGGGTTCTCGCGCACGCAGGCCTCGAAGAAGAGCAGGTCGACGTCCCACAGCAGGGGAGACTTGAGCGCGCCCGCGCAGAGCCCCAGCAGGAAGAGCGCCTCGCCCCGCTGCGGCAGCTTCGGGTCTTTGTGCAGCGCGAGGTTCAGGTACGCGCTCGCCCGCAGCCACTGCACCTCGTACGTCTCGTCGGGCAGGTAGCTGCGCGTGCCGCTCGCCTTCGCCACCAGCGCCTTCGCCTTCGTGAAGAGCTCCTTCGCTGAGGCCCGCTGGGCGTCGAAGTTCTCTTTTCTCCACGCGGCGACGTCTTTGCGCCACGCCGCCACGGGGCGCTTCAAGAACGGCGCGAGGTCATCACGTTTGGCGAGGCCCTCGAGGAAGACGTCGGTCGCTTTCGCATCGTCCTTCACGCGCACCAGCAGCGTCAGCAGCTCGCGAATCGCGCGTGCCTGCAGCAGCACGGCCTTCTCGTCTTTCGCCGGCTGGGCGATGACGGCGCCGTACGCGTCGACGGCCTTGTCGAACTGCCGCGTGGCCGCGAGGTACTGCGCCTTGTCGAACGGTGACAGCTTCATCGCCTCGAGGCGCTTCTCCATGTCCTGGTAGTCGGCGGGCGCGCGTTCGCGGCTGTGACAGGTGAAGCAGAGGCTCATCAACGTGCGCACGCGCGCGGGCACGGTCTGTCGGTCTCCGAAGTTGAAGCGGCGGCGCGTCTCGAGGGCGTACTGCGAGAAGAGGCCCGAGAGCGCGGCGGTGGCGGGCTCCTGCGCCTTCGCGTCGGCGGGGAAGGCGTGGTTCAGGCTCGCGAGCACGTCGAGGCGGCGGCCGATGTCTTCGGCCTGCAGCGGGTCTCTCAAGCGCTCGGGGTTGGCGATGATGGGCTCGAGCCCGAACAGCGCCTCGAGCGCCCCGCGCATCACGGCCTGGGTCGGCGTGGTGGAGCTGCCGGCGTCGGGAGCGGCGAGGACCAACGCACTGAGGAGGAGCGGCGTCATGCGCTCCCGTCTAGCTCAGAGCTGGCTCACTGACGCCAGCACCTCGCGGCGGAAGGAGTCGCGCACCTTGAGCAGCCGCTCGTGTCTGGGGCGCTGTGTCTGCTGCACGAGCTCGACGTCAGGCGCATCGCTGGTGCCTTCGATGAGGTCGCCGTCGAAGACGAACTCGGTCTTCGGAGCGCGGGGCTCCTGGGTCTTCTGGGCAGCGGCGGGCAGCGAGAGCAGCGTCAACAGGAGCAGGGAGCGCATGGCCAACAGTCTGCGCCAAGCGCTCGCTCGGGAACCAGAGGGCTCACCGCGAGGAGCGAACAACTCCTCGAGCGGTTCGCGTCACTTCATCGCAGCGACTTCGATGCGCTTCTGCTCGCGACGAATGGTGTCGCGCAGCGCTTCGGCCTTCGGGTCGGTGACCTCGAGGGCCTTCAGCTTCTCGTCGGCTTCGCTGATGCGCTTCTTCGCCGCAGCGGTGTCGATTTCCTTCTGGGGCTGCGCCGCGTCGGCCAGCACGCGCACGTTCTGCCCGCCGACTTCGACGAAGCCGCCGGCCACGAAGTACAGCTCGCTCTTCGCGCCGTCCTTCACGGTGAGCGGGCCGGCCTGCAGCAGCGAGAGGAACGCGGCGTGACCCGGGCGAACGCCGAAGAGGCCCTCGGCACCGGGCGCGATGACCTCGTCGGCCTCGAGCTGCACGAGGCGACGTTCGGGCGTGACGACTTCGACTTTCAGCTTCGCCATGGTGATTCGCTCCGACCTTGATCAGCCCTGCGCGAGCTTCTTGGCCTTCTCGATGGCCTCGTCGATGCCGCCGACCATGTAGAACGCCTGCTCGGGCAGGTCGTCGTGCTTGCCGTCGACGATGGCCTTGAAGCCACGCACGGTGTCGGGAATCGAGACGACCTTTCCGTCGGCGCCGGTGAAGATCTTGGCGACGTTGAAGGGCTGGCTGAGGAAGCGCTGCAGCTTGCGGGCGCGGGCGACGACGAGCTTGTCCTCTTCCGAGAGCTCGTCCATGCCGAGAATCGCGATGATGTCCTGCAGTTCCTTGTAGCGCTGCAGCGTCGATTGCACGCGGCGGGCGACCAGGTAGTGCTCTTCACCGACGACCTGCGGGTCGAGAATGCGCGACGTCGAGTCGAGCGGGTCGACGGCCGGGTAGATGCCGATTTCCGTCAGCGCGCGCGAGAGCACGATGGTGCCGTCGAGGTGGGCGAACGTGGTGGCGGGCGCCGGGTCGGTGAGGTCGTCGGCGGGCACGTAGACGGCCTGCACCGACGTGATGGAGCCCTTGATGGTCGAGGTGATGCGCTCCTGGAGCGCGCCCATCTCGGTCGACAGCGTGGGCTGGTAACCGACGGCCGACGGAATGCGGCCGAGCAGCGCCGACACTTCCGAGCCGGCCTGCGTGAAGCGGAAGATGTTGTCGACGAACAGGAGCACGTCGCGGTTCTCTTCGTCGCGGAAGTACTCGGCGATCGAGAGGCCCGAGAGGGCGACGCGGGCGCGGGCACCAGGCGGCTCGTTCATCTGGCCGAACACGAGCACGCACTGCGACTTGCCGGGCTTGAGCGTGATCTTGCCGCTCGCGTCCTTCTTGATGTGCTTGCCGTCAGCTTCCTTCTCGCAGGCAATCACGTCGGCTTCCTGGAACTCGACCCACAGGTCGTTGCCTTCGCGGGTGCGCTCGCCGACGCCGGCGAACACCGAGAAGCCGCCCTTCTCGATGGCGGCGTTGCGGATGAGCTCCTGCAGGAGAACGGTCTTTCCGACGCCGGCGCCGCCGAACAGGCCGATCTTGCCACCACGCGTGAACGGGCAGAGCAGGTCGATGACCTTGATGCCGGTCTCGAACATTTCGATCTTCTTGCTCTGCTCGGTGAACGCCGGGACCTGGCGGTGAATCGGGTAGAACTTCTTGGCCGCGACCGGGCCGAGCTCGTCGACTGGCTGGCCGGTGACGTTGAGAATGCGGCCGAGCGTCTCGGGGCCGACGGGCACGCTGATGGGCGAGCCGCTGTTCTTCACGGGCATGCCGCGCGAGAGACCGTCGGTCGTGTCCATCGCGATGCAGCGCACGGTGTTCTCACCGAGGTGCTGCGCGACCTCGACGATGAGGTTGTCGGGCTCGTTCGAGATGGCCGGGTTGCTCAGCTTGAGGGCCGTGTAGACCTCAGGCAGACCGCCTGGCGGGAACTCGACGTCGACGACGGGACCGAGGATCTGGGTGATGCGGCCGTTGGTGGTGGCAACCGAAGCGCTCATGGCGGCGGCGCGCGTACCACAGTGCTCGCTCCTTTCAAGGCAGATCCAGAGTCGTCTGATCAACCGACCGTGAGCGTGGCTTCAGCCACGTATGCATCGCGCTCCACACGCGCCTCGGTTCGTGAGGACTATGGTGGCCGCGAATGAACCGCCTCGTTCCGTTCCTCGCGCTCGCAGCTTCGTGCGTTCAGGTGCCTGACGGCGTCGCTTTTCGCTGCAACGCCGACCGCTCGTGTCCACCTGGCCTGCGCTGCCTCACCATCGACGGCTCGGACTACTGCGTCGAGCAGGGCGTTGCGGCGGGAGGCGCCGCAGGCGGGAGCGTCGCTGGAGGACGCTCCAGTGGAGGTTCTGCAGGAGGAATGGTCGCAGGAGGAAGCGCCGCGGGAGGCGATGCGGCTGGTGGAAGTGCGGCTGGTGGAGCTGCCGCAGGCGGCAGTGCGTCGGGAGGCAGCGCTGCCGGCGGAAGTACTGCAGGAGGCGATGCGGCTGGAGGAAGCGCAGCAGCAGGTGGCACGTCCGGAGGCAGTGCTGCGGGCGGAAGCTCCGCGGGCGGCGTCGCCGGCGGAAGCGCAGGAGGAGCGGCAGGCGGAAGCACCGCGGGTGGAAGCGCTGGAGGAGCGGCAGGCGGAAGCACCGCGGGCGGAAACGCTGGAGGAGCGGCAGGCGGAATTCCGTGCGCGCCACCGCTCGGAATCAACGCCGTCTACGTGAGCGCAGACGGAGGCAGCGACTCGCACAACGGGCTCTCACCCTTCGGCCCGGTCGCGACCATCAGTCGAGCGCTCAGCATCGCAGCCTCGTCGCGTCGAACCATCATCGCGCTTGGACCTGGCACGTACGTCGAGTCCGTCACGCTCGGGAGCGCCGCCTCGGGCTCCACGCTGACCGGCGGTTACCAGCTCGACTGGAGCCCCGACTGCTCGCCCTCGGCGAGGCAGGGAACCGTGCTCGAGGGTGGAGGCTTTGGGCTGCGGGTGAACAACCTCTCGGGCCCCGAGTTGACCGTGGCACACCTCACGATCCGCTCCGGTTCCAGTTCGATGAAGGGCGGCTCGACGTACGGCGTGTTCGTCTCGGCCGGCAACGTCGCGCTCGATGACGTCGTCGTCGAGGCGGCGCCCGCCGAGCACGGCGCCTCGTTGGGGCCTCCACTGCCGGCGACAGGCACCCGGCCCTGCGCGGGCGTACTCGACTGCACCAACGGCAGCCCGGGCCCACGCGGCACCACCGGACGAGCCTCTGACGGTGGCTGGTTCACCCCGACGGGCTGGGAGCCGGGCAACGGCTCGTCGGGCATCAACGGCGCCGTGGGAAACAACGGAACGCCGCCACCCCTCGCGCCTTCGCAGCCGAGCTGCATCGGGAACTGCACCGGCGCGAGCCCCTGCGACAATGGCAACCTGTTCTGCGGCGTCATTGGTCCCATCACCGTGACCTCGGGCCGGGGCAGCTGCGGCTGCGGAGGCCTGGGCGGTGTGGCTGGCGCCGGCGGGACAGGGGGCGGGGCGTCGGTGGCGCTCTTCGCCGTTGACGGTAGCAGCGTGCGCGTCTGGAATTCGCTCCTTCGTTCGGGCCCGGGAGGCAGCGGCGGGTCAGGCGCTGACGGCGGCGCTGGCGCACCAGGGGCGCTGGGCGGTCGAGGCCTCGGCACGACTTGCCACAGCTTCATCGGCGCGAGCTCGTCCTGCGGCCGCAATGCGTGCCCAGACAACTGCGAAGCCATCTCGCCCGTGGTCACCATTGCTGGTGGCTCCGACGGCGGCACGGGAGGCCCCGGCGGCCAGGGCGGGCCAGGCGGTGGTGGCTCGGGCGGCGCGTCGGTCGGCGTGGTCTCGCTCGGCAGCTCCATGCTGATCGACGGCGTCACCGTCATCACTCCCGGCACGGGCGGCCCCGGCGCCGACGGAGCGCAGGGCGGCTTCTCTGCGCCGATGCTCCTCATTCCCTGAACGAGCTGTGGGCTGTTCCACACAAACGTCGTGAGCAGCCGACGACGGCGCGAGGTGCGCTCCCTCTGAAGATGCGCTGGCGCGCGGTGTGCTCTCGGCGCGCGCCGCTGGCCGGAGCGTTCCTTCGAAAGGTCGAGACCAGATGAAACCGCTGAAGTGGTGCGTGTGCGCCGTGACGTTCGTCGTGTCGTCGCAGTGTGGAAGTGCTCCGTCGCTCGTCGATGCGGGCAGCGCTGGAGGCAGTGCAGGAGGTGGCCTCGCGGCGTCGGCGGGAGGCAGCGCCGCAGGTGGCTCGGCTGGAGGCGCGGCCACCGGCATGAAGCGCGCGTTCGTCACCAGTCGCACGTGGACGGGGAACCTGAAGGGTACGGCGGCGTCGGGCGTGCTGGGCGCAGACGCGAAGTGTCAGGCGGCCGCGGCGATGGCGAACCTGTCTGGCACGTTCAAGGCGTACGTGAGCACCGACGCGCTCGACGCCATCGACCGCATGGCCGACGTCGGGCCGTGGGTGACGCGCGACGCGATGGGCGCGACGGTGGTGGTGCTGCCGTCACGCGCGGCCCTCGCCGACCAGAACGCCAGCCGCACGTTCAGCACCGACGAGACCGGCGCCGTGCTGCCCGCGATGAAGGAGGTGTGGACCGGGAACCTGCCCAACGGCCGCCGCGACATGGGCACCACCTGCCGCAGCTGGGAGTCTGCCGCCGCCAGCGACAGCGCCGAGGTCGGCAGCCTCTCAGGTCAGGCCTGGCAGCACGATGGACCGGTCACCTGCGACCAGCAGCGACGGTTGCTCTGCCTCGAGCAGTGAATCAAGGCAGGGCGTGAAACAGCGGCGTGCCCTTCGGCGCAGGGTAGATGGCGGGGCCCTGCGCGCTGCCGATGGAGGCCGAAGTGATGATGGTGTCAGGCATCGTGGGCGCGCCCGCGCCGCTGCTGACGGTGAGCTGTGCAGGAGCCAGTCGCGCCAGCTTGCCCGCGCTGAAGGGCACCCACAGCCCGCCACCTTCGTCGAACGCCAGGCCCTCCATCACCGCGCTCACGGGAATCGAGATGCGCACGGTCGGCGTCGCGTTGGCCATGCCGCTGCCCGAGAGGTCGGCCGCCGCGATGGAGAAGACGAGGTTCAGGCCGAAGTCGTAGCTCCACAGGTTGCCGTCCTTGTCGAAGGCCAGCATGTCGGGCTTGAGCGCGGTGAGGTCGGCGGGCTGGTCAGACTTGCGCGCCTTGATGCGGCGGGTGGGCGAGGCCGAGGTTCCGCTCAGCGCCGACGCGTCGAAGCGCAGCAGCTCATCGGTGACGCCATCAGCGACCCACAGGTTGCCGCTCTGGTCGAAGGCGAGCCCGTCGATGGCCTGGAAGCTGGCGATGGTGAGGGCGGGCGCGACGGTGCCCGAGCCGCCGAGCGACGCGGCCGGCAGCTTGTAGAGCTCCTTCTTGCACGACGAGGCGACGTACAGGTTGCCGTCCTTGTCGAAGGCGAGCGCCTTGGTGGCGGGCACGCAGGTGATGCCGGCGATGTTGATGCTGCGGTCGGGCATCGGCACCGAGCCCATGGTGAACGCGTCAGCCGAGAAGCGCGCGACGAGCGGGTCGCTCACGGTGTTGCCGAGCGCCCAGACGTTGCCGTCCTTGTCGAAGGTGATGGAGCGGCTGGCCGCGAGGTTGCCGCCGAACGTGGGCGAGAGGGTCGCGGTGCTCCGCAGGCCTGAGGCCGCGTAGCCCTGCGTGGTGCCCGTGCCGCCCGAGCCGTTGCCGACCCAGAGCGTGTTGCTGGTCTTCACGACGCTCCAGGTGACGTCGACGGCCTGGGTCCCGTCCTTCGCGAGGCAGAAGTTCGGCGCCGAGATGCGCGGCGTGTACACGGTGCGTACGAGCGGGTCGTCGACGATGACCTTCTCGGCCGAGATGCCCCAGTTCCCTGCTGTCACCATCAGCGTCTGGCCCATCGTCAGCGTCTGCGACGAGGCGCCCATCACGGTGACAGAGCCGTTCACGCCAGTGGGCAGGCCCGCGAAGGTGACCACGATGGAGCCGTTGCCGGTGGTGGCGCACGACCCCGGTGGAGGCGGGCAGGCGGTGAAGGCGCACGCTGTCAGCGCGGCGAGGAGGGTGGGCTGGAGGGTTTTCATGACGAAGGCACCGAAGCACACGCGCTGCCATCACTGGAAGCGAACGATGACGACGGCTTGAGCCGGGCGGCGTGTGACTGAAGCCGTCACAGTGACGGGCGTGGTCTCAGGCATACTGCGCCCATGCGTCGCGCGTGGTGGTGGGGTTCGCTGGCGTTGTTCCTCTCGTCGTGTCTCGAGCTGACGTTGCCTTCGCCGCCAGGCGCGGGGTCGCTCTCGGGCACGCTCGTCTATTTCAAGCCCGGGCGCGCGACGCCGATTGCCGCGGCGAACGCGAAGGTGTCGCTGAAGAACACCAGCCTCACGACGGTGGCGAACGCCGATGGGTTGTTCCGGCTCGAGCCCATCTCCAGCACGCGCGGTGAGGCGCTCGTCACGCTCGATGTCGATGGCGACGGCAAGCCCGACCGTCAGCGCGTCATCGACCTCGCGATGGTTGGAGCAGGCCCGGGAAAGTCCATCGCGCTGGGCCAGGTGACGCTCGGTCTCAACGCCACCATCGCGGGAACCGTGCTGCGTGACGACCTCGGCGCTGCCGCTGGTGGCCATCGCGGAACGACGGTGCTGGTGCCCGAAGGCCCGTACGCCACGACGTGCGCCGATGATGGCTCGTTCCTGCTGCCCGACCTGCCCGACGGCCCGGTGAACCTCGCCTTCTTCCGCGACGGCTACGACCTCGTCGTGTTGGAGGCGACGGCGCGCGCGGGAGAAGACGTGCGGCTCGCGCCCGTGCGGCTGGTGCGCTCGACGGGAGCGCCGACAGCGGGCGTGCTGCGCGGAAGAGTCGTTGGTGGTGACGGCGCGGCGCTCGCGGGCGTCGTCGTTCATCTCGGGCGCAGCGGCGTGGAGCAGGCGCAGGTGACGACGCAGGCCGATGGTGTCTTCCGGTTCGATTCGCTGAGCTCGGGGCCGTTCGACGTCGGCGCGACGAAAGACGGGCTGCTGACGGTCGTCGTGCCCAACGTGCTCGTCGCAGGAGGTGAGACGCTCGTCGGAGACCTCGTGCTCGTCCCCGGGCAATCGACGCCGCCTGACTTCTCGGTGCTGCCCGGGGTGATGGATGCGGGAGTCGCCGATGCGGGGGCTGTCGACGCCGGGGGCTTTGATGGCGGTGGTGATGCGGGCCCGCCGCGTGACGCCGGTGTTGATGCGGGCCTTCGGGTCGATGGAGGCGGCGTGCTCCCCGAAGCCATCATCACCCCCAGCCCCATCGCCGTCGCCATGGACGACCTGAACGACGCGGGCCTGGTGAGCTTCACCGTCGAAGGGCGCGACTCCCTCGGCACCCGACCGCTCCAGTACACGTGGGAGTCGCTCGATGTCGCCGACGGCCTCTTCTGGGAGATGGACTCGGTCTTCGCGTCGCGCGCGCGCTTCGCCTTCAGCGTGACGCCGCAGGTCAGGACGTACCAGCTTCGGCTCTTCGTCACCGACCCGCAGAACCAGGCCTCGGAATGGACGAACGCCGAGGTGCGCGTCTCGTACCGCCCGGTCGCGGTGCTCGAGCCTGCGGTGACGACGGTGGGCACGACGGTGACGCTCTCGTGCGCGAACAGCACCGACCAGGGCAACCTGCAGCTGTCCCATCGCTTCGTGCTCGTCTCTGGAGTTGCAACGCTGACGCCGCGTGGAGCGCTCGTCGACGTCACCTCGACCACGCCAGGCTCGGTGGTGGTGGGCTGTGAAGTCGAGAACACCTTTGGGCTCGTGAGCGCGCGTGACACGTCGCGCGTCACGTTCACCGGGCAGGCCGACGCAGGGCTGTCGCTGATGGTGAGCGCGCCTCAGAGCGTCGATGCCGGTGCGGTCGTCACGCTCGTCGGCACCGTGGTCGATGCTCCCGGGGCGGTGAGTGCGTCGTGGTTCGAGCTGGCGCCACCGTCACCCGCCATCGCGCTCGATGGGAGCGACACGCTGACGGCGAGCTTCACCGCCCCTGTGGCCGTCGTAGGTGACCAGCAGCGCCGCTTTCGGCTCGAGGTGCGCTCGCCTCCACTCTGTACGGGTGGGCCGCCGGCGTGTCTGTCTGGCGCCGCCGAGACGAGCGTCATCATCACCGACCGCGCGGGCCCGATTGGGCGGCTCGTCGGCACCCAGCCGTTCAACCATGCTGCGCCCGTGGTGCTCGAGTTCGACGAGCCCGTCATCAACGTCACCAACCTCAACGCGCGCATCTTCGCGGGCGCCTCACAGGCCGCGGCGGTCGTCGTCGCCGAGTCGCCGACGCGATACCTGCTGGTGCCCGACGTGGCGCTCCCCGTGGGGCCGACGCTCGAGGTGCGCTTGAGCGGAACGCTGCAAGACACCGTGCGCGGCACGCAGACCGCCGGCCAGACGTTGCCCTTCACCGTGCGTGCCTCGACGGTGACGACGGTGAACAGCGCTGTCGTCTCGACGGCGCCGACGGCACCGAGGCCGGGCATCGCGGTCGTGTCTCCCCGGCCAGGCGGGCCCTTCGAGACCACGGCCGTCATCGCTGGCTGGCGTGACAACCAGACGATGCTCTTCTTGCCGGTGTCGCCCACCGCAGTCGGGTTGACCGAGGTGACGACGCTGAGCGCGACGGGCCTGGTGGGCAACAACCCCTCGCGACGGCTGGTGGCCACGGGCGCGCGTGTGTTCGCGCTCATCGACTCGGCGTCGGGTCCTTCGTGGACGAGCCCCATCGATGGCGCGCTCTTCACGCTCGACACCAGCAGCCCCGGCCCGATGTGGAGCCGGGCGACGCAGATGCAATCGGCGGGCATCGTGAACTGGCCGACCTCGGCGCCGGGGCCCATCTTCACCGACGGCACCTCACTCTTCACCGCTGCCGTCACCTCGAATGGCCTGCAGGTCGCGCGGCAGCTCTCGTCGGGGCAGTGGCCCGACTTCATCGCCAACCCCAGCCTGGGGGAGACGGTCGACGGCGTCTCGAGCATGACGCCGCCGGGCCAGACGCGCGCGACGGCGAGCGTGCTGGGCGCGACGCGGGCGCTCGCGACGCTCTACGGCAGCAACCTCGTGCTGCGGCGTTCAGCAGCCATCAACAGCTGGACGGCCATCGCCGTGTCTCCCAACCTCACCTACCCGGGCTCGGCGCCCAAGGCGCTGCGTCTGGCGCTCGTGAACGGCATCGGCGCAGTCGTGGCGGCGGCGCCGAATCTCGCGTCGTCCGACGTGTTGCAGCTGAACTCGCACACGCCCGGCTCCAACTGGTCGTCGAACCTGCCGCTGCCCGCAGCCATCGTCTCGCCGACGTCGGCGTTCGACCTCGTCAGCACCGCGAACGGAACGCACCTGCTGCTCGCGGCGGTCACGCAGGGCAAGTTGTTCGTGTGGAGACGCTCGGGCGTGGCGAACTCGCCGTGGGAGGTGCTCGACGGGCGCAATGGAGATGAGTCGCTGCACGACCTGGCCTGCACGCCCGACAACCCCGAGCTGGCGCTCACGGCCGATGGTGTCTTCGTGACGTGGGCCGAGCGGTGTGGCGCCTCGTGGCGCGTGGCGATGGCGCGCATCGAGTGAGTCCATGAGCCTGTTCTCGCTCGTCCTCGCGGTGTCGCTCGCGCAACCCGTGGTGCGGCCGCTCGAGGTGCAGGGCGAGGTGACGAGCGAGGCGCAGGTCATCGCCGCGAACGAGGCGTTCATCTGGTTCACGGCCGGTGAGGCGAGCTCGTGGCGCAGAGGCGGCGCGCGGGTGTTTCGCCTGAGTCGCGACGGCGGCGCGGTCGACGACGTCATCTCGGGCAACGACTGGAGCGGCACCGACCTGCTCCACCACGCCGTGCCCGGAAGCTCGGTCGTCGTCGGCGGTCACCCTCGCGGCGATGCGCTGTTCACCGTCGATGGCGAGTTTCGCGCGCATGGCCGGCTGCTCATGTCGCCCGAGACTCCGGACCTCGTCGTGCCAGCGGGCGCGAACATCGTCTGGTTCTCGTCGACTCGTCCGTTCCTCTCGTCGGCGCCTGGCGTCTCGCAGCGCCTCGACGCTCCGCGGCTGGCGGGCGGCGTGGTGTCGACGACCGATGGACGGGTCGCGTGGGTCGGGCAACCTGACGGCGGCTCCTTCGTGACGGTCATCGTGAACGCCGACGCCGGGCTGACGATGGACGCGTCGCGTCTGGTGGCCGCGAGCGCTGGCGCGAGGTTGCTCTTCGTCGAAGACGGCGGGCTGACGAACGAGCTGGGCGAGCTGCTCGTGACGCCTCGCCGCGTGCTGATGCAGGCCCAGGGGCGGGTGCTGGTGTCGACCTCCGATGGCGGCCTGGTCGTCACCGATGGAACCCGCGCGGGCACCCGAACGCTGAACACGACTCGCTTTCCGTCTCAGCTCACGGGCTCGTTCGTCACCTCGCAGGCGGTCGATGGCGGCCTCATCGTCGAGGCGCTCGCCACAGGGCAGCTCAGCGAGGTCGGAGCCTTCTTTGCCGGCCGCCCGCTCGCTGATCGCCTGCTGAACCGCAACGTCGAGCTGTTCGCCGACGGCGGGCTCATTCGGCGCGCCGATGTGCATGATTGTGATTGGCGCACCTTCGAATCGACTCAGTTGTTCTGTGAATTCGATGGCGCGTTGTGGGTGCGCCCGACGCCCGATGCCCCGCAACAGGTGGTGGCACAGCTGACGCCGAGGGGCCGGGGCACGGGGTTGATGCAGCCGCTGCAGGTGCAGACTGATGACGGCGCGCCGATGCTGCTCACGTTTCCCTTTCCCATGTGGACCGATGGTGTCGTCGCGCGCTCGTTCGCGGCAGAGGGGCCGGTCATCGGTCAGTCGCGCGGGCAGGTCGTGCTGCCAGTCGATGGGGTGACGCTGGTGAACCCCGTCACGCTCGAGCGCAAGTCACTGGGGCTGGCGACGAGCTGGAAGGCAATCACCTCGCTCCGGGAGCTGTTCATTCAACGCCCTGACGACCTGACCTGTGTGGTGCGGCGACTCGACGCGCGCGGCTCGTTCGTCGATGTCGAACCTCTGTGCTTGCGCGAGCTCGTCGATGTTCCTGGCGCGCTGCTCGGTCACGGCTCGCGCCTCGAGTGGCTGCGCTGGGACTCAGCTCAGCGACGCTTCACCGCGTTGGACGTCACTCCTGGATTTCAGCTCGCCGAGGCCGATCGAACCTGGGCGGTCTTTGGCACCACCACCTTCGTTGGCTCAGTTGGAGGTCCGTTCGTCGATACCTCTGACAACACCCTCGTTCGGCTCTCGACCGGAGCCACTGAGACGTTCGAGCCCGGCACCGCGGTCGGGTTGACGGAGCAGGGCGTGTTCTCGTGGAAGGAGGGCGTTGCGACCCTGCGGACAGCTTCGGGCGAGCGGTTCTCAATCGATGCGGCGCGCCTTCAGGTCGTCTCATCGACGAGCAAGGCGCTCTGGCTTGTGACGGAGCGTGAGGTGCTTGTGTCGACGGGTGGTGCCTTTCATTCCGTCACGACCGACGCGGCGACGTGGGCCAACTCGGCCGCGGTCGGCTCGGTGCTCTTCCTGCGCAACGAGAGCGAGCTCGTGACGCTGTCGATGACTGGCGAGGTGAAACGGTTTCCCTTCGTCGAGGCGCGGCGCTCGTTTCGAACCGGCGACGTGCGGTGGTTCTCGCTCGACGACGGCGTGCATGGCTTCGAGCCGTGGCTGTTCGACGGTGAGTCATTGCAGTTGATGGCCGATTTGAACCCCGGCGTTGCGTCGAGCTTTCCGAACTTTCTCGGGCTGGCGCGTGGGCGGCTGGTACTCGAGGCCGGCCGGGCCGATGGCACGATTGGCCTGACGTCGCTCGAGTTTCAGCCGATTCCCGATGACCCGACGGTGCCGTTGCCCGACTCGGGGTGCGGGTGTTCAGGCGCTGCGTTCGCCAACGTGTTGCTGGCGGCCCTCGTTCTCAGAACAGCGCGTAGACGAAGGGCGTGACGTACGCGAGGCCCTGCGTCAGCACGAGCAGCACCGCCGCGAGCAGCAACACCACGAGCAGCGGAATCAACACGAGCCGGTTCTGCTTCGCGAAGTGGCCGACGAGGTCTCTGACGGTGCGAACGGAGAGCACGGGCGCAGCCTTTCACGGTTTGCGAATGAGCACGTCGTCGACGACCAGCGCGTCTGCGGGGTGCCCGAGGAAGAACGCGAACGCATCGGCCACCGACGCGACGATGGGGTCGCCCTTGCCGTTGAGTGAGGTGTTGAGCACCACCGGCGTTCCCGTGCGGCGACCAACGGCCTCGATGAGCGCTCCGAACCGGGAGTGAGGGCTCACCGTCTGAAGCCTCGCCGTTCCATCGACGTGGGTGATGGCTTCGAGCGACGGCCGCGCTTCGGGCTTCACGCCCGCTACCGTCACCATGAACGGCGCGAGGCGCTCGGCGAAGGGCTCGAAGAAGCGCAGCGCCTCTGCCTCGAGCACCGCCGGCGCGAACGGGCGAAACGGCTCACGGCGCTTGATGACGCGGTTGAGGCGCTCCTTCACGGCGATGGGCGTCGGCAGCGCGAGCAGTGAACGGTTCCCCAGCGCGCGCGGGCCGAACTCGAAGCGGCCTTCGGCGAACGCGAGAATCTCTCCCTTCGCGAGCAGGTCGGCGACGTCGTCGCGTCCCGAGAGCGGAGTCACGACGAGCCCGAGGTTCTTGCCGATGGTGCGCGCGTCGTCACTCGACACGGGCAGGCCCAGCGAGAGGCTCGTCAGCGGTGCGGGCCGCGCGTCACCGGTGTCGAGCGCTCCGAGAATGGCGGCGCCGAGCGCAGCGCCTGCGTCACCCGCGGCGGGCTGAACGAAGAAGTCACGAAAGCCAGCCTCGCGCGCGAGCCGTGCGTTCGCCACGGCGTTGAGCCCGACACCACCAGCGAGACAGAGCGCGTAGGCGCCGGTGCGCTCCTTTGCGCGACGGGCCAGGCCAAGCAGCGCCTCTTCGAGCACGGTCTGCAGCGTGCACGCGACGTCGGCGACGTGCCGGTCTGCGTCGCTCGTGAGGTCCCACGGAGCGCCGGGCGTGCGCCTCGGCCCGAGCAGCGCCTCGAGCTTCGACGAGAAGCCGACCTCGGTGTTGGTGTGCGAGTCGAAGTACTCGAGGCCGAGCGAGAAGCTGCCGTCGGGCGCGAGGGTGATGAGCTTTCGAAACTCGTCGCGGAAGCGCGGTTGTCCGAAGGCGGCGAGGCCCATCACCTTGTACTCGCCTTCGTTCACCTCGAAGCCGCACCAGGCCGTGAGCGCCGAGTAGAGCAGCCCGAGCGAGTGCGGGAAGGCGATGCGCTCGAGTTCCTTCAGCGAACGTCCTTCACCGAGCCAGAGCGCCGTCGTCGTCTCTTCTCCAACGGCGTCGACGGTGAGCACGGCGGCGCGCTCGAAGGGGCTCTGGAAGAAGGCGCTGGCCGCGTGGGACTCATGGTGCTCGCGGTAGGTGACACGGTCTCGCTGCACACCGAGGCGGCTCGAGAGTTCGTCGAGCACCTGCAGCTTTCCCGACAGCTGGGCCGCGAGCGCGCGGGGGAACTGGCCGAGCGAGCGGGGGAAGGTGCGCAGCGACATGGTGAGCACGCGCTCGAGCTTGCGGTACGGGTTCTCGTAGAAGACGACGCGGGTGAGGTCTTTCGCGTCGAGCTTCGCGAACGAGAGACACGCGCGCGCGGCCGAGAGCGGAAGTGAGGGGTCGTTCTTGATGCGCGAGAAGCGCTCCTGCTGCATGGCCGCCACGAGGGTGCCGTCGACGACGAGCGCCGCCGCCGCGTCGTGGGAGTTCGCCGAGATGCCGAGGGTCGCGCTCATCGTCGTTCGAGAAGGTGGAGTCCGTGTGCCACGGCATGGCAAGACTGACGACTGCCAGGGGAAACTCGATTGACTCGCCTCAACTCGTTCATGTCAGCCATTTCGTGGGAGCAGGACCACGCCGAGCGAATGAACGCTCCGCTGGTCACGCAGCTCATTCGTGATGCGGTTCCGGCCATTCGGTTCACCGAGTGGCGCATGGAGCGTGTCGACGAAGGTGGCGCCGCGAGCCTGCTCCCTCTCAACGATGCCACGACGAACCAACACGGAACGCACCAGGCGACGTTGCTGGCGCTCGCGGCCGACTACACGGGTGGTGCCGCCGTGGCGGGGCTGATTCGAGGTGTGCCCGTCATCGGCATTCACCCTCAGCTCGATGATCAGGGCATGGCGTTGTGGCTGCTCGACTTCCACATGAAGTACCTCGAGCCCAGCACGACCGACCTCACGATTCGAGGAGCCGTACCGGCCGAGCAGCACGCGCGCATCAGGTCGAAGTACGCGGCTGGTGACACCGTGGTCGTCACCGTGCCCATGGAGTTCGTCTCGAGCGAAGGCACGCTCATCGCCGAAGGTCAGTTCACCTACTTTCTGAAGCAGAACAACCGCC
Source organism: Myxococcaceae bacterium (assembly GCA_040275325.1). Lineage (GTDB taxonomy): Bacteria > Myxococcota > Myxococcia > Myxococcales > Myxococcaceae > Xiheimicrobium. The sequence continues at coordinate 22,146 of JBEOKA010000258.1, read as the reverse complement.
TCGCCCCGACGAAACCGGGTGCTCGTGTCAACGCGCTCTACGCCCACCGCAGCAAGGCCTCGGCGCGCCTCATCGCGGGCCTGCGTGCGCTCGAGACGCAGTCTCCTTCCGCACGGTTCCTGGACCCCTGGGCTGCGCAAATGGCTGGAGGCCACGGCTTGATGCTCGCGCGACGTTTCAGCGAGTGGTTGCCCGAGCTGCCTGAGATGGTGGCGGCGCGAACGCTCGACGTCGACCAGGCGCTCGACGACAGCTTCGAGCAGGTCGTGCTCCTCGGTGCTGGCTTCGACATGCGCCCGTTTCGAGCAGCCGCGCACGCCGCCGTGTTCGAGCTCGACTTTGCGCACATGCACGAGGAGCGCGCTCGCCTGCTCGCAACCTTGCACGGGCTTCCCCCCGTTCCGCGTACGGTCGTGCCAGCTGACCTGCGCTTGCAGGGCGTCGACGAGGCCCTCGCGAAGAGCAGCTTCGAGCCGTCGAGGCCCACCCTGTTCGTCCTCGAAGGCGTCTCGATGTACCAGCGGGTCGAGGATCTCGCGAAGATCGTGGCCAGCGTCGCACGCCTGTTGAAGCACCAGAACAGTCGGCTCTGGCTCGACCTCGTCTCGCGCTCGGTCGTCGAGCGCTCCACCGGCTTTCACGCCGCCGAGCGCTTCGTCGATGGCATGCGCCGTCTCGGCGAGCCGTTCATTCTCGGCTTCGACGACCCCAGGCCGTTCTTTGCCGAGCACGGGCTCACGGTCGCGCGCCACATCTCGTCCGGTCACTACCGCCCGCGAGGAGAGGACTCGGCGTTGTTCGGGCTGTACGGGTTCTGGCACCTGGCGCCCTCAGCTCTGCCAACCAGCACCGAGACGACCGCGTAGCCGCTCCATCAGCGCGAGCGGCGCGAGCATGACGTAGAGCAACCCCATCGTCAGGGTGAACAACAGCCCTGATGACGTCGCGCCCAGCCGCAACCAGCCGCGGCGAAGCTCCCAGAACCGCGCGGCGCGAAGCTCTTTCTGTGCGGGCGCGAGCGTCGAGAGGAACTCCTTCGTGTACGCCTCGTGATGGTTCTCATCGACCATCACCGCGTCGAGCAGCGCCTTCGTCTTCGTGTCCGCGCGCGGCGTGCCCTCGAACGACGCCAGTTCGTCACGGAACATCACCATCTGCGCGCACGCACGCTTCTCACCCAGGTGCACGAAGGCCAGGAACCGCGCCTCGCCCAGCCGCGTGAACAGGTGCTCGAAGTCGGCGCGCGCGAGCGAGTCGTCGAAGGCCAGCGTCGGGTCGAGCTCGAGCGCCCGCAGCGAGAACATCTGCGCGTGCCGATTCTCGTCGACGGCGTGTCTCAGGTACGCGGCTCGGCGCGCGAGGTCAGGCGTGGTGTTCGACGCCTCCATCATGTCGAAGTAGCTCGACCGCTCAGCCCTCGCGAAGGCCATCAACATGCGCGCCGTCGCTCGCGGGCTTCTCCAGCGAAACGGCTTCAGCAGTCGCGCGAAGACGAAGCGCATGTCAGGGCGCTCCGCAGAAGTCGCCCGTAGGCCACGGGTGACAGGTGCCCTTCGCACAGGGCGCAGTCGGCGAGCACGGGGTGGAGCAGCGGCGCAGCGCTCCCGACGCGACCGTGCCTTCTTTGCAGGTGGTGACCCGCAGCGGGTTCGTCCACTCGATGTCGCACCGTAGGCCCCGACACGGCATGCCGTTCTCGTCGAGGCGTGGTGGCTCCTTCGCCGACACCTCCGCGTGCTTCACGGCGTCGCCGAACGCTCGTTTCGGCTGGCCGCCTTTCGGGTGCTCGAGCGTCAACACCCGCGAGTGGTCTTCCCAGTCGACCCGCAGTGTCGCCGTCTCACCCTCGAGAACTGGCAGCAGCACGCGACGCTCGTTGTACCAGCCGTCGAGCAACACATCGCCGTGGCCGCCGCTCGTCACCTCGATCGACGCGATGGCGAGGGTCGGGCCTTCGTCATCGGAGTACTGGCTCTTGCACTTCATTCGGAACCACTCACGCACCTGCCGCGTGTCGCAGTTCGCCGCCGTCGAGCCCTTCACGTTCACCTCGGCCACCGCGCGCCACTCGTCCTCCGTCGGAGGCCATGACCGGCCCTCGGGCAACACGAGCGTGCTCTTCGGCTTCAGCGGCTTGTCGAGCGCGACGTTGATGGCTGCCGCGAGCGCCTGATGGCCCTTCGGCGTCAGGTGCAGGTCGCCGTCGAGAAAGGCACCAGGCTCGGCCTTTCGCAGCGCCTCGGTGGGGTCCACTGCCAGCGCTCCGACGGCTTCCGCGCGAGACACGATGTCGTCGAGCAGCACCTGCGTCACCGAAAGGTCCGTGGGCGCCTTGCCGTACTTCTTCCACTCGTCTTTCGAGACCATCACGTCGAGGGGCAGGGCGACGACGAGCAGGGTCGCGCCCACCTTGTCGCACGCGTCCTTCGTCTTCTGCAGCATCGCCTCGAGCGGCGTCTTCTCGTGCGCGGTCGCGTCTCCTTGCGTCGAGCCGAGCGTGGCCCGCAGCGCCCTTCGCCTCTCGACGAGCGTCTTCAGCCCGGTGTCCTCCGTCTTCTCGGCGAGCGCGAGCAACTTGTCCTCGTTGCCCTCGATGCCGAGCGCGGCCGTGTAGAGCTGGTACGCGGTGATCTCGACCGAGCGCGCGCCCTCGAGGAACGGCACCTGCACGATGTCTCGGGGGTCGCCCTTCTGGAGCGGCGGCAAGACCTTCGCGGCCTGTGCATACCCTTCGCTCTGCTGAATGCGCTCGGTCACGTGACGATCGAGGTCTCGCTGCAGGTCGTCGAGCTGCTTCGTCGTGGTGTTGCGCTTCTCGAGCGCCTCCCTCGTGGCGACGTCGGTGTCTTCGAGGGGCTTCGCCGATGACGAGGCAGTGACGATGTCTTTCCACGTGCCCTCGCCGGCGCTCTCCTGCGCGAGGTTCGCGTTGCCTGCCACGAGCCTTCGCAACGCGTACACGAGGTGGGAGCGGTTCATCACCGCGTGCCGGAACGGAAAGTTCGTGGTCGCGCTCGGCGCCGTCTCGGTACGCACCGCCCAGCCGTCCCACACCTGGTGGCGCTTCGTGTTCGGAATGCCGAGCTCGAAGAGGTCGTTCGACACGTTCATCACGTAGACGACGTGCTTCGGTTTTCGCTCGGCGACGAGGCGCTCGACCAGGGCGGTGTACTCGCCAGGTCCGTACGTGGGCACGCCGGCGTTGAGCACGTTCACCTTTCGCAGCGAGCCGAGCTGTGCAGAGAAGGTCTCTCCATCTTCCACGCCGAGGCCGAAGACCTGCGAGTCGCCGACCACCAGCACGTCGGTCGCTGCAGGAGCCGGCCAGTCACCGCCACGGAACCCGAGCGAGTTGGTGTGAATCGTCGTCGTCGGGTTGTTGCCCAGCTTGAGCCGCATCTCGGCGTTGGGGTTCAGCTTCACCCCGAGCGTCGCGTCGGCTTCGTAGAGGTTCAGGTGCGGGAACGCGCCGTCGTCGCGCGCGCGAAAGGCGAGCTCGGCGATGACGACACCGAGCGTGAGGCCGACGACGACCTTGAGGGCAGCGGAGAGCGCACGCATGTGGGGGCTGATGCAGTCTGCTCCAGTTGCGTGCGGAGGGTCACGCGCTCGATGTTGACTCCAGAATCAATGTTCTGCTGTGAAGGCTGCGTTCCGCACGTTTTCGGGCCGCGGTGGTGGCCCTCACAGAGGACGCACGCATGAGTGAGCTTCGCTTCGACGGCAAGGTCGTGGTCATCACCGGCGCGGGGGCAGGGCTGGGTCGCAGCCACGCGCTCTTCTTCGGCAAACGCGGCGCGAAGGTCGTGGTGAACGATCTCGGCGGTACGGCGCACGGGCAGGGCCAGTCGTCTGCGGCGGCCGACAAGGTGGTCGCCGAGATCAAAGAGGCCGGAGGCACCGCTGTCGCCAACTACGACTCGGTCGAGAACGGCGACAAGATCATCAAGACGGCCATCGACGCCTTCGGCCGCATCGACGTGCTGGTGAACAACGCCGGCATTCTGCGCGACGTCAGCTTCCAGAAGATGACGAAGGACGACTGGGACCTGATCATGCGCGTGCACGTGAACGGCGCGTTCGCCTGCTCGCACGCGGCGTGGCCGTACATGCGCGACCAGGGCTTTGGCCGCATCATCTTCACGACGTCGGCCGCGGGCATCTACGGCAACTTCGGGCAGGCGAACTACTCGGCAGCGAAGCTGGGGCTCGTGGGCTTCTCGAACACGCTCGCCATCGAGGGCGAGAAGAAGAACGTACGCAGCAACGCCATCGCGCCCATCGCCGCCTCTCGCCTCACCGAGACCGTGATGCCGAAGGACATGCTCGAGAACCTCAAGCCCGAGTACGTGACGCCGCTCGTCGGCTGGCTCGCACACGAAGACTGCACTGAGAACGGCGGCCTCTTCGAAGTGGGCGCGGGCTTCTTCGGCAAGCTCCGCTGGGAGCGCACCGAGGGCAAGACGTTCAAGCTCGGCCGGGAGATCACGCCCGAGTCACTCCGCAACGCGTGGGAGCAGGTGACCGACTTCGGCAAGGCCACGCACCCCGCGAACATCACCGAGGCGCTCGGGCCCGTGATGTCGAACCTGTCGTCGAAGTCGAAGGGCGGCAACGAGTTCATCGACGTCGACGCGGCGCTCGGAGCCGAGCTCGACGAGGTGCGCTCGCGCTACGACGAGCGTGACCTCGCGCTCTACGCCCTCGGCGTCGGCGCCGGGAAGAACCCGACTGACTCGAACGACCTGCGCGTCGTCTTCGAGCGCAACGGCGATGGCTTCTACGCGCTGCCGACGTACGGCGTGGTGCCCGCGCTCAACGCCATCTTCAAGTCGATGGCCGAGGGAAAAACGGCGCCGGGGCTCAACTACGGGCTCGACCGCGTGCTGCACGGAGAGCAGTACACCGAGCTGGTTCGTCCGCTGCCGCCGAGCGCCGAGCTCGTGCACAAGGGCCGCATCACCGACATCTTCGACAAGGGCAAGAACGCCATCGTCGTCATGCACGTCGACTCGTACGACGCGCAGTCGGGTGAGCTGCTGGTGAAGAACGACATCTCCATCCTCGCGCGCGGCACCGGTGGCTGGGGCGGAGACCGTGGGCCCTCCGCAGACGTGAACGTTCCACCTAGTCGCCCGCCTGACGCGGTCATCACCGAGAAGACGAGCGAGAGCCAGGCGCTGCTCTATCGCCTCTCGGGCGACTGGAACCCGCTGCACGTCGACCCCGAGTTCGCGACGATGTTCGGCTTTCAGAAGCCGATTCTGCACGGTCTCTGCACGTTCGGTTTCGTGGGCCGCGCCGTCGTGAACGCCTTCAGCAAGGGCGACCCGCGCTTCTTCAAGAGCATCAAGGTGCGCTTCGCCGACTCGGTGTACCCGGGCGAGACGCTGAAGATCGAGATGTGGAAGGAGAACGACCTGCGCATCATCGTTCGCGCCACCGTCGTCGAGCGCGAGAAGGTCTGCATCTCGAACGCAGCCGTCGAGCTGTACGCCGAGATTCCCAAGCCGAAGTCGAAGGAAGCGGCGAAGGCGGCGCCTGCTGCGGCCGCGGCTCCGAAGCTCGACGCGGCGACGACGTTCAACGCCATCGGCGCGTACCTCGGCCAGCACCCCGAGCTCGTGAAGAGCGTCGGCAATGTCTATCAATTCCGCCTGAAGAACCCCGACTCGGCCTGGGTGTTGGATTTGAAGAACGGCGGCGGCTCCGTGAAATCCGGGACTGTGGAGAAGGCCGACTGCACGCTCGACCTCACCGATGCCGACTGGCTCGACATGGTGAGCGGCAAGGCCGACCCGATGAAGCTGTTCCAGGGCGGCAAGCTGAAGATCAGCGGCAACGTGATGGCGTCGCAGAAGCTCGACTTCCTCAAGAAGATGGACAGGTCGGCTGTGGCGGCAGCGCCCACACCGGCTGCGACCGCGACCGTCACCTCGGCCATCACCTTCCAGGCCATCGGAGCGTACCTGTCGAAGAACCCCGACCTCGTGAAGGGCGTCGGCAATGTCTATCAATTCCGCCTGAAGAACCCCGACTCCGCCTGGGTGTTGGATTTGAAGAATGGCGGCGGCTCGGTGAAGTCAGGCACGGTGGAGAAGGCCGACTGCACGCTCGACCTCACCGATGCCGACTGGCTCGACATGGTGAGCGGCAAGGCCGACCCGATGAAGCTGTTCCAGGGCGGCAAGCTGAAGATCAGCGGCAACGTGATGGCGTCGCAGAAGCTCGACTTCCTCAAGAAGCTCGATCGCAAGGAGTTCGAGTCGGCGCTCGGTTCGGCTCCCGCGACGGCAGCTCCCGCACCCACCGCGGCTCCGTCCGCTGGAGCGAAGGCCCCCATCATCCTCGCGGCGCTGAAAGACCGGCTCGCGAAGAACCCGGCCCTCGCGAAAGAGGTCGGCGCGGTCATCACCTTCAAGGTGAAAGACGGCCCTTCGTTCACGGCTGACCTCGCCTCGGCCACGCCCACCATCAAGGACGGCGCCGACGCGAAGGCGAACACCACCATCACGCTCAGCGACGACGCGCTCGCCGAGTTCGCGAAGACCGGCGCGGCGCAGACGCTCTACCAGCACGGAGACGTTCGCATCGACGGCTCGGTCAAACCAGTACACCGCCTCGGGTTCTTCAAGCAGCTCGTCTGACTTCCACCAATTCTCGAAAGGCACACATCATGGGTCGCAAGGTCAATGTCATCGGCGTGGGAATGGTGAAGTTCCAGAAGCCCGGCGCTTCCGACGGCTACGAGGTGATGGCGAGCGGAGCCATCAAAGAGGCGATGAAGGACGCAGGCGTCGACTTCAAGGAGCTCGAGCAGGCGTACGCGGGGTACGTCTTCGGTGACTCCACCTGCGGCCAGCGCGCCGTGTACGCGGTCGGCCAGACGGGCATTCCCGTCATCAACGTGAACAACAACTGCTCCACCGGCAGCTCGGCGCTCTACCTCGCGCGGCAGGCCATCGAGGGCGGGCTGGCCGAGTGTGTGCTCGCCGTCGGCTTCGAGCAGATGCAGAAGGGCGCGCTGAACTCCGCCTGGGCCGACCGCACCAACCCGCTCGACAAACACGTCAACGTGATGAACGAGCAGCAGGGCGTGAACCAGGCTCCGTTCGCGGCGCAGATGTTCGGCGGCGCAGGCCGTGAGTACCGGTGGAAGTACGACACGAAGCGCGAGACCTTCGCGAAGATCGCCAACAAGGCGCGTCAGCATGCCGCGAAGAACCCGTACGCGCTGTTCCGCGAGGTGTTGTCGGTCGAGCAGATTCTCGCGAGCGACGAGGTGTTCGATCCGCTCACGCGCTTTCAGTGCTGCCCGCCGACGTGTGGCGCCGCCGCCGCGATTCTCTGCAGCGACGAGTTCGCGAAGAAGAAGGGCATCACCAACCCGGTGTGGATCGCCGCGCAGACGATGACGACCGACTTCCCCTCGAGCTTCGAGGGCCAGTCCATGATCAAGATGATCGGCTACGACATGGCGAAGCAGGCCGCTGACAAGCTGTACGAGAAGGCCGGCGTGGGCCCGAAGGACGTGCAGGTCGTCGAGCTGCACGACTGCTTCACGACGAACGAGCTGCTCACCTACGAGGCCATCGGTCTGTGCCCCGAAGGTGAAGCCGAGAAGTTCATCTGGGACGGCGACAACACGTTCGGCGGCAAGTACGTGGTGAACCCCTCGGGCGGTTTGCTCTCGAAGGGCCACCCACTGGGAGCGACCGGTCTCGCCCAGTGCACCGAGCTCGTGTGGCACCTGCGCGGTACGGCAGGAGAGCGCCAGGTTCCGAACGCGAAGGTCGCGCTGCAGCACAACCTGGGTCTGGGTGGAGCCTGCGTGATGACGATGTATCGTCGAAACTAGCCAGCAATGTCGGCATGTTGATGTTCGTTGGCTGTACACATCGCCAGCAGATTTCCGGTATATTTGCTGGCGATGTTCCAGCGCAGACTCGAGCCCCCTGTTGAGACGACGCTCCTTCTTGGGCCGCGCGCGACTGGGAAGTCGACGTGGCTCGAGCAGGTCTTGCCGCAGGCCACGCGCTTCGACCTGCTCGACACGAGGCTGGCTCGCGACTTCGCCGCCGACCCGTCGCGGTTCGCCCGCGAGGTCGAAGCACTTCCTGACGGCTCCTGGATCGTCGTCGACGAAGTTCAGAAGGTTCCTGCACTGCTCGATGAAGTGCACCGGCTCGACGGCAAGCGTGGGCGACGGTTCGTTCTCTCTGGCTCGAGTGCACGCAAGCTCAAGCGTGGCGGAGCGAACCTGCTGGCCGGTCGTGCCATTCGCCGTGACTTCTTTCCGCTGGTCTCTGCCGAGCTGGGTGGGGCGATGCCGCTCGAGCGCGTGCCGTTCGGTGCGCTCCCTCGCGTCGTCGGCCTTGTGCGGCCCCACGCCTACCTGGAGTCGTACGTCGACACGTACGTGCGGGAAGAGGTTCAGGCCGAGGCGCTGACTCGCAACATCGGTGGCTTCTCGCGCTTCCTCGAGGTGGCCGCGCGACAGAATGGGCAGGTCACGAACGTCTCGAACATCGCCCGCGATGCGCAGGTCGCGCGGCCGACAGTGCAGGGCTTCTTCGACGTGCTCGTCGACACGCTGCTCGGGTTCTGGCTGCCCGCGTGGAAGCTCAAGCCAGGCACGAAGGTCGTCGCGCACCCGAAGTTCTTCTTCTTCGATGCGGGGGTCGCGCGCACGTTGACGAGGCGGCTGTCGTACCCGCCGACGCCAGAAGAGTTCGGCACGCTCTTCGAGACGATGTTGCTTCACGAGCTGCGCGCGTTTCTTTCGTACTCGCAGCTGAACTACCCGCTCAGCTACTTCCGAACCCATGATGACGTCGAAGCCGACATCGTGCTCGAGACCCAGAAGGGCTTCCTGGTGCTCGAGTTCAAGGCGAGCGACGAGTGGCGCACGAGCTTCAACGCCGGCTTCAAGCGCCTGCGCGAAGAGCTGCCGAACGTGACGTGCCTCGGCGTCTTCACGGGAGCGCGCGCTCAGAAGGGCGATGGCTACACCGTCATGCCCTGGGGCGACTTCCTGAAGGCGTTGTGGGCTGGTGCGCTCATTCGATGAATGTCACCGACGCGGCGATGATGGCTGAGTTCCTCGAGCTGGAGCTCGCTCGAGCGGAGTGCCGGAAGGGCGACGGCGGCGCTCTCATCGTGTTTCGTCCCACCTTCAGCGTCGAGTGCGTGGTGAGCCTCTGCTGGCGCGGGCTGGGCACGATGTCCGTTCGAACGCCTACGCAATCGGTGTGGCAGTTCATTCAGAGTCGGAAGGGTGGCCAGTCGTATCCGCCGCACGCAGGCTTCGTTCGTCCTGCGCTCTCGAACGAGGTGCTCGAGAACCTCGAGTGCGACGCCGCTCAAGCGGCCTTCACCGCAGCGTTTGCGGAAGAGAAGGCTCCATGCGCGGGCGGAATCGATGGCACGTGCATCGATCTCGAGCTCTTCCACGGCGGCAGCGAGCGTCGCTTCGAGCTTCACAGCCTGACCTCTTCGCCGAGACACCCGGTCTGGCGCTTCGTCGATGCGGTGCTGGAGCTGACGAGTCAGTGCACATGGCACTCGAGCCGGTCCTCGCTCGATGCACTGAGGCTCTCCCTTCGGTAAGCTTCAGGCGAACGCGGTGGCTGACTGTTCTGCAGTGCGCTGCGAGCGCCGAACTCGCATCGGCTCGACGATGAGCTCGTTCACGAAGAACCACTCCTCGCCGAGTCCGTCGACCTCGACGAGCACCAGCTCGACGTCATCGGCGAAGAAGCCCACTACCTCGCCGCGCTGGCCGTGAAACCGCTCATCGGCCGTCTCGTCGTCGCCACACAGCACGGTCACGTGTTGGCCGATTCGCACTGCGGCTCCGTCGAGGTCTTCACGAACGATCATGGTGCATAGCTCCGGGGCGTCAGCCTGGAAGAGACGAGTGTCACGACGAGGGCGACGGCCACCCACGCCGAGAGATGAAAGACGGCCACATGGCCCGCAGGCTTCGCGCACGCGAGCTCACCCACGAAGGCGCCCGTGGTACCCGCCGCGAGCCCCGCGACGATGCTGCGCAGCCGGTTCGGCGCCATGCCGCGAAGCAACACGATCACCACCGCCGCCGGAGCGAGCCCCACCGCGAAGTGGCTCACCGTGCACACCCAGTGCGGAGAATCAGAAGGTGTTCCCGCGCCGCGCATCAGCACGAGCAGCACCGCGGCGAGCACCACGAGGCCCACCGACGCGATGCGCCCCACGCGCCCCTGCGGCCGAAGCGAAGCCCACGTCGTCACCACGCCGACGCTGATGAGCGTGGCCAGGGTCACCGCGCGATTCGAGAGCGACTCGAGCGAACACTCGCCCGCCAACAACATCACGCCCGCCACCGTCAGGGAGAGACCGATGATGGTGCCCGACGCCTTCGCGACGTTCGCCTTCCAGCTCGCAGGCCGCGGCTTCGTCAGCTCGCTGCGCATGGCCGCGCGCGCCTTCGCCATCGCGTCGCTCGACGCAGGCTTCGGAGCAGGCGGAAGTGGCACGTCGTTCGTCATCAGTTCTTCTCTTCCAGCAGCTCGCGCAGCTTTTCGTACCCTCGGTGCGCGCGAATGCGGGCAGCGGTCTCGGTGATGTCGAGCATCTGGGCGATCTGCTCGAACGACAGGCCCTCCAGCTTGTGGAGGATGACGCACTCCCGCTGTTGCGCTGGCAGCTGCGCGAACGCGGCTTCGATTCGGCGACGCTGGCCCGGGTCTGACATCGCGGGCTCGACGCTCGGCTCCACCGGCACGCCGTCGTCGTCGTGTAGCACTTCGACCTGCAGCTTCTTCTTCCGCAGCGTGTCGCGCGCCGCGTTGCCGGCAATCGTGAGCAGCCACGGCACCAGCTTCAGCCCACGCTGATACCGGTCGGCCGAGCGCACCACCGACAAGAACGTCGTCTGCAGCAGGTCGTCGGCGAGGGCGCGGTCCTGCACCATGCGCGCGAGGAACGCATGCACGCCCGACGCGTGGCGGTCGAACAGCACCTCCATCGCGCCTGCGTCACCTTCCTGGTAGCGCTCCATGAGCTCCTCGTCGCTCGGACTCTGCATGCCGGCTTTCGAAGTCACCTACGGGTGAGGGGCGCCACGTGTTTCATGGGCTGATTTCTGAGTGAATTCAAGTTCGTGGAGGCCTTCGTCAGCCGTTTGGGTGGCGAATCGTCCTGACGGCCCATGCGAACCGACAAGGAGAGGGACATGGCGCGCTCCATTCTGCCCTCGAGGTGGCGGAGCGCAGGCCGTGAGAAGTCGAGGGTGAAGCGCGCGGCGCGGCGGCAGGTGTCGACCGTGATGGCGCTGTTGTCGAACGACCCCGAGGTCTGGGACGACGTCGACGGCGTGTACGAGTCGAGCGATCGCGAAGTGCGGGTCGTGGTGAATCGGCGTCGCAGCTCGGACAAGGTGAACCCCTTCATTCGGTGGGCGACCGAGACGACGAAGCACCTGCCGAAGGACTCACGCGTGCGTCACCTTCGTGGCGTGTTGCCGAAGGGCCTCATCGGAGATCACGCGCTCGTGCACCTCACGCGGCTCGAGCCGTTCGACCTGCGTCCGCGCAAGGCGTGGAGGCGCGTGCCGCTGCTGCTCGACCGTGGCCACCTCGCCAACGTGCTGCGGCGCGTGCTCGAGGTGAAGGGTGGGCACGCGCTGGTGAATGATGTGCTCGCGCGCCACGCCATCGTCGACGAACGAGATCGTCCGCTCTCGCGAAGTGACGTGCGGTTGCTGCGCGGCGTGCATGACGTCGTGCCGTTCCTCCATGCGCTCGAGGGTCTGCGCCCGCTCCGGTACGTGCTCGATGCGCTCTGCCGCGCGCTGTGGGAGGCGAACTTCGAGCTCGACCGTGCCGTCGCGTTGATGCCGTCTCCCGTCGTCGTGCCCACGTACGACTGGCGCTTCGTCTGAAGTGTCTCGAGCGTTGACAGTTTCGCGAGCGTTCTCGGCGGGGTTTTCGTCAAGCCGCTGATGTTGCTCGCGATGCACGGCGTTCGCAGCCCTTCGCATCCTCCTCGCACAACGCAGTTCGTGACGAGGAGCTTCGAGATGATCAAGTCAGTCGCAGTCTCGACGCCGCAGCAGGTTCGCCAGACGACGGCGACGGGGCGGGTCGAAGAGGTGCAGCGGCCGCAGACCGAGCTGCTGCAGGTGCGTGATGGGTTCGACCCGAACCTGGCGGCAGCGCGGCCCGCGAACGACGTGCCCATGACGCGGGTGCTGCGTCGCGGGTCGCGCGGAGAAGACGTCGAGCGGCTGCAGCGCACGCTGCGTGACGCCGGCTTCGATGTGGGAGAGGTCGACGGCAAATTCGGGCCACGCACCGAGGCCGCGCTGAAGGCGTACCAGCAGGCGAACGGGCTGCGCGCTGATGGCCGGGCGGGCGAAGACACCTTCGGTGCGATGGGCCTCGAGTACATCGGTCGGCGTCGTCGTCCGCAGCAGCCGGCCGGCGGTGCACAATCGCCCGGGGGTGGTGCAGAAACGCCCGCGGCTGGAGGGCAGGCTCCCGCGGCCGGTGGACAGGCTCCCGCGGCTGGAGGGCAGGCTCCCGCGGCTGGTGGACAGGCTCCCGCGCTTGGTGGGCAGGCTCCCGCGGCTGGTGGACAGGCTCCCGCGGCAGATGGGCAGGCTCCCGCAGCAGGTGGACAGGCTCCCGCGGCTGGTGGACAGGCTCCCGCGGCAGGTGGGCAGGCTCCCGCGGCAGGTGGGCAGGCTCCCGCGGCAGGTAGTGCCGCGCCGGCGGAAGGTCCCACGGCGGTTGGTGATGCAGGCGACCTCGAGGCCCGTCGAGCCGTCGCGCGCCGCCTCGTGCGCGCTGGTGGTTCCGCCACGCAGGAAGACGTCGACGCCGTCGTGGGCGAGCTCGAGAAGATGCCGCTCGCGCAGCTTCAGCAGATGGAGCGCAACGGAACGAAGGTTGTCGCCGCCCGCGGCTCGGTCACCGACGCGCGCACCGAGCTTCGTGGGGTGCAGCCGCGTGGCTGGCCTCCTGGCAAGACGTGGGACCAGGTGCCCGGCGCGTTCATGCCCGACACCAACGAGGTCGTCGTCGCGACGCAGGCGGGGCCGAACGGAACCCGTCAGGTGCCTCCGACTGGCAGCAGCCACGGCTCGGCCAACCTCGTGCTGCACGAAGCCGGTCACGCGCTCGACTACCGGGGTGGCAAGCCCAGCGACAGCGCCGAGTTCCAGCGCGCGTACGAGGCCGACCGTGCCGCGATGCCGACGTACCTGCAGCAGCCCGGCGCCGCGGGCCGTGAAGAGGCTTACGCCGAGACGCTCGCCCTCTACCTGCAAGACCCGGCCGAGTGCCGTCGCCGCTACCCGAACCTGTCGCGCTACTGGGACACCACGCTGAACGGAGGTGAGTCATGAACGAATCAATCGGAGTCGCCACGCTGCTTGAAGATGGAACCCTCGTGCTCGACCTTCGGGCCGAAGGGCCCGGCCTCGGAGACGCGCGCTTCTGCTACCCGCCGAACGACCCGCAGTACGCGCAGATCAAGGCGCACGTGGGCGAGGTGAAGGTGGGCCAGTCGGTGATGGTGCGCCCGTTCCTCTGACGCTCACGTCAGCTCGGGGAGCGTGACGACGAAGCGCGCTCCCCGGCCCGGCTCGCTCTCGACGCGAATCGAACCGGCGTGCTCGGTGACGATGCGCTTGCAGATGCTCAGGCCAAGGCCCGTGCCCTGACCCGCCGGCTTGGTGGTGATGAACGACGTGAAGAGCTGGTCGCGCACCTCGTTCGGCATACCGGGCCCATCGTCGGCCACCGAGAGCAGCACCGAGCGATCCTCGTTGCGCGCGACCGTCACGGTGACGACGTGGGCCTCGGGCGTGCCCACGGGCAGGGCTTGCTCGGCGTTGACGAGCAGGTTGAGCACGAGCTGGCCGAGGCGCCCTTCGTGACCACGGACCCAGGTCTCGTCACGCAGTTGTTGAACGAGGCGGGCCTTGCGCCGCAGCCCACCACCCGTGATGCGCAGCGCGGCGGCGACGACGAGGTCGAGCTGAACTGGCCCGAGCGGCGCGTTGTCGGCGCGCGAGAACGTGCGCAGATCCATCGCGATGCTGCGCAGGCGCTCTCCACACGAGACGGCGTCGCCGAGAGGCTCCTGCAGGTCAGCGGGCAGCTCTGCGCGGCGATCCGAGAGCTCGTGCAGGTTGCTGATGAGCGCGGCGAGCGGGTTGTTGAGCTCGTGCGCGACCCCGCCGATGAGCACGCCCAGCGTCGCGAGCCGGTGGGAGGCGCGTTGGCGATCACTCACGTCGCGCACCGCCGCGATGACGAAGCCGTCGGCCGTGAGGTTCAGCGAGATCTCAGCGGGGAAGTCGGTGCCATCGGCCTTGCGCCCGCTCAGCGTCATGCCCGCGCCCATCGGTCTGCGCTTCGGGTTCGAGAAGAACCGGTCGACGTGGCCTGCGTGGCTCGCCCGCGCGTGTGACGGCAGCAGCACGTCGAGCGTCTGGCCGACGAGTCGTTCGGGCGCGATGCCGAAGATCTGCTCGGTCATGGTGTTCGCGAACACGATGCGGCCGTCTCTCGAGACGACCAGCATCGCGTCGGGCGCACCATCGAGTACCTGCCAGGCCCCGCCACTCATGAAGGCAGTGTCGATCAGCTCTCCGTGTCAGCCAAACGGGCACCCGTCGAGAACTGGAAAGAGTGAAGTTCCACGCCTCAGCCGGCCGCGACCTCGAAGACCGGCTCCCACGACCTCCCACGGCGCGCAACCGCCGCGCTGGAGGCGGTTTGATGCGATTCCATGACCCTGCGCTCCCTGTTGCTCGCTGCCTGTGTGGCTGTCGTCTCGTGTGGGCCCACGCAGACGGTCGATGACACCGTCGCCCAGCCCAACCCGTTCGACGACGTCGCCCTGCCGCTGAAGTGCAGCCAGGACGCCAACCAGAACTGCCTCGAGCCCCGCCCCAACGTCGTGCGCATCGATGACGAAGACCGCCTCAAGGTGGCGTCGAGCTCGTGGGACGCGGCGACGCAGACGCTGTCGCTCACGCTGAAGCCGGGCGTGAACCCCGACGACCGCGTGAAGGCCGGCACCATTCTCTATCGTGGGCGAAAAGACCGGCCGCCGCTCCTGCACCGCGTGGAGTCGTATGAACGCAATGGGCGCGAGGTCACCGTCAAGCTCGCGCGGGTGCAGCTCAAAGACGCGTTCGCGCGGGGCCGCATTCGGGTGCGCCTGCCCCTGTCGAGCGCCGTCGCGACCCAGCCGCTCACCGCAGGGAAGACCCAACAGCCGCTCGAGATCGCGCTGGGCCCCGAAGACTGCTCTGGCAACGTCTTCGACAAGAACATCATCGACTCGGTGAACCTGGTGCAGGGCCACGCAAAGCTCGACCTCACGAAGTGCCGCTTCCGCCTCACGGCCTGGGTCGACGCGATTCTCGAGTGGGACGAGGGCTTCGCGAACCTCGACAAGTTCGAGCTGTCGGTGGGCGGCAGCGTCGAAGCGTCGATGCACTCGAAGCTCGAGATTCAGGCGACCGGCGCCTTCGGCGAGCAGCGCCGCCTCTGGGAAGGCCCCGAGGTTCCCTTCTCGGTCGGTGGCATCGTCATCACCGTCAACCCGTCGCTCTTCGCGGGCTACCGCATCAGCGGAGACGCGGTGCTCACCGTCACCCACGGCTTCGACCTGCGAGACTCCATCGAGGTGGGCTTTGGCTACTCCGACCGGCTCGACTGGTACTCCATCGACGAGCGCAACACGCGCTTCACCGAGTTCGGGCCCACCGTCACCTTCGACGGTCGGGTCACCGCGAAGGCCTGGCTCGAGCCGCGCCTCGACGTGAAGGCCTTCGGCATCGCTGGAGCGACCGTCACGCTCGTGAGCTTCGCCGAGGCGAAGATGACGAGCACCGCCAGCCTCGCGGCGAATGGCAGCGCGTCAGGGCAGCTGTGCACCTCGCTCGATGTGGGAGTCACGCCCGAGATTGGCGCCGTCGTCGAGGTGCTCGGCGTCAGCCTGCTGAACGAGACGATGCCGCTCACCACGTTCCGAACCACGCTGGTGCGCGATCGCTGTGCGCCCTTCACGGGGCCGATTCCGCCGAACTGCGACCCGAGCTCGCCCTGCTGCATCGACGGCCAATGCGCAGCGCCCACCGAGCCCGGCACCAGCGTTCGCTGCAAGAAGGGCATGCCCACGACGAACGGGAAGTTCCGCTTCTCGTGCCAGACCGTCTACCCGGACCGCTACTGCACGCAGGACTCGATGTGCGCCGACCTGGCCGTCTCCACCACGGACCGCTGTGTCGACTTCAGCTGCCGCAACGAGCTCAACACCCCAGAGCTCGCTGCGACGCGGAGCACCAGCACCACCGCCGTCACCGGCTCGTTGTGCATCGCGCCCGGCTGCTGTCACTCCAAAGCAGACTGCGCCGACGCCGCGATGGGCATGAAGCGCTGCCGCAAGCCCGATGGCGCGGGGCCCTCGGTCGCGGGCACCTGCAACTGAATGCGTCAACACCGTTGGAGACGGCGTCAGCACTCAGGGCAGACAGGCGGGCGTGCACAGGCCCTGCTCGCAGCGCTCCGACGCGCAGTCCTGGCCGGTGCGGCACGGTTGGCCGGGGCCCTGCGGCTCGATGCAGCGTGAGCCACCGTCGGTCACGTCGAGGCACGCGCCCCAGAGACACGGCGTCGAGGCTGAGCACGGCTCTCCGAGCGCGGGGAGCGGAACGCAGCTGCCCGTGACGCAGGTGCTCGAGGCCAGACAGTCGCGCGCCGTCGTGCAGCTCGCGCCGTTCTTCCTGCGCGTCGAGCACACGCGGCCGCCGTCGCCTTCGAGGCAGGTGAGGTGCCCCTGACAGTCGGTCGCGGTGAGGCACGCTTCTCCGCTGCGTCGAGGGGCCGCGCAGGTTCCACGCACCGAGCCGCTCTCGATGAGGCACGTCGTGCCCGAGGGGCACTGCTGCTGCGGGCCGCACTCGCCGCCGATGGCCGTCACGACCGCCGGCACACAGGTCTGGGAGTCGCACACGAGGCCGAGCCCGCACTGCGAGTCGTCGCTGCACCCGAGCCCCGCGTCACGCCGCGCTTCACACTGGCCACCGTCGAGCGCCGAGAGACAGAACGACGCCTCGTCGCACCGCCCCATCAGACACGGCTGCTCGGCGGCCGGCAGGCGACGGCACTGGCCCTGAGCGCAGAGCAGCCCCGCTCCACACTGCTGCGTCGCGGTGCAGGGCGTGCCCTCGAGGCCGTAGGCCGCGCACTGGTTCGTTCCAGAGGTGATGGGCGGGCGGCAGTACAGGTTCGACTGACAGTCGGCCGCCGTTGCGCACGCCTCGCCAATGGCGCCACGAACGACGCAGGTTCGCGGGCACGCGCCGCCGCGACACACGCCGTCGGCGCACTCCTGGTAGCCGTCGTAGCAGCGGCCGCCGAGCGCCAGCGCGGGGCTCAAGAAGCGGGTGCACGAGTTGGGCTCGGTCGCAAAGTCGGAGCAGGCCCTCGCGGTCCAGTCGGTGGCGCAGGTCTGCGCGCGCACGCCGTCGTAGCGCAGCGTGCCCTTCTCGACGCGTGGCACCCACTTCGTTGGGCCACACCACGTCGCCGACAGCCAGGCGAGGCAGTCGCGGTAGGCCTCGGTGGTGTCGTCGATGACGCCGCAGCTCCGCAGCAGCTCGCAGCGCCTGGCGTTGAGCGTCGTGCACGCCGTGCGGAACGGCAGGCCCGCGTCGCTCGCGCCGCCTCCGGTGCCTGACGTGCCTCCGCCGACGCCGTTGGCGCCAACGCCACCGTCAGGCAGCACGACGGTCGGCGGCCTGCCGGCGCAGCCCACCACCACGCCGATGGCGAGGCCCACCACGAATGCACGAGAGAGAGTCACCAATGCGTCCTACAGCCCGGCGTCGGCCTTCAGCGAGCAGGCGATTCCGCACGTCCCTCCGAAACCTCCATCGGGGCGGCGGCCGAACTCGCATTCATTCGACAGGCACACCCCATCATAGTCGCAGTCTTCGCCCACCGCACGACGACGCTCGCAGCCGTAATCGCCGGCGTTGTAGCGGCAGTAGAAGCCCGTCAGACATCGGCCGCTGCTGCCTCCCGAGTACCCACAGTCGCCGCCGTCAGACGGGTAGGGCTCGCAGCGCTGGCTCTGGTTGGAGCAGAAGAGGCCGTCTTCGCAGTCGGTGTACCCGGAGCAGAGCTCGCCCCGCTTCGAGCGCGCGCGGCAGGTGCCGGTGGTGATGACGGCCGAGCAGCGCAGCGAAGGCAGACACGAGGTGCTGCCGACGCAGGTGCCACCGAGGCCGGCGCGGCGCTGACAGGTGCCGGGCGGTGCGGGCTCGCCCTCGACGGCGGGCGGGTCTTGCCGGCAGAAGTACTCGTCGGCGCAGAAGGGGTAGCCCGAGCGCACGCCGCACGCTTCACCCGCGTCGGCGCGCCGGGCCACGCACTGGCTGTCGATGCAGGCGCCGTTCTCTCCACACTCGTCGAAGTCGACGCAGGGGTCGCCGGGTCGCTTGAGGGGTTGGCAGGTCTCGCTGCCGCCATCGCCGCGATAGCACCCGAGCGTCGGCGCGCAGCGGCGGAAGAAGTCGCAGCCTTCACCGAGCTGGCCGAAGGCGCGGCAGCGGTAGGGGCAGGTGCCCGAGTAGATGTCGCAGAAGGAGCTGTCGTTGCACTCGGCCGCCGTCACGCAGCCGCCGTCGGTCGGCACCCGGCCGGTGAAGACGCTCGCGCAGGATGGAGGCTCGACGGTGCAGCTGCCCGCCGCGAAGTCGTTCAAGCAGGTGACGGCCTTCGCGCTGTCGAAGCCGAGCCGGCCTGCGTCGACGCCCGTGGAGAACGAGAGCTGGTCGCAGCCGTCGGCGGTGCGGGCCACGCAGTCGGTGAGCGATGACTCCGAGAGGCTCAAGCAGCGCACCTGACGCAGGCAGCTGGCGAGCGCGCGCGTGCGGCACCACGTCGAGGCCGAGGCCGAGGTGAAGCCCGCGTCGGGCGCGCCAGCGTCGAAGCGCATTCGCCCCGCGTCGACATCGGGCTCGACCTGGCCTGCGTCGACCTCGGGCACGATGACCGACGCGTCGGAACCCTGCATCGGCGTCGGGCACGCGGCGAAGACGAGGGCGCTGAGGGCGAGGAGGCGGCGCACGAGAAAGCGCACCCTACACCGAGGCGAGGTGACGTGCCTTGGCTTTGACCCGTTCGGCGCGGCGCACGGCCACGAGCCTGGCGGTGATGGAGATGGCGATCTCCACGGGCGTCAGCGCGCCGATGTCGACGCCCATGGGGCACTCGAGCAGGGCGATGCGCTCCTTCGAGAAGCCGGCGGCGAGCAGGCGCTGTCGAAAACGCTCGGCCTTGCGGCGGCTGCCGATGACGCCGAGGTAGGCCGATGGTTTGTCGAGCAGCGCCTCGACGCAGCGCTGGTCGAGCGGGTGGTCGTGGGTGGCGATGCAGAAGAACGTGTCGCTTCCGCCCACGTGCTCGCGCGCGACGTCGTCGGGTGGGCGCACCAGCACCGTCGCGCCGGGGAATCGCTCGGCCGTCGCCCACTCCGCGCGTTCGTCGACCACCGTGACTTGAAAGCCCGCCGCGACCGACAGCGCCGACAGCTCCTTCGCCACGTGGCCGGCACCGAACACGACCAGCGCCGGCGCGCGCGCGTGCTTCTCGAGGAAGACGGTCATCTTCCCGCCGCAGCACATGCCGAGCTCGTGCGTCAGGTGCGTCTCGAGCGTCGTCGTGGTGGCGGCGACGTCGTTCAACAACGCCAGGGCCGCGTCGATGATCTGCTTCTCGATGGCGCCGCCGCCGACGGTGCCGACGAGCGAGCCATCGGCCTTCACCACCAACTTGCTGCCGGGCTTCTGCGGCGTCGAGCCGTGCGAGGCGATGACGGTGCACAGCACGAAGGGCGAACCTTCATCGAGCAGGCGTTGGAGCGAGGCGTAGAAGTCGTTCACGGCGCGCGACAGCGTAGTTCACCAAGAGAACCCGTGCGTTCGAAGGAGCCGTGCGCGACGCTCCGCGCCCTCAACGTCGGGGAGGGTGTGCCATGGCGAAGCGCTACTTCGAGTTCTCGGAAGGGTCGTCGAACAAGTTCTGGGAAGTGTGGGTCGACGGCAACAAGGTGCTGACGCGCTACGGGAAGATTGGCGCGGCCGGGCAGACGACGGTGAAGGACGAAGGCTCGCCGGACGCGGCGCAGAAGCTCCACGACAAGCTCGTGCGCGAGAAGACGGGCAAGGGCTACGAGGAGAAGGGCGGTGGGGCGGCACCCGCGCCAGTCGCGGTTGCTGCGCCGAAGAAGGCCGCGGTGAAGCAGGAAACGCCCGCAGCTCCCGTCGCCGTGACGGTGGAGCCCGGCTTCCGTCGCTTCGAGTTCGTCGAGGGCGGCTCGAGCAAGTTCTGGGAGGTGAAGGTCGAAGACAGCGAGCAGACGGTGCGCTTCGGGAAGATCGGCACCGCGGGCCAGGAGAAGGTGAAGGAGTTCGACAGCCCCGGCGAAGCGAAGGCCGACACCAAGAAGCTCATCGGCGAGAAGACGGGCAAGGGCTACGTCGAGGTGGGCGGCAAGCCGAAGCCCGAGGGCAACCCGCAGCTCGAGGCCGCCATCGAAGCGAAGCTCGACGACGCGCAGCCGTACCTCGTCTACGCCGACTGGCTGCAGGGCAAGGGCGACCCGCTCGGCGAGCTCATCGTCATGCAGCAGCAGAACTCGCCCGCGGCGAAGGCGCTGCTCAAGAAGCACAAAGAGACCTTCCTCGGGCCGCTCGCGAACTTCGGCGACGACAAGTACGGCAAGGGCGTGAAGCTCGAGTGGCAGTTCGGCTTCATCAGGCACGCCGAGATTCGCTGGGACTCGTTCGGTGAAGGCGAGGACGATCCAACCGGAGACCTCGCCGCGGTGCTCGAGCTGCCGACCGCGCGGTTTCTGCAGTCGCTTCGCCTCGGCCCGTGCGCCGCTGAAGAAGAGATGTCGTTTCAGGTGCTCCTCGACGCGTTCGAAGAGACGAAGAAGCCCTCGACGCTGCGCGAGCTGTACCTGGGCAACGTCGGCGACTGGGACATCTCGAGCACCAGCACCGGCGACTTCGGCTCCATCGCGCCGCTGTTCCCGAAGCTCGAGAAGCTGACGCTGCACGCGGGCAACATCGACCTCGGCAAGAACGTGTCGCTGCCAGAGCTCGAGTCGCTCGCCATCGAGACGGGCAGCCTCACGAAGGACGACATCAAGGCCATCGTGTCGCTCAAGGCACCGAAGCTCGAGCGGCTCGAGATCTGGTTTGGCAGCAGCAACTACGGCGCGTCGGGCAGCGTGAAAGACATCGCCAGCATTCTCGACCTCTCAGCGTTCCCGAAGCTGAAGCACTTCGGCCTCATGAACTGCGAGTGGACCGGCGAAGGCGTGCGCGCGCTGATGGGCTCGAAGCTGCTGAAGCAGCTCACGTCGCTCGACCTGTCGATGGGCTGCCTCAGCGACGCCGACATCGACGCGATGCTCGCGCGCAAGGAGCTGTTCTCGCACCTCGCCCACCTGAACGTCGAAGACAGCGCGCTCACCGACGCCAGCAAGCCGAAGGTGAAGCAGCTCGCGAAAGAAGCGAACTTCGGCAAGGAGCAGAACCCCGACCGCGTCGGAGAAGACGCGTATCGCTACGTGTCCGTCGGCGAGTGACGGCTACTCGTCGCGCTTCACCGAGGCGCAGAGCTGGCTGGGCTCGGTGTCGATGGGCTTCGAGGGAACGGCGCGCTCCACCGCGAGCGGGAGCGCGTCTTCGACCACGCGCAGCTCGCTGCACAGGGCGATGCGCTGCTTCATGAGCGAGGGCGTCGGCTTGCGCTTGTACGACTGGGCGATGGGCTCGAGCTGCTTCACGAGCGCCGTGCGTTGCGCCATCAACAACTCGAGCCTCGCCGTCGCGCGCCGCTTCATCACCTGTCGCTGCGTGGTGACGACCTCGTCGCTCGCGTCGGGGCTCTCCTGAGATGCGTCGCTGTTGATGAGCGGAAGGTCGACGGTGAGCTCGAGTGAAGGGCGCGGGAAGTCGGCGAGCGTCTGTTCGAGGCAGCGCTCCACCTTGTCTGCGAGTGGATCGGCTGCGGTCACGACATCGGGAGCACTCGACGGGCCGAGCTTGAGCACGAGCTGCGGTGG
>JBEOKA010000257.1:0-32595 GCA_040275325.1 Myxococcaceae bacterium | reverse complement strand
GATCACGCTGCCGTAGCCGGGGCAGTGGTCGGTGACGGCGAGGTCGTTGTCGATGGCGTCAGCAACCCTGGCGGAGAGAGCCCGCTGGTCACTCTGCTTCGAAGCCTGGAGAAGCGACCCGGATTCGACCGACTTCTGAACCTCGTCTTCACCTCGACAGCGAGACTCGATGAAGCACTCGACTACTTCCAGTTGCTGCTGGGCTTCTGGCAGACCCGCAACGGCGAGCGCGTGAGCAACTCCTTCTGGGATGGGCTGCCTGAGAGCCTCAGTCGTTTCGAGGTCAGCTTGACCGGCAAGGACGGGCCGATGTTCCGAGCCGCCTTCCTCACCAAGGCTGCTCAGGTCATGGGTTACGACGCGGCAGAGGGTCGTGTCGATGTCGAGACCAAGGCCACGGGCGCGTCAGTCGAGACGAAGTTCACGAGTCTGCGTTTTGCCTTTGCACACGGCGCTGACCGGTTCCTGCATCACAGCCTCAGCTACGGCGAGCGTCGTCTTCTGGCCTTCTTCGCCATGAGTGATGCTTGCCCCGAGATCATGATCGTGGACGAGCTGATCAACGGACTCCACCACGATTGGATCCGAGCGTGCCTCTCTGAGATCGGAGAGCGGCAGGCATTCTTGACGAGCCAGAATCCGCTGCTTCTGGACTACCTGGAGTTCGAAGACAGCGAGGACGTCCGACGCGGCTTCGTTCTCTGCGAGCGAGTGAAGGGTGAATCGGGCCTGACTGAGCTTGTTTGGAGGAATCCGACGCAAGCCGAAGCCAGTGAGTTCTTTGCTGCATACGAGACCGGTCTGCAGAGCGTCTCGGAGATTCTCATCAGCAAGGGCTTCTGGTGACCGATGGTGGCTCGAGTATTGGTGGTCTCCGAGGATTCCGGAAAGCAGGGCGTCCCGACCGTTCAGAGGCTGTTGAAGGCTGCCGCACAACTCGCCGTCCCCGGACTCGACACGCGGCTCCTCGACAGCCGGCCGCTCCCATCAGGCGATCTTTCCCTGAATGCGATTCGAGGAAACGCCTGGAAGGACAAGCGAACGACGCCTGAGAAGCTGGGGCTGATACGCACGATCGCCAACGAACTCGCCCAGGGGAACTTCGTCGTCTTTCACGTTGATTCCGACTCGACGTGGTCAAGACGAGCGTCGAGCGAGAACCGCAAGAAGTTCGACGCAGTCGTCCGCCACCTCGTCATTCAGTGGCTCATGACACCGAGCCCTCGATCCCAGACCGCCAAGGTGTACCAGCCAAGGTCCAACGAAGAAGCGACAGCGCTCGTTGCGAATCTCCTCGTCATGCACCCCTGCTACTCGATTGAGTCGTGGCTCTATCAAGCGACAGATGAGCTGAAGGCTCGATGCCGCGCGGCTCATGATGATGCTGATCATCAGTCACTCATTGACTCGTGGGCGATGGACAGGACCCTCCTCGACGAAGTGGTGCGGCCCAAAGACGATGCGCTCGGAGCCTGCGTCAAGGACCGGCACAACGAAGCACTCGCCCAGCAATTCCCCGCGGAGCGGGTCGACGCTGCAAAGAAGTCGTGGCACGAGTTCGTCGAACTCCTCCGAGCTTCGAGGAGATTCCGAGACCGACTTGTCAGCCGCTGAGCCGCACGTCACGCGCCGTCGCTGGGTGGCCTCGTCAACCACGCGGCGATGAAGAGGTCGATTTCTCCGCGCAGCACGTCCTTCATGCGCGGCGTGGCTTCACCAGTGCGTGGGTCTTCGACACGCGCTCCACGGCCGACGAAGTAGCGCCGAACTTCCGACCCACCCTCGGCCTGCCCGTCGAGCACCGCGAGCGTGAGCGCTTTCAGCTCTTCGACGTTGCCGCTGCCGCTCAACGACACCTCACGCCCCGTGCGCTCGTCACGCACCGACGACTCGGTCGCGACCTTCTCGACGAACCGCCCCGCGCGACGTTTCACCTCTCGCGCCGACAGCGTCATCGACTCGGCCACTTCGACCGGCGCCTGTGACGGAGTGTACAGCCGCAGGTACGCCGCCACGCGCGCGTCATCATCGATGCGGCGGTGCAGGCCCTTCTCTCCCGAGAGGAAGCCGAACACGCCCGGCCCGTGAATCTGCAGCACCGCGCGGCGCGGCTCGTCACCTTCGGCGAGCACCTTCACCTCGTAGCTGCGGCGCTGCGCCCAGCCCAGGTACATCGTCATCAGCTCGCGCACCCAGCCTTCACCGGCTTCTCCATCGACGGCCGCGGCAATCTCGAGCCACGCGTCATCGACGTTGCCTGCAGAGCCCGACGCCACGCGCGCCTCGGCGAGCTGCACCTCTCGGCCCACCTCTTCGACCGCGCGCACGGCCGCCGCGAGCTGCATCTCACCCTTCGCGTCACGCGCTCTGCGTCGCGCCACCTGACATTGCTCGCGCAACCGGTCGAGCTCGGCCAGCTGCGCGTCGATGGCGCGATAGGTTCGAAGCACCGCCGCCGCCCGCTCTCCATCGTCCCAGAAGCCGGGAGCCTGTGAGATGGCGAGCAGCTCCCGTCGCTTCGTCTCGAGCTGCGGCCGCTTCACCGACTGCGCGACGCCCGCCGCGCGCCCAACGAGGGCCTCGGCTTCGTGCACGAGCGCCTTCTGGTCGAGCCGCTTCTTCGCCACCGCCGCGCCTGCACCGGGCAACGTCGCCTGGGCCGTCGCCTCCCGCTCGCGCAGCACCTTCGGCTCGGCGATGGCGTGCACGCGCCCCTTGTGGCTGACGACCTTCACCGGCGTCGACGGCGGCAACGACTGGCGCGCAATCTCGACCGCGAGCGCGGCCGTCAGCGACTTCTCGATTTCGCGCTGCAGGTACCGCGCGCCGTGCACCGGCGAGTAGCCGCGGTCGACGAGCAGCTCCACCACCTCGGGAGCCACCTCGACATCCAACTGGCGCGCCCGAATGCCTTCACGCTCGAGCACGCGCCCGACTTCACGCTGCGCGATGCGCCGAATCTCGACCTTCCCCAATGGCCGGAAGTGACAGATGGCGTCGAAGCGATTGAGGAACTCAGGGCGGAACGAGCTCGAGATTCTGCGGTCGATTTCGTCGAGCAGCTCTTCATCACTGCGCGACGACGCGAAGCCGATGGGCCCCTCGCGGTACACCTCGGCGCCCACGTTCGACGTGCAGACGATGAGCGTGTTGTTGCACGGCACCGTCTCTCCGGCGGCGTTGATGAACTGGCCCTCGTCGAAGAGCTGCAGGAAGCGGTCGTGGCACTTGGCGTGCGCCTTCTCGAACTCGTCGAGCAGCAGCACGGTGAAGACGCGGCCGTCGAGCAGGCGCGTCAGCTCTCCGCGCTTCGAGTCGAGCGTCTGCGCCCACGGGTTGCCGAACAGCACGTTCTCGTCACCGTGGTCGGGGTAGTCGGCCATGTTGAGCCGAACGAGCCGCTCGTGGCTGCCGAAGAGGTACTCGGCGAGCAGCTTCGCGAGGTGCGTCTTGCCGACACCCGTGGGGCCCGCGAAGAGGAAGACCCCGAGCGGGCGGCGCGGGTCGTTCAGGCCCGCCTTCAGCAACGCCACGCTGCGCAGCACGGCCTGGAGCGCGTCGGTCTGCCCGAGCAAGCGCGTGCCGAAGAAGCGGCTCACCTCGTCGAGGTCGAGCGGCACCTTGTCGTCAGCCATGAAGCGCGGCAGCCGCGTCGACGCACAGAAGCGCGCGAGCACGTCTTCACCGGTGACGCGATCTTTCGAGGTGCCGGCCGCTTCGGTGACGGTCTCTTTCAGCAGCTCGATGGCTTTTCGTGGCAGGCGCTGCGCGAGCAGGAACTTCACCGAAAGCCGCAGCGCGATGTCACACGCCGACGGGTCGATGGGCAGGCCGGCTTCGAGCTCGAGCTCTTCGGCCATGCGCCCGAGAATCCACCTGGCGCGCTCGTGGGTCGGCTCGTTGACGACGACGAGGTGCAGCCGCTCGCTCAACGTCTCGTCGGTGCGGAGCAGCTCGTGCGCTCGACGCAGGTCGGACTCGAAGACGAAGCGCAGCCGCGACGCGCGGAGCGCTCGAATCAACACCGGCACCAGCGAGCTGCCCTGCACGAGGCCGACGTCGCGGAAGAAGATGATGGTGGGTTGCTCGGCGACCTTGTCGAGGAAGTCTTCCAGCAACTCGGCGGCGCCTTTGGGCGTGTTGGTGCGCGCGAAGATGCCGGCCGCGGGAACCTCGAGCACGCGAACGCCCTTGAGGCCTTCGGGCGCGTTGCCCTGCGCGATGCGGCGGGCGAGCTCCTGCACGATGGCTGACTTGCCGACGCCTTGTTCACCAGCGAGCAGCGGCGCTTTTCCACCACGCGTCAGCAGCGTCGCCAAATCGTTCGCGGCCTGATCGAGCCCGTGGCCGGTGGGCAGCTTGCCGTCTTTCGCGAGCGCGGTGAGGTCCCGCTCCACCAGCGCCAGCCACCCGTCGGGGCCCTCGGTGCGTGCCTTCTTCTTCGCCATGATGAGTTCGCCCCTCTCGACGGCCCGACGCCGGCACGACTGACGGAGCAGACCCTGCCACAGCGCGCACGCGCAGTGCTGCGTGAATGTGCGCACGCCGAGGGGGAACCGAGGGCCGGGCCGAAGCGGTGCGAGGGGTCATGCGAAGAGCGGTGCTGGCTGTCTGCGTCCTGGTGGCGGCGTGCGGCGCTCCTGTGTCTCGGGTCGATGGCGGCGCTGGAGGAGGGCTCTCGCTCGGTGGTGGCTTCGGCGGGTTCGGCGGCTCAGGTGGCGGAACCAGTGGCACCGGTGGCGGCGCGGCGGGAGGCTCGACCACGACAGGCGGCGGCGCAGCGAGCTGCGGCTCGAGTGGGCCCATCGTCTTCCGCCAGCTGCACGGCTCGTTCTCGCCCTACAGCCTCGGCGGCAGCGCGCACTCGGGAGGGCTCGACCCGGTGAGTCGACGGCTCTTCACGTTGCCGCTCTCGGTGACGCCGACGCTGCAGTCACTCATCACCGTTCGCCTCGAAGACGAGGGCACGACGCTGCGTGATGGTGGCTCGCGCGCGTTCGTCGAGACGGTGCCGGTCTCGGGCACGCTGCCCACGGGCAACCTCACGGCGTCGGCCTTCGACGAGCAGTCGGGCGTGCTGACGGGCCTCTATTTCACCCGCCCGCCGGGCTACGAGGTGGTGCAGCTGCAGGTCTCTGACGCGGGCGCGCGCTTCACCACGCTGCAACAGGTCGACACGCCCGACGCGAACGGCTTTCTGCTGCACACGATGTTCGGCACGTCGTCGCGGCTCGGCGTCGTCGGTGGCAACGACGTTCGTCCGCTCACCATCTCGGGCACGCAGGCGACGTGGGGAGCACCCATCGCGGGTCAGCCCTGGTCAGACATCGCCAACTACGACCGCACGGCCGACCGGGTCATCAGCATCGGCAGCTTCCAGTTCACGCCGCCGATGACCGCCACGTGGATCTCGACGGTGCAGGAGCGCTCGCCGACCTCCGCGAGCTGGACGCCCATCTCGATGACGGGGACGGGGCTGGTGCCCATCACGCCGTCGATGGCGCCCTTCCCCTTCGTGGTGTGGGACGCGGCGGGCCAGCGGTTGCTCGCGACGTCGACGCGAATGGAGCTCATCGGCACGATGATGCTGCCGGTACCGACGGTGGTCGAAGGCAACCTGCAGACGCGTACGTGGCGCGAGCTCGGGCGACTCAACCAGTCGATGACGACGCGTGGCCCCTTCGTCGTCGACCGCGCGAAGCGGCAGTTCTTCGAGACGGACCTGGCGAACGCCCTGTCGATGGCGCCGGGCCGTGAGTTCGAGCGGGCACCCGTGAAGCTGACGGGCGCACTCCCCGGTGGAGCGCTCTGGAGCGTCAGCTCTGCCGCGAGACGACCCGACGGCGTCATCTTCCTCTCGACCGGCAACGGGCTCGTCACCTTCGACCCGGCGACGACGACGTGGAGCCGCGTGGAGGCTCCGGTACCGGCCGCGCAGGGTGGCGGCGCTTCGTTGGCGTTCGACCCGGTGGGCTCGCGGCTGTTGATGCTCTTCGGGGTCTCGCAGGGCACCGAGACGAACGTGGTGTCGAGCCTGTCGGCCGATGGGAAGACGTTCAGTCCGGTGGCGACGATGGGCACGGCTCCGGCGGGAAGAACGAACGCCGGGGTGGTGATCATCGGGAATACGCTCGTCATCGCGGGCGGCATGGCGGGCACGCAGGTGCGCTCTGACGTGCACGCGCTCGACCTCACGACGCTGACGTGGCGAAAGCTGGGCGACGTGACAGCACGGCAGAACCCGGCCCTGGTGGCGCACGAAGGTTCGGTCGTGGTGGTCGGCGGGTATGCGACGTCGTCGATGGCGGTGCAGACCATCGAGCGAGTGGAGCTGACGGGGTCGGTGCGCACGATGACGGTGAACGGCACGGTGCCGATGAACGCGACCACGACAGCGCCGTTCGGCCGCGGGCTCATCGCCATCGACCTCGGCGGCACGGTGGACTTCGGGCGGAACCAGCTCTTCGAGCTGAGCCTCTCGGGCAACACCGCGACCTGGTCGAACTCGGATCCCGGCGTGATGGACCAGGCGTTGAACCCGCTCGTCGGCGTGGCAGGTGGCTCGTGTGACGAAGCGTTCCTGCTCGGCGCGTCACCGTTCCGCGTCAGCCGCTGACTCCTCACTCGACGACGGGCGAAGTCCTGGGCCATGGTCGCGCCCTTCTCGCGGGAGGGCTCATGCCGAAGCTGACCAAGGTGAACATTCAGGAGCTGGTGAGCGCGTCGAAGAAGTACGTGAACGACCAGCTCAAGAAGGCCGACGTCGACAAAAACAAGGTGCTCACGCGCACCGAGGCCAAGAAGCTCGCGGCCGACTTGAAGGACAACTTCGACGCCTCGGGCTTCAAGCTGCCCAACGGCTCGGTGAAGGCGGCCGACGTCGCGAAGGAGTTCGTGGTGATGATGGAGGCGTGGGCGAAGGCCTCGGACACGAACGGCGACGGCTACCTCTCGACGACCGAGGCGAAGGCGCTGCCGAAGACGCTGCGCGACAACTACGTCAACTGGGTCGGCGCGCAGGAGACGACGCTCACGACCGGCAAATACCAGTCACGCGACCTCACGCCGAAGGCCCGCATCGCCGAGCACGAGGCGAAGTTCGGCAAGCAGGCCGTCGGCTACGAGAAGGCGCTCGAGCTCGCGCTCAAGGCCGTGGCCACCGACACCGACTCGGGCCTGCCCTCGTTCGTCGCCGAGTTCGGCGGCCCCGATGGCAACGGGCTGACCGACAAGAAGAAGATCGACGCCGAGGTGCGCGCGCTGCTGAAGGCGGGCTCCATCGAGCTGATCAAGACGACCGACGACATTCCCACCGGCGAGAAGCCGAAAGACGCGTGGATCTTCAGCATCTCGACCGACGGTCAGGGCGACCACGGGCTGTGGGCCATCATCGACCGCAAGTCGGGCGACGTGTCGGTCACCAACTTCAACTGATCAGAGCAACCGAAGGTCTGCCGCGTAGGTGACGGGCACCGTCTCGCTCGCCGCCGCCTGCGCCTCGTGGAGCAGCGCCTCCTTCTCGCGTCGGAGCTCGGCGAGTCTGGCGTCGAGCTGGGCGAGCCTCGGCGTCACCGCGCGGCCCGTGCGCTCGACCTGTGCGGCGAGCTGGTCTTCGAGCAGCTGTACGTCGACGGTCGCGTTCGATGACTCGCGGGCGGCGCTCGAGAGCCGCTCAGCGAACGGGAGCACCTCGAACTTCGCGAGGTCGACGAGCCACCTCGTGCGGGCCTCTGCCGGAAGCGAGTCGAAGAGCTGACGAACTTCGGCATCGACGCTCGCCTGACCGGCCGCGGCCGCTTCGAGTGCCGAGACCTTCGCGCGGTCCTCGGCGGCCAGCTCGGGCACCTCACGCGCGGCCTCGAGCAGCGCGCGGGCTTCGGGCAGCTTCGCGGCCGCGTTCGTGGCGGTGACGAGCGTCGACCTCCACGCGGCCCGCCGCGCGTCATCGACGGGAGCCGTCGCCACCCGAGCCAGCGGAGCCGCCTGAGCCCACGCCTGCTCGGCCTGCGCGAGCAATGGAGTCAGGGTCTGCTGCGACGCCTCGGCGCGCGCCTTCGCCTCCGTCAGGTCCTGCTCGAGCTGGCGCTGGCCGAACCACGATGAGGTTCCGGTGGCCATCGCGCGCCGCTCGGTCGCGGTCTGTTCGATGAGCGCGTCGAGCTGCACGCTTCGTTCGCGGCGCTCGTGTTTCGTCGAGGCGCTCACGTCGACCTTCAGCTGCGCTGCCGACACCTGCACGCTCACGAACGGCGCAGAGACCTGTGGCGAGGCAGGGTTGAAGAGCAGGCCCGGCTCACCGAGCGCGAGCACCAGGGGCGAGGCCTGCAACGCCGACAGGTCCACAGGCGCCGAGTCGAAGGCGATGGCCAGACGCCCTCCGCGCTCCACGACCTCGAGCGGCACGACCGAGCGGTCACCTGCGGGCGGCGCGATGCGCACCGACAGGCCCTCGACGTCTTCTCGTCGCAGGGGCGGGTCGAAGGCCGAGAGTGGGAGCTCGAAGCGCACCGTCGCCTTCTGCCGAAGCTCGTCGCTGCGCACCTCGAGCGCCTCGACCCGAACGAACGCGCGGCTTGGACCAGTCCGTGGTGTCGTCACGCGCTGCGAGTCGTTGAGCGACGGAATTCCCAGTGAGCTGATGGGCATGCCGCGAAGGTACGGCGCCGCCCCATCACAGGGAACCTGCTTCGACTTCATCGTCGCGCGTGAACACCCGCCTTGACTCTCACTTGCACGTTCGTGCATATATACACTCATGCATGTTGACCCGTTTCAGGCGCTGGCCGAGCCCACGCGCCGGCAGATTCTCGAGGTGCTCGCCTCGGGTGAGCGTCAGGTGAACGACCTCGTCGAGCAGCTGCCGATTCACCAGTCGGGCGTCTCCCGCCACCTGCGCATCTTGAGTGAAGCCGGCTTCGTGCAGGTACGCGCCGATGGACAACGGCGGCTGTACTCGCTGCGCCCCGAGCCCTTTCAGGAGGTCGACTCGTGGGTCTCGCAGTACCGCAAGCTCTGGGAGGGTCGCCTCGACCGCTTCGGCGCCGCGCTCGAGAAGCGTCGCAAGGCGAAGTCGCCGGGCAGGGCCTCGTGAAGAACGAGCGCATCACCCTGGAGCGCACCTTCGACGCCACGCTGCGCGAGGTCTGGGAGCTGTGGACCACGAAGGACGGCATCGAGTCGTGGTGGGGCCCCGAGGGGTTTCACGTCGAGGTGCACGCCCTCGACCTGCGCCCGGGCGGCCTGCTGCTCTACGCGATGGTGGCCGACACTCCCGAGACCATCGCCTTGATGCAGCGCCAGGGCATGCCCACCAGCACCGAGGCACGCATCACCTACCGCGACATCGTTCCCTTGAAGCGGCTCGCGTACTCGCACCTCGCCGACTTCATTCCCGGCGTCGCCGCCTACGACGTCGAGACTGTCGTCACGCTCGAGCAGCTGGGCCCGAAGGTGAAGATGACGCTGACCTTCGACCGCATGCACGACCAGCTGTGGACCGACCGCGCGGCCGCCGGCTGGCAGATGGAGCTCGACAAGCTCGCGAAGCGCCTCACCCGTTGAAGCAGCCCACCCCAGGAGCAAACCCATGGCCCAGAAGGCGTCTCCGTTTCTCATGTTCAATGATCAGCTCGGCCCCGCCGTCGAGCTGTACACGTCGATCTTCCCCGACTCGAAGATCATCAACCTCTCGAAGCAGGGCAAAGACGGCCCCATCATGTCGGCCGAGTTCATCGTCGGGGGCCAGCGCTTCATGGCCTACAACGGCGGGCCGCACTTCACGTTCAACCACGCCTTCTCCATCTTCATCGACTGTGAAGACCAGCACGAGGTCGACCGCTACTGGGACGCGCTCGTGAAGGCGGGCGCGAAGCCGGTGCAGTGCGGGTGGATCACCGACCCCTTCGGGCTCTCGTGGCAGATCGTGCCGCGGCAGTTCATGAAGCTCATCGCCGACCCGAACCCGAAGAAGTCGCAGGCGGTGATGGCCGCGATGCTGAAGATGGTGAAGTTCGACGTTGCAGCGCTCGAGAAGGCGCACGCCGAGGCGTGACCTCAGACGTCGACGGTGCCCCACTCCGCGGGGAAGACGGCGCGCGTGGGGCGCAGGCGGCGAAGGTGGTTCTTCAGCGCGTCGAGGTCTGACTCACCGGGCAGCGCACCGCCCGCTTGATGCACGACCAGGCTGACGCCCTGCAGGTCGAAGGCGTGCAGAAACTCGAAGACCTGCGTGACAACGGCACCGGCGCGCACGACGACCTCGCCAGCCGCGAGCCGCACCGACAGCTGTGGCAACTCGACGCCGACGACGGCCTGCGGCGCGAGCCTGCTCAGAGACGTCACCGCATAGCCGGCGGCGCCTGCGTCGTGGTTCGTCGCCTCGAGCAGCAGCTCGTCGAACCGGCGCTGAGCTCCCTGCGTGGAGAAGGAACGCGTCACCTGCGCGACGCTGCTGCGACCGAAGCGCTCGACGAGCAGCACCAGCCGCTTCACCGAAACGAACGCCTGGCCCGTCGCGACCGTCACCAGCGCCACCGAGAGCGCCTTCGCCGTGCCCTGGACGCCGAGCGAGGCGAACGGCCACTCCCGTGTTGCGAGCGCCGGGAGCGCGCGCGTCGACGAGAGGCGGGGGCCGAGCAGGTGTCGAAGCTGCGGGCGCTCGAGCAGGGCGGCCAGCTCCGCTGCGCCGAGGTCGGGCATGACGAGCTCGCGCATCTCACGCAGCGCTGGCGCTTCGACCCAGGTCTCGGTCACGTTGCTCGCACACGCCCAATCGAGCAGCGCGCCCCGCCGCAAGAACCCCTTCTCGAACACGACGCTCTCGGGCGCGAGCACGTCGATGAGCGGCCCGAGCCAGCGCGCCCGGTGCTTCGAGAGCAGCGCCGACACCCGCGCGCGGTCTTCCTTCGTCGCCTCGCCACGCCACACCTTGAACTGCAGCGCGATGAACTCACCGCGCGGGTCTTTGCGCTCGAGCAACGCGTCGGCAACCACCAGCTTCGCGGTGTCGTCGTCGGGCGCTTCATGCACGCGAGCCAGCAGGTCGCTCATGACGGTGAATCGAACACATCAGGCGGCAGGCCGCTGCTTGCACCATGTGCCTGCACTGCCTACTGTGAGTGCATGCAATACACGATTCGGCGAGTCCCCAAAGAGGTCGACCGCGCGCTGCGCGAACGCGCCCAACGACGAAACCTGAGCGTCAACGAGGCGGCGCTCGAGGCCATGGCAGAAGGGCTCGGCATCGACACCGCAACGCCCCTCAAGCGCCGCAGCCTGAGCGACCTCGCCGGCGCCTGGGTGAAGGACAAGGCCGTCGACGCGGCGCTCGCTG
This sequence comes from Myxococcaceae bacterium, assembly GCA_040275325.1. GTDB lineage: Bacteria > Myxococcota > Myxococcia > Myxococcales > Myxococcaceae > Xiheimicrobium. The sequence continues at coordinate 21,263 of JBEOKA010000257.1, read as the reverse complement.
ATCAACGCCGTATCGACGCGGCGCTCTGGAAATGAGGCTGGCGCTCGACACCAACCGCTACCGCGACTTCAGCGAGGGTGTGGCCTCGGTGGTCGAAACACTCGAGCTGGCCGAAGAGGTGCTGGTGCCGTTCGTCGTGGTCGCCGAGCTGCGAGCTGGCTTCGCCGTGGGCAAGCGGGGGCTCGAGAACGAGCGGCTGCTCAGGCGCTTCCTGGAGCGGCCTGGCATCTCGGTCGTCTTCGCGACGGAGACCACGACGCGCTTCTACGCCCAGCTCTACCGTCAGCTGCGGGTTCAGGGCACGCCGATTCCCACCAACGACCTGTGGATTGCTGCGCTCGTGCTGGAGCACGACGTCGCGCTGCTCACGCGCGATGAGCACTTCTCGAAGTTGCCGCAGCTCGACCTCGTCTGAGTCGAACCACCGCTCGTGCTACGCCCACGAGCATGCACGTCGGCCACTCCTACAAACAGCAGCCACCCTCGGGGCGCTTCGACGCCATCGTCATCGGCTCGGGCATCGGCGGCCTCACCGTCGCGGCGATGCTGTCACGGCACGGCAAGAAGCGCGTGCTGGTGCTCGAGCGGCACTACCGCATCGGTGGCTACACGCACACGTTCACCCGCCCCGGCTACGAGTGGGACGTCGGCGTGCACTACATCGGGCAGGTGGGTGAGCGCGGCGCGCTGCGCTCGGTGTTCGACAAGCTCTCTGACGGGCGCATTCGCTGGGCGCCGCTGCCCGACGTGTACGACCGCATCGAGCTCGGAGACCGCGGCTACGACTTCGTCACCGGCACGACGCGCTTCATCGAGACGATGGGCCAGGCCTTCCCCAACGAGCGTGACGCCATCGCGAAGTACGTCGACCTGGTGAAGTCGACCGCGAAGAAGAGCTCGATGTTCTTCATGACGCGCGGCCTGCCGTCACTCGTCTCGGCGGTGGCGGCGCCGTTCGCGAAGCGTGGGTTCGCCGAGCTCGCCGGCCGCTCGACGCGTGACGTGCTGCTCGAGCTGACGAAGAACGAAGAGCTCATCGCGGTGCTGACGGGCCAGTACGGCGACTACGGCTTGCCGCCGTCACGCTCGAGCTTCGCGATGCACGCCGCGCTGGTGTCGCACTACTTCGGCGGCGGCTTCTACCCGGTGGGCGGAGCGTCGGTCATCGCCGAGGGCATCGCGCCGCTCATCGAAGAGCACGGCGGCCACCTCGCGACGAACGCCGAGGTCGAGTCGGTCATCGTCGAGCACGGCGTCGCGGTGGGCGTGCGGCTGGCCGATGGCTCCGAGCAGCGCGCTCCCGTCGTCATCAGCGACGCCGGCGTCGCGAACACCTTCGGCAAACTCGTGCCCGAAGCGCACCGGCCCGCGGCGTGGGCGAAGGCGCTCGCCACCGTGCCGCCCTCGGTCAGCTACCTGTGCCTGTACCTCGGCTTCAAGGCGACCGACGCCGAGCTCGGCCTCACCGGCACCAACCTGTGGCTGTACCCCGACGAGAAGCACGACGAGAACGTGGCGCGCTTCGAGGCTGACTCCAGCGCGCCGCTGCCGATGGTGTACCTGTCGTTCCCTTCAGCGAAGGACCCCGACTTCGCGCGCCGCTTCCCCGGCCGCGCCACCATCGACGTCATCACCATGGCGAAGTGGGAGTGGTTCTCGAAGTGGCAGGGCACGAAGTGGCACAAACGCGGCGCCGAGTACGACGCGCTGAAGGCGCAGTGGACCGAGCGAATGCTCGAGGTGTTGTTCAAGCGCCTGCCTCAGCTCAAAGGCCGCGTCGACGTGGCCGAGCTCTCGACGCCGCTGTCGACCGCGCACTTCGCGTCGCATCCACGAGGAGAGCTCTACGGGCTCGACCACACGCCAGGCCGCTACGAGCTTCCGCTGCACGCGAAGACGCCGCTGCCGGGGTTGATGCTCACCGGCGCTGACCTCGCGACGTGTGGCGTGGCGGGTGGCGCGCTCGGTGGGCTCATCACGGCTGGCGCGATTCTGGGGCCCGGGCCCGTGATGAACATGCTGAAGCGGTGAGGTCCGGGCTGCATCACGGTCTCCGCCAGAAAACCGGCAGTCGTGAAACTCTGCCAGCGCCGCCGGCTTCGACCCTCAGAAAGACGAAAATCTGAGATCGACCGCGCCGCGGCCAGAGCGCGCTCGCCGGCTCGTCGGTTGCAGTCGCCCCTCGCCCCATGAAGCACCTCTGGCTGTTGGCGTTCCTCGCTGCGTGTCCTCCGCGCGTTTCTGAACAGGTGGTCGTCGACGCTGGCCCGACGCTCGTCGATGGAGGCCTGAGCGACGCGGGAGCGCACGCCGACGCGGGGCTCGTCGAAGATGCGGGCACGCGCGTCGACGCGGGTGTCGTCGAAGATGCAGGTGCTCAGGTCGACTCCGGCATCACGGAAGAAGACGCCGGCGCTGTCGTCGACGCTGGTGTCGACGGAGGCGCTGTTCTCGACGCAGGCCTTCCGACAGCAGACGGCGGCAGCGTTGGCTTCGACGCCGGAGCACCTGACGCAGGGCCGACTCCGGTCTGGTCGGCACGCGAGACCGTCATCACCACCCTCACCGTCGGAGAGACCACCATCGACGTCGGCTTGCCCCGAACGGGCTTGCAGCCCTCCGAGCTCGGCGTCGTCATCAACGTGCAAGACCCGCAGTCGGTGGCGGTTGGCACGCACTACCTGGCCGCGCATCAGCTCCACCCCTCGCAGCGGCTCGAGGTCTCATTCCCACCCGGCGCGCCCATGACGCCCGCGATGGTGAACGCGCTGAAGCGCCAGCTCGACGCAGACGCGGGCGCGCTCGAGGCCCTCGTCATCACCTGGACGACGCCGTGGGAAGTGCAGGGCATGTCGATGACGAGCGCCCTCACCTTCGGGTTCGACGCTGGCTTCGTGTCGACGGGAACCTGCTCACCCACGACGCCGAACCCGCTCTACGGCGCGACGACGACGCACCCCTTCTCGGACCTCGGGCTGCGACCCGTCATGATGCTCGCCGCCGAAGACGCGGGGCTCGCGGCCGACGTCATCGACCGCTCCGTCGCGGCGGCCTCGACGTTTCCCACCGGCACCGGTCACTTCTTCCGCACCACTGACGGCGCCCGCTCGGCGCCCCGCGCGCAGGGCTTCGAGTCGACCACCCTCTACTGGAGCCACGACGCCGGCATCGCCATGCAGTTCCACGAGAGCACGAGCGCCGCCACCAACACCTTGAGCAACACCTCGGGCGTCCTCTTCTACCTGACGGGCCTGACGACGGTGGCCAACCTGCAGACGGTGCAGTTCGTTCACGGAGCGCTCGGCGACCACCTCACGTCGTTCGGCGGCGTCTTGCGTGGAGGCTCCCAGATGAGCGCGCTTCGCTGGCTCGAGGCCGGCGCGAGCGCCAGCTATGGCACCGTGCGAGAGCCGTGCGCCTACCCCGAGAAGTTCCCGAAGGGGCAGCAGCTGGTCGCCCGATACCTGCGTGGCGGCACCGCGCTCGACGCGTACTGGTCTTCGGTGTGGTGGCCTGGCGAAGGGCTCTTCATCGGAGACCCGCTCACCGCGCCGTACCAGGCCCAGGCCCGGGTGATTGGCAACCAGGTGCGCCTGCGGTTGCCTGCGGGGCGGCCGCTGCATCAGTACACGCTCTACGCTGGCGCCTCGTGGCAGGGCCCGTGGTCCATCGTGACGAGCTATCGCTCGACGGGTGACAGGCTCGAGGGGCTGACGGTGCCAGCCTCGCGCGTGCTCCTGCTCGTCGACGAAGGCGAAGCGGCGCTCGTCTCGACGGCCCGCGCTGACGTGGGGCGCGCGCTCGACGGCCGGGCGCTGGCCACCCAGAGCGCCGATGGCACCCTCTTCCTCGAGCAGCTCGAACGAACGACGCCGCGCCGCATCGGCACCCGACGCAAGCGGCTGTACCCGGTCGACGTGCGCATCGACGGGCAAGCCATCGCGGTGCAGTGGTGGAGCCGCACCGGCGGCGGCGCCGAGCTGCTGTCGACCGAGGACCTGTCGACCCGTCAGCGGCACGAGCCCGTCTCGTTCGCGGCGCTCACGCAGCCTGACGGCGGCAGCGTCATCGCGACGAACGTGCTGCTCGCCGGAGGTCTCGTCGGGTGGGCGGACAACAGCCTCGGTCCGTCACACGTCTTCGTTCGCCAGCTCGACGGCGGAACGCCGCGCGACGTGACCGTGGGTGGCGGCGTGGTGCAGCTGACGCCGTCGAACGCCGTCATCGCGAGCACCGTCGGTCTCGAAGCGGCCTCGCTCGCGACGGGTCAGAGAACCACGCTGGTGCCACGGCCGCCCGCCATCAACATCATCACGCCGCACGACGCCGCAGAGGGCCCGACCGGGCTGTTCGCCATCGCGCTGTTCGCATCGCAGACGCGGGTCGACTCGTCGCTCTGGTGGAGCACGCCAACCGGAGCACAACTGCTCTCTCGAGGTCGCGAGGTGAGCCGCGGCGTGCTGGTGCCGCTGAACCCGGCGGCCTCACTCACGCGAGATGGTGCGCTGTGGACCGAGACCGTCGATGGCGTCTCGCCCGCAGCGTTTCAGCTCACGCCACGCGGCACCGAGCGGGTGACCGAGACGGCGGGAAGCTTCGAGCTGCTGGCGACGACGCTCGTGAGCCCGGCCGGCCCCAACCAGGTCGCGCTCTGGCGCACCAACCTCGGCGCGCAGCAGCCACCCCGCACCGTGCTGCGTTCGACGCGCCCACTCGCAGCGCCCTTCCTCGATGGGTGCCCCGATGCCTGGTTCGCTGCGCCCGGCGAAGTCGCGGGCTGCCACGTTCGCGCCATCAACGGCGGCGTGCTGTCGGCGACGGCGACGCGTGGAGACGGCGGACCACTGCCTGCGGGCGCCCAGTTCTCGCTCGTGGTGGCTGGAGACGTCGACGGCGACGGGCTCGTCACCAGCGCAGACTCCGCGGCCATCATGACGGCGCTGGGCCGACGTCGAGGCCAGGCCACCTTCGACCCCGCGCTCGACGTGAACGACGACGGAGAGGTGACGCTCGCCGACCTCGTCACCCGCGCGGCAGACGAAGCGCGCGGCGGGCTCGTGGGCTTTGGGCGGCTGGTAGCGCCGGCCTTGCCAGCCCAGCGCATGACGCTGAAGGTGCTCGCGACGCGCGGAGCCGACACCGCGGAGTCGGCCATGGCGTACGACTTCGAGGCCGCGCCCAGGTTCGAGCTTCCGACGGGCACCAGCGGCGTGGCTGCGGGCCAGCTGACCCGGGTGATTCGAGCCGTCGACCCCGAAGACTTCCTCACCATCGACACCAGCTCGACCGCGACGTGGCCGGCGGGCTTCACCGCCGTCGTCGAGCCGCTCGGAGACTTCAACGGTGATGGCGTCGCCTCGAGCCTCGACCTCGGGTTGCTGCGGCCACGTCTCAACGCCGTCAGCCCCTCGCCGCTCTACCACCCGCGCTTCGACCTCGACTCCGACGGTGACATCGACAACGCCGACGTGCGCATCTTCAGCGAGGCCTTCACCGACGCCACCCTCATCGTGCGCTGGTCGCCCGCTTTGGGGACGCCGACCGGCACGGCCTTCACCTTCACCGCCGAAGCCTGGGACCGAAGGACGCCTGTGGTTCGCCAGAGCGTCACCGTCACCAGCCCGTGAGTCACTCGCGGCGCCCGGCTCCGAACGTGACGGCGCACCCACACTGCGGCGGCGTCGTCTGGAGGCATTTGCACTGTGCAGGCGCGTCACACTGCATCACGTCGCATGGTGACTTCCCTGCACCGGTGCACGTGGGCGTCTTGTCGAACAACGAGATGAAGCACGTGCCCGCGTCACACTGCTGCTCGGCGTCACAGCGCACGAGCCCCGACAGCATTCGGCCCGTCGGCATCTGGAAGGGCTCGCTCGCGCGCGTGCACGAGAGTCCCACCAACGCCAACGGGCCGAGCCACCACTTCATCGACGACGGTCTCACGACTTGCCAGTTCGACTCCGCCTGCGCGAGCCACATTCGCCGAAGCGAACGCTGAAACTCGAGGTCTCGGCTCATCAGGCTCGGCTCCGGCTGCGTCTCACGACGGGTCGGGCTTCGGCGTGTCCTTGCCGCTCGCCAGCGCCTTCGGAGCCTCGAGGCCCTTCGGCAGCTCACCCGTGAGCGCGTTGAGGAACGTGACGATGGAGTCGACTTCTTCCTTCTTCAGCTCCTTACCCAGCTGGTGCTTCGCCATGAACGTCACCGCCTCGGGCAGCGTCTTCACCGAGCCGTCGTGCATGTAGGGCGCCGTCTTCGCGACGTTGCGCAGCGAGGGCACGCGGAAGACGAACTTGTCGGCCTCCTTCTTCGTCACGTCGAAGCGGCCGTTGTCCTTCAGGCCCGGCACCGGCGTCACGAGGCCCAGCTTCTGGTACTGCGAGCCACCGACGGCCTCGCCCATGTGGCAGCTGAGGCAGCCCGCCGAGATGAACGCCTGCAGGCCCTTCTTCTCGGCGTCAGACAGCGCCTTCTCGTCGCCGCCCAGGTACTTGTCGAACTTGCCCGGCGTCACCAGCGTGCGCTCGAACGCGCCGATGGCCTTCGCCATGTTGTCGAAGGTGACGGCCGAGTCCTTCTCACCGCCGAAGGCCTTCGCGAACAGCGGCGCGTAGCCGGGAATCGACTTGAGCACCTTCTCGACGGTGGCCGCGTCGGCCACGGCCATCTCGACGGGGTTCAGCACCGGGCCCTTGGCCTGGTCTTCGAGCGTCGCCGCGCGGCCGTCCCAGAACTGGGCGATGTGGTTGCCCGCGTTGAAGACGGTCGGCGCGTTGCGGCCGCCCTTCTGCTTCTTGTGGCCCGTCGAGAACTGCTCTCCGTCGACGCCGTACTTCGCGAGGTCGTGGCAGCTGGCACAGGCGACGTCGTGGTTCTTCGACAGCCGCTTCTCGAAATAGAGCAGTTTGCCCAGCTCGACCTTCTCGGGCGTGATGGCGTTGTCCTTCGAGTCGTACTGCTTCGGCAGCGCCTTGAAGGTGGCCTTCGCGGTGTCGAGCAGCGCGTCGGCGTTGGCGACGACGGCGAGGCATGTGGTGACGAGGACGACGAGACGCATGGTGTGGACTCCTGCGGGTGGCGGTTTGGACTTTGTCTAAACCGGGACAATGTCGCGCGCCACGCAAATCGACCGGGGCATGTCACAGCGGCGTGAGGTCGGTCGTTCTGAGGGCATGAGACGCGCGTCTGAGACTGCAGGGCCCGGGCGAGATTCACGTGGCACACTGACAGGTCCGCAATGACTGACGTGTTCCTCTCCATCCGCCCGCGGTTGCTGGCGCTCGCGTACCGAATGCTCGGCAGTTGGGCCGAAGCGGAAGACGTCGTGCAGGAGACGCACCTCGCGTGGCTCGAGCGGCAGGGGCCTCCCGTCGAGTCGGAGCGGGCGTGGCTCGAGCGGGTCGTGACCAACCGGTGCCTCGACGTCTTGAAGAGCGCCCGCGTCACGCGCGAGGCGTACGTCGGCCCGTGGCTGCCAGAGCCGATGTTGACCGATGAGGTGCAGGCGGCGCCGGGCGCGGTCGACGTCGAGGCCGTGTCGCTCGCGTTCCTCACGTTGCTCGAGCGGCTCTCGCCCCTGGAGCGCGCGGTCTACGTGCTGGCCGAGGCCTTCGACTACTCGCACGACGACGTCGCGAAGGCGCTGGGGAAGGAGCCTGCGGCCGTGCGGCAGCTGCTCCATCGCGCTCGAGAGCACGTGTCGGCAGGCAAGCCACGGTTCGCGCCCGACCCGTCAGCGCATCAGGCGATGTTGGGGACGTTCTTCGGCGCGGTGCTGCAGGGCGACGTCGCGGCGGTCGAGCAGTTGCTCGTCGGGCACGCCACCGTGAAGACCGATGGCGGCGGCAAGGTGCGCGCGGCCATCAACGTCATCACCGGCGCCAATCGGGTGGCGCGGTTCTTCATCGGGGTCGCGCAGAAGCAGCCGCCAGGCGCGCGCTTCGAGGTGATGGACGTGAATGGCCAGCCCAGCATCGTGATGCTGCTCGACGACGTGGTGGTGGGCGTCACGCAGATCGAGACCGATGGCGTGGTGATTCATGGCGTCTCGACCGTGTCGAACCCCGACAAGCTCGCGGCGCTGACGGCCCATGTCACGGCGCGAAGCCGTCGCTCGTCTGAAGGCGCATGAATGACTCCAGGTGGCTGCGGGCGCAGGTGATGAGCGGGGCCGTGTTCACGCTGTTTCTCTTCGTGCATCTCTTCAACCAGATGCTCGCGGTGCTCGGCGCACAGACCTACGACGGTGCGCAGCAGGCGATGCGGCGCGGCTATCAAGCGCCGGGGCTCGAGCTCGTGTTCGTCTTCGTGCCGCTGCTCGTTCACCTCACGACGGCCATCGTCCGCATGGTGAAGCGCCCGAAGCAGGAGCCGGGGGCGCTGTCGTGGCGGGTGCGGCTGCACCGGTACAGCGGGCGCTTTCTGCTGCTGGTCATCGTCGGCCACGTCGTCGCCACACGAGGCGTGTCACTGCTGTACGGCGTGTTCCCCGGCTTTCACGGCGTCGCCTTCACCTTTCAATGGGTGCCCGCGTACTTCTGGCCGTACTACCTGTTGCTCGCGCTCGGCGGCTGGTACCACCTGGTGCACGGGCTCTCGATGGCTGCGGCCGTGGTGAAGCTGCCGGGAGCGAACGTGCTGCAGCGCCCGCTCGTCTTTCGCGCGGTCGTCGGCACAGGAGCCGTCGCCCTCGTCCTCGGCGTACTGGCCCTCGGCAGAGTGCTGGCCGACGTGGGTGACCCGGCCTCCTCGGAGTACGCGCGGCTGGTGCTCAGGCTCACGAAGTGACACCGCCAACTTCACCCGGTATGGGCGGCCCATGAGCAGCGCTCCCTTGAAGGCCTTCACCAAGCTCCTCGTGCTCGACCCGAAGGCGTCGGCCACGTTCTACGAGACCCTCGGCTTCACCCGCGTCGGCACCGATGGAACGTTCATTCACGTGCGCTGGCAGGACAGTGGCGACGTGCTGCTGGTCGCGACACCGACGGGGGTGCGGCTCGAGGGCAAGCGCGGCTGGGGCGTGCTGCTGTGCTTCACCAGTGACACCGACGTCTCGGTGCTCGCCGAGCGCGCGAAGTCTTTGAACGCGCCGGTGCAGGGCCCCGAGGTGCAGCCCTGGCACACGAAAGACCTCATCGTCACCGACCCCGACGGCTACAGGCTCAACTTCGTGCAGCCTGCGTGAGTCCGGCGGGAGTCTCCAAGGCGTTGAAGCAGCTGGCAGTGCAGCGCTGAGTCACCGCTCCACGAAGTCGAGGTCGGCCGTCGAGCTCTCGGGCATGCCCCACAGCGCGAGCAGCCCGAGCGCGATGCAGACGAGCCCCACCGTCATCGTCGCGGGAATCGTGCCGAGCGAGGGCTTGAGCGCCATCCACACCGCGGTGATGGGAATCGCGGCGCCACGCACGAAGTTCGGAGCGCTCGTCGTCACCGTCGCGCGAAGGTTGGTGCCGAACTGCTCCGCCGCCGTCGTCACGAAGAGCACCCAGTAGCCCGTCGTGAAGCCCAGCACCGCCATCAGCGCGTAGTACGTCGTCATCGAGCGCCCGCCCACGGTGAGCAGCGCGATGACGCTGACCGCGACCGAGCTCAAGAAGACGGCAATCACTCGTTTGCGGTTCTTCAGCACGTGGCTCAGCAGGCCACTCAGCACGTCGCCGATGGTGACGCCGGTGTACGCCCAGAAGATGGTCTGACCGCCGGTCGGCTTCTGCGGCAGCCCGAGCGCGAGCCCGATTTCAGGCGAGAAGACGAACAGCACGCCCGCCACGAACCAGATGGGCATGCCCACGGTGATGATGCGAAGAAACCGCAGCCCGCGCTCCATGGGGAAGAGCAGCTGGCGAACGTCTCCATGCGGCACGTGCGCTGACTTCGTGCGCTCGAACAACCCGCTCTCGAAGACGCTGAGCCGCAGCACGAGCAACAACAGCCCCACGCCGCCACCGAGCGCGTACGCGTACCGCCAGCCCTCGAGCGGCAAGCGCGACACCAACGCATCACCGATGAGCCCCGCCGCGAGCGCGCCCGACAACCCGATGCTGGCGACGAGGGTGGTACCGAGGCCGCGACGCTCGTTCGGCAACAGCTCGCTCACGAGCGTGATGCCAGCGCCCAGCTCTCCCGCGAGACCGAAGCCTGCGACGAGCCGGCACGCGCCGTACGCCCACACGCTGTCGACGAACGCGTTCGCGAGATTGCCGAGCGAGTAGATGACGATGGAGCCGAACAACACGGTGAGCCGGCCGCGCTTGTCTGCGAGCACGCCCCACGCGACGCCGCCGAGAATCATGCCGCCCAGCTGCAGGTCGAGCAGCAGCCCGCCTGTTGGAACGAGGCTCGCTTCATCGACACCGAGCGACTTGAGGCTCGAGACCCGCAGCACCGAGAAGAGCACCAGGTCGTAGATGTCGACGAAGTAGCCGAGCGCGGCGAGCAGCACGGCGGCGGTCACGCTCGAACGCGGGGTAGACATGCGGCGCGCATCGTAGATGACTTCGGCCATGACGACGCCGTTCGCCAGAAGCGGACCGCTGTGGCCGATGCTTGGAGTGGTGAACGCGGCTGAGTGGAATGACGCGGCCACCTGGCTCGAACACGAACTGCAGCACGAAGCGAACCGCGACCTGCGCATTCACTGGCTCATCGTGCCGCTCGCGTTGTGGCTGAAGCAGCGCTCCACGCAGCGCTCACCGTTGATGGTCGGCCTCAACGCACCGCAGGGCGCCGGCAAGACGACGCTCACGCGCAACCTCGTCGGCGTCTTCGCGCACGTGTTCGGGCTTCGCGCCGTGAGCCTGTCGGTCGACGACTTCTATCTGCGCCGCGAGGAGCAGCTCGCCCTCGCCACACGCCACCCCGGCAATCGGTACCTCGAGCACCGCGGCTATCCCGGAACGCACGACGTCGCGCTCGGAGCCTCGGTGCTGGCCGCGCTGCGCGATGGCCGTGACGTCGCCCTGCCCCGCTATGACAAGTCGGCCCATGGTGGCCGCGGCGACCGCAGCGCCGACGTCTCGTGGGTTCGCGGGCGGGTCGATCTCGTGCTGCTCGAAGGGTGGATGCTGGGGTTCAAGCCAGTCGCCGCCGTCGAAGACACCGCGCTCGCAGCGCCGAACGAGCTGCTCCGCGCCTACGACGCGTGGGACTCGCTGCTCGACGTGTTCATCGCGCTCCGAATGCAGCGGGTCGAGCAGGTCGTGCGCTGGAGAATCGAAGCCGAACAGGCGATGCGCGCGAGCGGAAGACCAGCGCTCAGCGACGCCGAGGTGGAGGACTACGTGCGGCGCTTCCTGCCCGCGTACGAGCTGTGGCGCGCCGAGGCAGAACTCTCGGTCACCCTCGACGCCGAGCGCCGCCCAACGCCCGGACACACTTCATGACGCGCGAGGTCCCACCCTTCATCGACGCGGCCATGCTGCGGGGCACCGTGAAGCTGCGCTGGCAAGACGAACGGGTGAGCGAGCTCGTCGTTCGATGGGACCCGAACCTCTTCGCGGTGGGAGCCGCGCTCTTCACCTGGGCTGCGACGGAGGCGCTTGACGCCCTGTGGTTGGACGGCGCCTCGCTCTTCTCCGGCACGGCCTCACTCGCCAGCCGCCTCGGCTCGGTTCGCAGGCTCTGCCTCAACACGACGCCTGGAGACGTCATCGACCTCGACTGGGTCAGCGCCCACGCGCGGCAGGTCGAGCGCTTCGTCAGCGTCGAAGGAGAGTTCTCTGGAGGCGCCAGCTTTCCCCTCGCGACCTCACTCGACCTCGCCAGCACCTCGCCCCGCTTCTGCGCGCTCGCCCAGTGCCCACGCGTCGTCGACCTCTCGCTCACGCTGGGAGATGGAGTTGGCCTTACCGACGCCCACGCGCTCGTCGTCGCGTTCCCCACCGTTCGCACCCTCTGCACCCGAGTCGAAGACCTCGAGACCGCGCGACTGCTGGCCCCGGTGTTTCGCGCGCTGCCGCTCTCGCGGTGGGTCGTCGAGGTCTTCGAGCCGACGACGGCGCTCCTCGACGGTGCGACCGTTCACACGACCCGCGAGCCAGTCTGGCAGCGCCTGCTCGCGGCCTGGTGACACGAGCGCGCCGGAGACCCGAACGAGCGTCTCCGGCGCACTCCACGGGAGTCTTCCTCACTCGGCGTCTTTGCCCTCGGCGACGCGCTGCTGAATGGCTCGCTTGAGGGCAAGCTTCTCGGCGTCGTTCAGCCGGCCATCGGCGTTCGTGTCGAACCGGGCCACCACCTCGGCGCGCTTCGCCTTGAAGGCCGCGATGCGGTCGCTGCGCAGGGCCAGGCGCTCACCATCGTCGAGCGCGCCGTTGCCGTTCACGTCGTACTTCGTCAGCACCGCCTGCTTGAGCGCCTGCACCTTCGCCTGGAGCGCCGCCTTCGCCGCCTGCTTCTCAGCCGCATCGAGGGCGCCGTCCGTGTTCGCGTCGAACTTCGCGAGCACCGCGGCGCGAAGGCGCAGACACCGGGCCTCCATGGCGTCGACCATCGCCGTGCGCTCGTCGGTCGAGAGGCTGCCGTCGCTGTTCTCGTCGAAGGCCCACTTCAGGCGCTTGAGCACATGAATGCGGTGACGAATCGCGAAGCGTGCCGCGATGGGGTGACCGACGCGGGCCTCGAGGTCGCGCTTGAGCTGCACGCGCTCGCCAGGCCCCAGCTTGCCGTCACGATCACCGTCGTAGGTCGCGAGCACCTTCTGCCGGCGGCCTTCGAGGTCGCACACACCGCTCGCCGCTTCGGGCATCGACGGCAGCTCGCTCGCATCACCAGCCAACTCGTCGACGTCGGCGTCGGTCTCTGCGCCGCTCGCCTCGGCACCGACCTCGCCCGTCTCTTCCGCCACCGTCAGGTACGACGTGGCCTCACCCACCATCGCGTCGTCTTCCGCCATCGCGCCCTGGCAGGCGACTCCAGAGAAGGCGAGGGCTGACATCGAGAGGGTGAGCAGTGCACGGCGGAGCGGCTTCATGGGTTCTCCTCGGGAGTTGCGTCGTTTCCGGCCTCGAAGAAGGGAACCCGTCGTTCGCCGATTGGTTGCGCCCCTGCACTCGCGCGAAACGACTGGCGTCACCTTCGGGTTGCGCCTCGGGCGAACCACTCCCAGCGAGCCGTCGAGCCGCGCTATGGCGTGCCCGTGCGTTTCGGTCTTCTGCTTCTTCTCGTGCTGGCCGCCTGCGGTCCGCTCCCCACTGCTTTGGACTCGGGTGTCGACGCGGCCGTCATCGGCCCAGGCCCGAAGCCCGAGATTGATGGCGGCCTGGTGACCGACGCGGGAGCCGATGCGGGCTCCGTTCCCGACGCGGGTCAGGGTGGCCTCGACGCCGGGCTGATCAGCGACGCGGGCACCGACGCGGGTGTCGCCATCACCGACTCGGGCATCGTGCTCGCGACGGTCTCGCACGTGCGTGAACTGCGCGGCGTGTGGGTCGCCACCGTCGCGAACCTCGACTTCTCGCAGACGCTCTCGCCCGACGCCGGCATCGCGGCCATGCAGGCGCTGGTCGAGCGCACCCGTGATGCGGGCCTGAACGCCATCTTCTTCCAGGTGCGGCCCGAGTCAGACGCCTGGTACCAGTCGACGCTCGAGCCGTGGAGCCGCTTCATCACCGGCACGCAGGGCCGCGCGCCAGGGTGGGATCCGCTCGAAACGCTGCTCGAGGCGGCGCACGCACGCGGCGTCGAGGTGCACGCGTGGGTGAACCCGTATCGCGGGCTCGCGACGGCGGGCTCCACCACGGCCACGAATCACGTCACGCGCACACTCTCGAGCGCCGCCATCACCTACGACGGCAAGGTGACGATGAACCCCGGCGTGCCGGCGGTGCGCCAACACGTCGTCAGCGTCATGCGCGACCTGCTCGACCACTACGACGTCGATGGCCTGCACTTCGACGACTACTTCTACCCGTACCCGGCGGGCGGCGCGTTTCCCGACGACGGCACGTTCAACGCGTACACGGCTGACGGCGGCACGATGACGAAGAGCGACTGGCGCCGCGACAACGTGAACACGCTCGTGCGCGAGGTGATGAACGTGGTGACGAGCGACCACCCGAACGTGCGCTTCGGCATCTCGCCCTTCGGCATCTGGCGGCCGGGGTTTCCGCAAGGCGTGGTGGGCCTCGACGCGTACGAAGAGATCTCCTGCGACGCCGTGACGTGGATGAACCAGGGCTGGGTCGACTACGTCGCGCCGCAGCTCTACTGGGCGACGACGTCATCGGGGCAGCCGTTCGTGCCGCTCGCGACGTGGTGGGCCAACGGAACCATGGGCGGCCGTCACGTCTTCCCGGGGCACGGGCTCTACCGGCTCGGCACCACGGGCTACACGAGCGTCGCTGAGATTCGCGCGCAGGTGAACGCGACGCGCTCGCTGCGCAGCAAAGGCATGATGGGCGGCATTCACTACCGCGAGGGCAACGTGCGCGCGAACCTGCTCGGCGTGCGCGACCTCTTCCGCGATGAGCTCTACGCGCAGCCGGCGTTGCCTCCGCCCGTGCCGCGTCAGGGCTCGTCGATGACGCCGCTGCCGCCGGTGGTGACGAAGACCGGCTCGACGCTGACCGTGTCGCACGTGCTGCCGATGACGGCGCGGTTCTTTGGGCTGTATCGCTCCGACGCGACCGGGTGGACGCTGGTCGACGTCGCGGGTGGTGTGCAGGCGTCGTTTGGTCCGCTTCCGGCGGGCACGTGGGCCGTCAGCGCCGTGAACCGCGGAGGCGCCGAGAGTCAGGGCGTCGTCGTCGTCATTCGCTGAAGGCAGCCTCGCTGATCAGCCCACGCCTGAACGTTCAGCCTTCGGCGCGCTCCAGTCCAACCGTTCTTCGGCACCACAGCGGAGCTCGATGTTGGCGCGTGGGAGTGAGGAGTTCATCGGAACTTCATCTGATCAACCGACGCTGCGCTCGAACACGCGCGTCGAGCCACCTTCGGGCTCCGACGTCTTCTCCTGCGTGAGCGACTGCACCCGGTGCGCGAGGCCCTTCACCGACGTCTCAATCTGCTCCTCCGTCACGCGCAGCACCTGCCTGCCCTGCAGAATCACGCGCGTCACCGTCTCGATGTCGGGCGCCTTCACGTCGAGGCCTTCACGCTGACAGAGCCCGTTCGACAACCGCACCACGTTCGCCGTCGAACGCCCGCGCTTCAAATCGTACGTGTCCAACTGCGCAATCGCCTGAGCAACCTCCTGCGGCAGGTACCAGCGGTACGCGATGATGGCGCCGACCTCGCGGTGACACTCCTCGACGACGCGCCGCCACACGCCGCCCGAGAGAAACGCCGACGCGCTCTTCTGGCTCGTGCCCCGCTCCACCTCGAGCAGCAGCGCCGCCACCACCGGCTTGCCGATGTCGTGGAACAGGCCCGCGAGATACGCCGCGTTCGGGTCGATGCCCGAGACGTGCTGACACAGGTCGCGCGCGAGCGTCGCCACACCCAGGCAGTGCTCCCAGATGCCGCGAAACGCGTTGCGAATCGCCGCGTCCTTCGAGGCGAAGACCTGCTCGGCCGCGAGCTCCTGCAGCACCGTCGTCAGCGTCTTCATGCCGATGCGTGAGACCGCGCCGTCGACGCTGCTGATGCGCGCGAGCCCGCCATAGACGGGGCTGTTCGACAGCCGCACCACCCGCGAGGCGATGAAGGGGTCTCGCTCGATGAGCCGCGCGACCTCGCCGAAGCTCGAGTCGGGGTCGTGCGCCAGCTCGAGGCACTTCACCGCCACCTCGGGCAGCGCGGGCAGCTTGAGCGTGTCGGCCTGGAGGCGCTTGGTGATGATGTCCTTCATGCGCGAGGCGACGGCGATGGCCTGCACCCGCTCGGCCTGCTCTTCGCGCATCGTCTGAAAGACGCGCGTGTCTTCTTTCGCCGGCAGCTTCGCGGTGGCCGACGGCGCAGGTGCTGGTGCGGGCGCGGCTCCAGCCGGAGGTGGAATCGGCGCCGTCGGCGACTGCACCGGCTTCGGCACCTCGATGACCGCGTGCGGGGCCACCTTCACCACCGGCTTCGCCTCTTCGGCCGAGAACGCGACCGGCGCGCGGCCACCGAGCGTGAAGAGCTCGCGGCGCAGCTCCTTCATCGACTGGAACCGCGCGTCGGGCTGGCGCGCCAGGCACTTCATCACCACCGCCTCGATGGCTTCGCTCAGCGACGCCACGTGCGCGCGCAGCGGCGTCACCGTTCCATTCAGGTGGCCTTGCATCAGCTGCATCACGTTGCCCTCGAAGGGCAGCCGACCCGTCAGCATGCGGTAGGCGACGAGCCCGATGGAGTAGATGTCACTGCGCGCGTCGAGCCCTTCGTCACCCAGCACCTGCTCGGGCGACATGTACGCCGGCGTTCCGATGATCATGCCCGGCGTCGTCTTCGGCCCCGTCGACGCACCCAGCAGCTTGGCGATGCCGAAGTCGAGCACCTTCAGGAAGTCGGGATAGTCGGGGTAGCTGGTGAGGAAGAGATTCTCGGGCTTGAGGTCGCGGTGAACGATGCCGCGCTCATGGGCCGCGCCGAGGGCCGACGCCGCCTGCGTCAGCATCGAGATGACGTGGTGCTCCTCGAGGCGGTCGACCTTCTCGAGCCGCTGACCCACCGTCTCGCCCTCGAGCAGCTCCATCACGATGACGAACGAGCCGTTCGACTGCCCGTAGTCCGTCACGTCGACGATGTTGGGGTGGCGAATGGTGTTCACCGAGCGCGCCTCGGCGATGAACCGCTGCACCATCGCTTCGTCGTGCGACACCGCCGCGTTGAGCACCTTGAGCGCGGCCTTGCGCCCGATGATGGTGTGCTCTCCGAGAAAAACGGTGCCCAGACCGCCCGCGCCGAGCTGCGACACGATGCGATAGTTGAGCAGCGTCGAACCGATCATGCCTCGCCCCTTCACGACAGCCGTGCAGGGCATGGGCCACGCCTTCGTCACGTCGGTGACGCCCGCTTCCCGGGCATGAGGAACGACAGCGCGAGCCACTGTTGGTCGCCGGTGACCTCGCCGTCAGGCCCGTGACGCGACCGCTCGGTTGATCAGACCTGCCCGAAAAAGGAACGAGGCCGGACCCATCGCTGGATCCAGCCTCGAGCTCGAACTCAACCCTGCTTCAGCGAATGCCGGGCGGAGGCGGAGGAACCGGGCCACCGGTACCGACGCCGGGAGGAGGCGGCGGGAACGGGCTCTTCTTCGCAGGCACCGGGGCGGGCGGCGTCGGCAGGTTGCTGGGCGCGTTCGGCAGCGGCACCGTGTACGGCACGTTGGGCCGCACGTAGCCTCCCGCGTTGTTGCGCGCCGGCTCGTAGCCCTGCGACGGCGGCGGCGGCGGAAGAATGGTCGTGCCGCTCGTCGCCGGTCGGCCGCTCGGCCCGATGTACGCACCGGGAGGCGGCGGCACCGCGCTGCCCGAGTTCATTCCGCCCGAGGGGCCGACGTACGCCGGAGGAGGAGGAGGAATGGCAGTGCCCGAGTTCATGCCTCGCGAGGGCCCGATGAAGCCGGGCGGCGGAGGCGGAGCCGCGTTGCCCGTGTTCATTCCAGCCGACGGGCCGACGTACGCCGGAGGCGGCGCGCCGAAGCTGCCCGAGGTTCCAGGCGGCTGCACGGTGCCATTGCCGAAGTTGCCGGGAGGAGGCGGCGGCGAGCCGAAGTTGCCGGGAGGCGGCGGCGGGCCTCCGCGCGAGCCACCGAAGTTGCCGGGCGGAGGCGGCGGCGAACCCGTCGAGCCACCAAAGTTCCCGGGAGGCGGCGGTGCGCCGAAGTTGCCTGGCGGCGGAGGCGCGCCCGTCGAGCCACCGAAGTTGCCGGGAGGCGGCGGTGCGCCGAAGTTTCCCGGCGGAGGCGGCGAGCCACCGAAGTTCCCGGGCGGCGGCGGTGCGCCGAAGTTCCCCGGAGGAGGCGGCGGAGGCTGATTGAAACCTCCCGACGAGGGCGGCGGGTTGCCGTAGAAGCCACCCGAAGCCGGAGGAGGCGGCGGCTGGTTGAAGCCACCAGCAGGCGGCGGGGTCGCGCCGACGACCACTCCGGGGCGCGCAGCAGGCGGAGGCGGCGGCTGGCCCCAGAACCCACCGCTCGCAGGCGGCGGGTTGTTCACGGCCGGAGGCGGCTGGTTGTAGTTGGGCTGGTTGTAACCAACCGAGGGCGGCTGGTTCACCGGCGTCGCCGCATGCCAGCCCGCAGGCGGGCGCACGTAGCCGGGAGGCGGGCGGTAGCTGCCACGCGGCGGGTAGTACGCCGACGGCGGCGCGTAGCCCGGCGGTGGGTACGTGATGGTCACGTTGGGCGGCGGCAGCGGGTACGTGCCGGGCGTGCCGAGCGCGTCGTAGTAGCGGTAGCCGTCGTAGAAGACGTAGCACTCACGCCACTCGTCCCAGTAGTACGTGTTCGCGCACGGCATTCGCGGGTCGCACGTCGCGACGTACGTCGACGTTCGCGTCACCGGCGTGCGGTACTCGTACGTTCGAACCGTGCAGGCGCTCGTGAAGAGCCCAAGACCCAGCAGCGGTACCCCAGTCAGCAAGCGGCGCATTGGCGTGTCCTCGTTTCGGGAGCTTCGGTCGGATCAGACGCAGACCGGGCTCCGTTGATTCAATCGCAGTGGGCGATCGAACGCATTATGCGTCGTTGTGCGCATGCGTCGAATCCTCTTTGTTTTCGCGGCCCTGCTCGTCGCGTGTGGCAGGCCTCTGGCTGACCGCGGGGTGGTGGTGGCAGAGGGGGTCGCCCGGCTGTCCTTCGAGGTGCGCGCCAATGGCACCGACCTCGTCCCCGTGAGCGTGCTGTTTCCTGCCGACGCCGATGGCAGGCCCTCGAGCCGGAACAACCCGGCGGTCGTCTCCATTCAGGGCGGCGCGGTGAGCCCTTCGCGGTACGAGTGGCAGGGCGTCGAGCTGGCGAAGCGCGGCTACGTCGTCGCCTTCCCGCGGCACCAGCTCGACCTCGCCTTCTTCTCCATCGACCACGGGCAGGCCGCGCGCCAGGCGTTGCTGAACGGTGAAGCCGCAAGCGCGCTCGAAGGGCTCGTCGACCCGGCACGTGTGGCGGTGGCCGGGCACAGCCTGGGTGGTGTGGTGGCCATGAAGCTGGCGCTCCAGGGCGGCTTTCAGGCGGCGGTCGTGCAAGCGAGCTTTCAGGACACGGCCGACAACGCGAAGGTTCCTGGCCTCACCATTCCCACGATGTACCTCGCAGGCCAGGGCGACTGTCAGGCGAAGGAGGCGCAGGTTCGTGAAGGCTGGGCCATCGTGCCCGCGCCGAGCGCGCTCGTGGTGCTCGAGCAGGTGACGCACTACCAGTTCACCGACTCCCAGGCCGAAGACGAGAAGAAGGGCTGCCCTGTCGCGCTCGACCTCGCGGTCGCGCACGGGCGCGTGGTGCAGGCGATGACGGCGTTCCTCGCTTCGGCGCTCGCAAGCCCCGCGGCGGTGGGAGAGCCGGGGCTGCGCGCCGTGCCCTCGAGCCTCGTGGAGGTTCGATGAGGCGCGCGTTGATCAGCCTGATCAGCTTCACGGCGGCGACCTCGAGCGCCGAGGCCGGCTGGTTGTCGGCGCGTGGCCGTCTGGTGCCCGAGACGCGCGTGGAGGCGTTCGTGGGAACGCGTTCGTTCGGCGTGGGCGTGCTGCGCACCGACACGGGCAACCCGCGCGCGGGCCTCACCTTCGAGGGCGTCGTCGGCTTCACCGACCGTGACGCCGAGCTGCGCGGCGCGCGCGTGTGGCAGGTGACGCAAACGGGCTTCGCGACGACCTCGGTGTCCCTCGGAGGAGCGGCCTTCATCGTGCCCGACCGCGCTGCGTTCGACCTCGGCATCGGGCCGCACGCGAGCCTCGCCCTCAGCCTCGGAGGCCCCGTCTTCTCGGTCGACCTCTCGCTGCAGACGGGCCTCGAGGTGTTCCTGCGTCAGCAGGGCGCTCCGCGGTTGCCGCAGCGGGCGGGCCTGGGGCTGCACCTGCGCGTCTCGGAGTTCACCATCGCTGCGATGGCGCGCATCGGCGCCGACGTCTTCCCCGGTCGAAACTTCGTTGGCCGCGGTGAGGTGATGTTGAGCGTCGGCTGGCTGGGCTTCGACCACGCCATCGGCCGCACCGACACGCCCACAATGACTCCCGTCAACCCACAGGGCTGATCATCGTCTGCTTGGGAGTGGACGTGGGCACGCGCATGACTACAGTCGCGCCCGCCTTTGGCACCCACCGCCGAAGCACTCAAAAAGGGGAAACTCACAATGAAGAAGGTCCTCGCAGCCCTCGCGGCCGCCTCGTGGCTCGCCGCTTGTGGCGGGAATACGACGCCGACGCCCACCGGCCCCATGCAGTACGACCAGACGCAGAAGCCCGTGTCGCCGAAGGGCTCCATCTACGGGCGAGTCGTCGACATCGCGACCCAGAACCCGCTCGAAGGTGTGAGCGTGAAGGTGCTCGGTTCTGACGCGGCGCTCACCTCGGCAGCCGATGGCACGTTCAAGCTCGAGAACGTCGCGGTCAGCAGCTCCTATACGTTCATCTTCGAGAAGATGGGCTACCTGCGCACGCGCACGACCGCCTCCATCTCGGGGAGCGCGGGCAACTCGCCGCTCGAGGGGAGCATCTCGTCGTTCTCGCTCGAGATGTACCCGACGACGGGCTCGGTGACGGGCTTCGTGTTTCTGCCCAACGGCCGCCCGGCGGCCAATGCCACGGTCTACGTCGACCAGCGCAACTTGGGTGAGTCGGTGGTGACGGCGCAGACGGGCGCCGATGGCGCCTTCACGCTCTCGGGCCTGGCCACGCGCCCCTCAGGCGCCAACCACACCGTGTATGCGCAGTGGTACGACGAGAACGGCGACATGCAGGCCGACTACGGTACGGCGACCAGCTTCCTCACCGTGTTCCCCGGCCAGGCCGCGCGCGCCTTCATCACCTACAGCAGCGTCGGCCTGCGCCTGGTCGCCTCGAACATCGTCGATGGCGAGATTCCTGCTGGCGAAGACCTTCAGTTCACGTTCTCGATGCCGCTCTTCACCGGCACGCTTCAGGGCTCGCCGGCGCGGCCGTGGGTGCTCACGAACCTCTCCGTCGGCGGCGTCGGCGGCGTCGACGTGCCCGCAGAGGGCACGTTCATGAGCCCGACGGTGCTGCGGGTGAAGCCGGCGCTGAACTCGCTGCAGGAGGGTCAGCGGTACAACATCGCGCTTTCGCTCCGCGCCGCCTCGTTGTCGCAGAACACCAACAACGACTTCTTTGAGGACTTCGACTTCCAGGTTCGCGCCGCAAACGTGATGCCCTACACGACGCAGGTGACG